>JBEVKV010000502.1:0-6471 GCA_040509515.1 Pyrinomonadaceae bacterium | reverse complement strand
TGACCATCTCGACGGCCTGCCGGCGGAACTCACTCGTGTAAACTTGACGGGGTAGCTTCTCCATCATGGACACCTCCAATCATCATGCTGAAAGCTGTGGTTGATGGCGTCCACTTTTTCTAGCCTACCTCAGGGTGCGGCCCATCCAACCTTGCTCTCTTCCAGTTGTGAAGCGGGATTGAGGAGCGCACTCGCTGCCCTTAGAGGCACTCGATGAGGGATGCAAAGGCACCAACGTAGGAATACATTTCAAGATAGCGGGGCATTATCTTCACGACGGGGCGACGGTGATAAAATCGCAGCCGATGAACGAGAGACAGCAGGCGCACATCGATTTCTTCCTCGAGCGGATCGAGTACTGGCGGGGCCTGAAGCGGGACGAGACGACGGCTAAGATACTAGCGGCTAGGGACGCCGACCACGCCTACCCGCTGCGGACTGAGGAGGAGGGCTCGGAGGTCTTCGATTATCTGCGCAAGCTAGAGCGGGGCATGCGTCGCAAGGGGAGAGAATCTGATGCCATAATCTCGCCCGCCGGCTTCATGAATCCTGAGTAGGAACACGGATGATTCCGATTCCGGTCATCAGTTTGCTCTCATAAAGCTTATGACTCTTTTTAAGTACATTCGCCCCGAACGGGTTGACGTGATCGAAAACCTTGAAATCCGCTTCACACAGCCTGGCGCTCTTAACGACCCTTTCGAACTCCGCCCGCACTTCGAATCCCTCATCGCCGAGGCTGATGTTCTTGCGAATTTCCCTCGAGAACCCGTCGACCTGAGGCCGATGGTGGCGCAAGCCTACTCAATGCTCTCAGAGGAGCAGCGTGCTGGGCTGACACTGAATGCGGCTATGCAGGCTATCGAAGTCTTCACGGGGACCGACGACGCTAGGGAAGCGACCGCCCAAGGGCTACAGATCTTCCTTCAAACGATGCGTGACGGGGCGGCACCAATCCGCGAGGCGATCTACCGTGCCTTCAACGACAACGTCGGCATTCTCAGCCTCTCAGAAATCCCCGACCACGAGCTAATGTGGGCGCACTACGCTGACACGCATAGGGGTTTGGTTTTGTGTTTCGACGAACGGCATACCTTTTTCAATCGGCGGCGCTCAGAAAACGATGAATTTTACTTCGTCCGCAGGGTGCGCTACTCCGACGACCCTGCTGTCTCACTCGCGACCATCGACGGTGACGCACTCCTGGTGACGAAGGGGATAAAATGGTCCTACGAAAGGGAGTGGCGCATGCTCGCCCCTTTGAGGGATGGGACACGTTCATTGAAGATTGGCGGGGACGCTGTGTACTTATTTGCATTCCCACCTGAGGCGCTGAAGGGCATTATTCTTGGTGCCAACGCCACGCCCGCCGTGGAGGCTTCTGTACAGAATCTTTTGGCTGACCGCCCGGAGCTTTGTCACGTCCATTTATCGCGCGCGCTGCTTGATTTTGACACGCGGTCTGTGAAACTACAGTGGCCTGATGTAGGAGAATAATTCGTTATCCCATACGCACACTAACACGTCGTTACTCCAGAGTGTGGAAGCGTATCTCTCAACTCGTTTGATGGATCAAAGATAAAACTTAATTCCATCAAACGGTGGTTGCGGCCTGTTACGGAGAAATTGATGCTTACCGGAATAGGACTGATTGGAAAGCCAGTTGAATTCCTAGCGACTAAACTCATAAGGTGAAAAATCGATTTGACGTTGGACGACAGGAGAAGGGTATGCAGGCATGTAATGCCGTCACTGGAGCTTGCGCGCGACCGCCACCTTAGCCTTCGCCGCTCCTCTGTAATAGACCTGTCGCCGGTAGGTTAGTTTCAGTGTACGCTGGCGCGATTACTACATCCGCTTTCACGGCGTGATCCAAACGCCGCCCCGGATTGAGTGGCCGGATTTTTATCCTCTCACCTCAGTCAGGGTTCTCCACCCTCTCAATATCTCGACGCGCTTTCTCCGCATACGGCGAACCAAGTCTCTCAAAAATATCCACGGCCTCGCGGTACAGCCGAGCGGCCTCTCTTCTATCACCTTCGGACTCCGCAAGACGCCCGAGCTGTGCGAGAGTTAAGGCGATACCGCGCTGGTCGCCGACCCGCTTCTTGATTTCGAGGCTTTCGCCGTAGAGGCGGCGCGCCTCGTTCAACTCCCCAGTGCTCTGGGCGAGCATCGCCAGTTGATGTAATGTTGAACCTTGACCGCCTTGGTCGCCGACTCGCTTCTTGATTTCGAGGCTTTCGTCGTAGAGCTGTCGCGCCTCGTCCAACTCCCCCAACTGCTGCCGTAGCAGCGCGAATTGGTGTAGCGTGGAGGCGATGCCGCGCTCGTCGCCGAGCCTCTTGCTGATTGCCAGGCTCTCGCCGTAGAGGCGGCGCGCCTCGTCCAACTCCCCAGTACTCTGAGCGAACACCGCCAGTTGGTGTAGCGTGGAGGCGATGCCGCGCTCGTCGCCGAGCCTCTTGCTGATTGCCAGGCTCTCGCTGTAGAGGCGGCGCGCCTCGTCCAACTCCCCTTGACGGTAATATAGTGACCCTACGTATCGAGCGTAAATGGCGCGCGCACCTTCGTCCGACAGTTGGGAAGCCGCATGCAACGCTTGCTCCCCGCTCCGGATTGCTTGATGCCAATAGCCGCGCAAATCAAGAAAACTTTCCAGTGCAAACCTAATCTGCATGAGGCTTGTCCAGTCGCCGGTCTCGAACGCCACATCTATCGCGTTCAGCAGATTATCCTTCTCCTCTTCCAGCGCGTCGAGATTTTCCGGGGTAGGCTGTGAGTACATCTGTGCGTAGGCGAGGAAGTAGCCCACGAAGCGTTGACGGAGTTCTAGTGCGCGCTCCCCTTTCGCCAGTTGGGCGGCGGCGAGGCTGCGCGTCAGCCCTTCGACGGCAAGGCGTCTGTTTCCGTCCACCCCTTTAATCAGCCAGAGCATATGAAGATTTTTAACCGCCTCGTTAAGACGGTTCTTGTCGTAGCCGAATCCGGCCACCGACGCGAGCGCGTCGCGTGTAGCGCTCGGCATGAATATGGCCAGTGCCATTAAGGCGCTTCGCCCGTCGTCTCCTAGTTGCGGTAGGTTGTAAGAGCGGGAGAATATCCGCTCGGCGGCGTCGCCCTCCCCGCGCTGTAGCTCTTCGAGGACAACCTCCGGCTCACGCGCAGCGTCGATCTGAGCAACTATCCACCCCATGACGAAGGGGTTAGCTTCGGCCACCTCATGTATCCGTTCGCAAATCTCTTTGGTGAACACTGCCGGACTCTGCGTTTGCACAGTCAGTCTCTGCAACAACTCAAGGGCCTCGTCGCGAGACATGAGCGGGACGTAGAGGTTGATAGTCTGTTCGACTCTGTGCCTAGAAGTAATGAGCGCGGAGAACCGTGCGTGCTCAAGCCAGCCCTCGATGCGCCGTTGCTCGTCCGGGTCAATAGTCTCATAGTTGTCCAAGACGATGAGTGACGGCGGGTCGGCGATGAGTCGGCGCACCTGCGCCTCCTTCGGGCCTAGCGCCAGCGTGCGCAACTGGGGCATGCCGAACTGCGTAATTATGTCGTCCAGCAGCTCTGGGAGAGTGAAGACGGCTCGCGCCCCCGCGTTGCTCCAGACGATGCGCTCGTCATAACCCTCTCGCAGGGCGCGCGCGACCTCGGCCGCGATCGTGGTCTTGCCGACTCCACCCGGGCCGAGCAGCGTTACGATATGATTCCTCTCCGGTGCCAACTCCTCCCTGATGCGCTCGACGATTCCCTGGCCGTTAACGTCCTTACGCTCAACGTAGCCGGCGACGGGCGGCCGGGGTATGTACGACTGAGGAGAATACTTGGGCGACAAAGTCCCGAACGCCGGGGTAAGGAGGTTAAGCGCCTCCTCGATCCACTCCTCGTTGAAAGCTTGTCTGTAGATCAAGTTGCGCACGCGGAGCTTACCGCGCTCGCTCGTCACGACCCCGGACAGCTTTAGATAGGACGACGCCTGCGACTGTTCCTCCTCGGATGCCTCTCGCTCTTTGCGATAAATATCTCGGTACAGCGTGAGGACTTTCGCCGGCTCGGGGGCGCTTTTAAGGAGCATGTTGCGCACGAAGCTCAAGTTCGCGTCGTTGTCGCACCCCTCGTCGAGAAAGGTGCGCGCGGCCACGTCGTCGATCTCACTTTCCGTCCAGCGGGCTTGGGACATCTCCGCCAGAGCGCGGCAGAGGCGCTGGGTGAGGTAGGGGTGCCCGCCCGTCCACTTAAGAACCCAGCCGAGCGTCTGCCTCGCCTCCGGTTCGTCCGAAGGCCCGAGGCCCGCGGCGAGTGGCTCGGCCTCGTCGAGGGTGAAGTCGGTGAGTTCCACTGGCTCGCCGATGTTGAAAGGGGTGCGCGTCGGGTCTTTGATGAGGTCGGCGGGCGTGGCGAAACCAGAAAGTACGAAGGACAGCCGCCGGAATTGCGGCGTATCCGTCCGCGCGTTGTAGATGGCGCGGATAGCCGCATAGAAGTCATCTGAAAAGGGGAGGCTCAGGGTGCTGTCAATCTCGTCAATAAAGATCAGCACATCATCCTCGACCGCGGACAGGCAGACTTCGGACATGAAGTATGTGAACCTTTGGGCCGAACTCAGGTGCGGGCGGGCGCGCCACCACTTGATCACGTCAGCATCGAATCCAAGCTCCTCCGCGATGAGGGCGCTCAGGCCCAGGTACCACTGCTCCTCCGTAATGTGCACCCCAATCTTGGTCAGGTCGAGGAGCGCGGTGCATACCCCCTCCTTTTTCATCACCTCGGCGCTGTTAACCAACAGGCTGGACTTACCCACCTGCCGGGTCGTGAGCACGTAGGCGAAGGCCTTCCGCCGGCAGAGATTTACAAGGTCGTGGTCGGCTTTGCGGGTAACGTATACGCCGCCGCCAGCCTGCACAGTCCCGCCGGCTATGTAGATGATCCTCGGGGAGGTGTTAGTCGTCCTATGCATTAAGCCGCTCTCGGAAATAGTCCTCGTAGAGGTGGCAGCGGAGCATCACCTCTTTACCTCGCCTGCGCACTAGGCCCGCCCCGCGCAGGCGAAAGAAGATCAACTCGTCGTCGAGCGTATGCTCGGTCATAGTCCGCCGCAAGCTGCTGATCAACTCTTCCCGCCCATGCAGCCGGAACAGGTAATGCCGCAGATGGTCTCCGAACGGCCCGTCGTCGGAGGCGGCGCGGTCGAACAACTCGTCGGCCGACATGACGCCGTTAGCCACCACGTAGAGGGCGCGCCGCACAAGGTAGGGCTGCCCGCCCAGCAGTCCCATCAACCTTTCAACCTCTCCCTCGTTTAGCGGCTGCCCGTAGCGAGCGTTCAGATCCGAGACCTGTTGAAAGTCAAAATCCTCCAACTCCACTACCTCCCCAACGTTGAAGGGCGACTGGCTCAGGTTCTCGATGAACTGATACGGCTCGGTTGAGGTGACGATGGCGAGGTCGAGCGATCGCCAAGCCGAAGAGGTGGCGCGGTTGTTGTGCCAACTCCTCAGCATTCCGAAGAAGTCGGAGCGGTATTCCGCGTCGAAGAGTCGGTCGACCTCGTCCATCGCCAGTAGTAGGTTGGAGTCGGAGTGCCGGAGGATGTGCCGCTCCACGTAGCGCGTGCAGTTCTGGCTGTTGCCGAGGGCCGATTTCCAAATCTCCTGTGTAGCGTCTGGCACTTCCAGAACGTCGCTGAGCCAGGAGCAGAAGTGAAGGTAGAAAGCATCGGGGTTCTTTAGTAGCCGCCCATCGATAACTTGAAAATCGAGGTAGGCATACCGCTTTCCGAACTCGCGGGCCTTATCGATCACCCGGAAGAGCAGGGAACTCTTCCCCATCTGCCGTGGCCCTTTGATGACGACCGTCCAGCCGTCCCGCTCGATGGCGGACAGTGCTATCAAATCCGAGCGACGCACGACGTAGAACTTCGACCCCGGCCACACAGCCCCCTCGTCCATCATGGATGCTACCGGCTGGGCCGCCGGCAGCGGCAGCGCTGAGTCCGCCGACTTGCCCGTCCGCGCCCGCGCCTCGGCGGGGCCGGGATTGAGCAGTGAGCCGCCGTAGATCGCCTTGTACAGGGTTTGGCCGAGTCGCGCCGTATCCTCCGGGCCCGACCACTCGGCCCAGTTAAGGTGATTCAGGTAGGCGCTTAGCGGGTACTTGAACGGCTCCGCGTAACGCAAGCGGACGGGGAGGATGGCTGGACGACCGCTAGCCTTTGAAAGCTCGTGTGCCCTTTGAATCTCTGAGATAACCATTTCACTGAGGACGGATGTTTCGGATAAAAGGACGATCATGTAGTCGGCGCTTTCAAGCTCCTCGTTGATGCGCTCCGCCCACTGGATGCCGACGAGCATCTGCCTGTCGATGAAGACCTTGAAGTGGGCCGACAGAATGTCAAAAACATCCTGCGCTACTGACCTGTCCGGGTCGCCCTCATGTTTGTAGCTGATGAATACTCGCAGATCCCCCATAACG
>JBEVKV010000501.1:0-5599 GCA_040509515.1 Pyrinomonadaceae bacterium | reverse complement strand
TCTCTCCGTGGTTAATTCACGTTTCACCGACTCAAGGCCGGGCCACGTTCACTTCTTCGGCTCGGGCTTCGCGGCCTTCCAGCTCTTCTGGAGTTCGGCGAAGTGGCGCTGCATCGACTCTGGCAGTTCGACCTGCTCGGTGTCTTTGTACTCCATCCCCTTCGCGACGGCCCAGCGCGCGATCCACGATTCACCGCGCACGCCCGTGTGGCCGTCGGGCAGTTTGTACGCCTCGTCGCGCGTGGCCTGCTCCATCGTCACGAACGTGTAGCCGCGCCGCTTCATCATCGCCGCGAGGTCGGCGAAGCTGTCGTAATTGAGCGCGCCCGCCGTCAGCATCAAGACCTGCGGGAACTCGCGACCCACGACCTCGCGCGAGTACGCCTCGTAGAACTCGAACATGCGCTCCATGTAGGGCACGTACTCGGCGCGTATCGCCTCGGCCGCCGCGTCGTCTTCGCGCCTGAGCGCCTGAATGTATGCGTTGCTGAAGACCCAGTCCATGTTGTCGACCGTCACCGGGTGAATCTCGTAGCCGCGCCCGCGCAGGAACGTTTCGACCCGCGCCCGCGCCTCGGCGTTCGCACCCGTGTTCAGGTACGGGTAGCTGAAGTAACGGACTTTGCGCCCGCGCTCGGCCGAGAGCTTCGCGATGGTCTGCTCGCCGCGTATCACGTCAGCCTGAAACTCTTCGACCGAAGACTTGTAGAGGTTCGTGTGGTGGGCCGTCTCGTTGCCCAGCTCGTGCCCGGCGTCGAGCCACTCGCGCAGGCTCTGGACGCGCGCCTCGTTGACCGAGCCGTCGTCGTTGTAGAGCCGCGCGTCGTTGACGAAGGCGACCGCCTGAATGTTCTCGGCGGCGAGCGAGCGCAGGAGCTTGCGCGACTTGTTGGCGAGCCGCCCCGCGTCGTAGATGTTGCCGGGGTACGTGACGAAGGTGACGGCCACCTGACGGCGCGGCGGCGCGGCCGTGGCTGGCTTCGATGCCTTCGCGTCGGCGGCCGGGTCGGCCCCCGGGGTCGCGAGCGCGCCCCGCGCGGCGAGCGCGCCGCAGACGATAGCGAGGGCCGCGAGCGCTGCCGCGGCCGCCGCGGGGCGACGTGTAGATTGTCGAGGCCGCGCTGCCCCTCGGTTGACGAGTCTCTGTATGCGTTGCATGAGTGAACCTCCGTTGGCTGCTAAGGCCAGCGCCGCCGGGGGCGCGTGCGTCGCGCGCAGTTGTTCGAGCGCCGCGAGGGCGCGCGCGTAGAGCAGCACGTCGCCCGTCGCCTCGACCGCCGCGTCGTCGCAGGCGTGCTCGCGCTCGGCGCGCACGCGCCGCGAGAGCCACCGCGCCGCCGGGTGGTAGAAGAGCAGCGTCTCGGCCGCCGTCTGCAAAAGGTTGACGGCGTAGTCGTACCGGCGCACATGCGCCAACTCGTGCGCGAGCACGGCCTCCAACTGCCGGGGCGCGAGCCCCAGCAAAGCGCCGGCCGGGATGAGTATGACCGGCCTCAGGTGTCCGACGACCGTCGGCACTTCGACGAGCGCCGACTGGCACAGACGCACCGCGCGCTGTACGCGCAGCCGCCCCGACACGCGCGCGAGAAGTTCCTCGAAACGTTCAGGCACCGGCGCGGCGCTTCGTCTCAAGCGACGCACCAGCAGCCACGCGCCGGCGAAGCGCGAGAGATGCAGAAAGACGCCCGCCAGCCAAGCACAGACGAGCCACGGCAGCAGCGCCGTCACGCGCTCCTCGACCCACCCGCGCAGGGAAGAGGCGTGCGAGACCGTCCCCGCCGCCGGCTCGACTGACGCGCGCGCCGCCGGCTCTTTGCCGGCCAGCGGCGCGCGCCCGCCCGCGCTCAAAGAGTCCGCCCACGTCCCCTCCGACGCGGGCTCTCCCTGCGCGAACAGTCCCTCGGGCGTCCCGGCCGACAGACAGGCCGTCGCCACGGGCAGCACGAGCAGCAGCAGGAGCGCGAAGACCCCGCCCGCGTAGCGGACGTTGGCCCCCGCACGCGACGCCGACGCGCAGAAGCACGCGTAGACGCCCGCGACCAGCGCGCCCTGCCACAGAGAGTGGACGAGCGCCCAACCGGCCGCGTCGAGCAGCCCGCGCGCGGCGAGCGTCAGCTCGGTCGTGAAATAAGCTTCGGCCGTCAACGCTCCCCCCTTTCCAGCTCGTCGAGCATGCGGCGAATCTCGTCCAGCTCGCCGGCCGAGGCGCGCTCGGTCGAGAGGGCTTGCAGGACGAGATTCTTCGCCGACCCGTCGAACGCCTTCCGCAGAAGGTCTCCGACCAGACGGCGCTGCGTCTCGTCCTCGCGCGCGGCCGGCTCGTAGCGGTGCGCGCGCTCGCTCTCGTCCCTCACGACTAAACCCTTCTCGGCCATGATCTGCATCGTCTTGAGAACGGTCGTGTAACCCGTCGTCTTGTTCTCGCCTAACGTCTCGAAGACTTCCCGCACGGTGCTGGGGCCGCGCCTCCAGAGCACCTTGAGGATTTCCAGTTCCGCGTCGGTCGGACGCGGCAGTTCAGCTTCAGGCATTGCGCAATACCTCTTGGACTCAAGTCGGCGGCGAGACTACTACGAAGAAGTTCGTACTGTCAACGAAAATCTTCGTACTTCGCCACGAACGGGGCTGGAAATTAAATTAAGTGAAGAAATAACTGGATTTAAATGACGGGCTGAAACGATTTGAAATTTCAAATCTGAAATTTCAAATCACCAGCGGTGATAGGCCGGGTGGCCGGGGCGGACGGCGACAAAGGTGCCGCGGCAGGTGGCGCGCGGCTTCCCCGCGGCCGTGAGCGTGGCCTCGACAACGGCGCTCTCGTCCGTCGATTCGACGACGCGCGCCGAGAGGTAAATGGTCTCGGCCGTCGGCGTCGGGCGCAGCAGCTTGACGGAATAATCGGCGGTGACGGTGCAGGGCGGGCGCTCGGCCCCCGCGCGGCGCATGAGGTGATAGGCGGCCGTCCAGTTCGAGTGGCAGTCGAGCAGCGCGCCGATGATGCCGCCGTTGAGCATCCCCGGAAAAGCCTCGTGGTGCGGCTCGGCTCGCCACTCGCAGACGACCTCGTCGCCGCCGTCGCCCTCTGCGGGGAAGCTGCGCACGCGCAAGCCCTTCTCGTTCGCCGGCCCGCACCCGAAACACGCGCTCCCCGGCGCGTAGCGTTCCTGAAGACTCTCCATGTCGTTTATGGCCCCACCTTCGGGTCGTCGGAGGTGGCGCGCTCGCCCTTGTGGTCGGCTCCGCGCACGTCGAGGTTCTCGTCTATGCGGAAGGAGCGACGCCCGGTCTTGCCGTAGTTTCTGGGCGTGGCGGTGACCTCGAACTTGTCGGCGCCGGCGTTCAGCTCGTACTTGTACTCGGTCTCGCCGGTGAGAAAGTCTTTCTCAAGCATCCCCTCCGCGCGCAGTTCTTCGAGCGTGCCGTAGCGCTCCTTCTTCTTCTCGTGCTTGAAGCCGAACTGGGCGGCCGCGAGCTGGTGGAGGGTTTGGACGGCCGAGTTCTCGCCGCTGATGACGGTCGCGTCCTTGATGCTGACCGCGGCGGCCGTCGCGTAAGACTTGATGAGCGAGAGCGGGAGGCGCAGTTCGTGCACCACCACGTCGCCCTCGTTGGTCGCCTCGTAGGAGGCGGGCGCGTACTCGGCCACCTCAAGCTGCGCGAGCAGCGCGCGCACCGACGCGTCCGTGCTCCCGGCCGAGCGCGTCCGCGACTCGTCCACCACGCGGCGGACGATTGCGTCGGAGACGAAGAGCTGGACGAGCTTCTGCTTGGCCTGCCACGAGGTCGCCTCGCGGTACTCGTTCGAGCCCGCGAGCGTGCGGCGCGACGAGTAGGAGTCCACGCAGTGGCGGACGGCCCTCAGCTCGCCGACGAGGAGGAAGCTGTCGACGACGGCGTAGGACATGCCGTCGGACGCGCCGAGCGTGCGAATCTCGAAGCCCTCGCGCTTCTCTGGCACCTGCGGCACGCCCGGCGAGACGAAGCCGAGCGCGACGAAGACGCGCGGCAGTATCTCGCGCATCTTCGCCGGGTCGTTGAGCGAGGCGATGAAGACGGGGCCGGGCTCCGCGTCGCGCCCCTCCCGCCCGTCCTCTCTGGCGCGGACGCGCACGCCGCTGAGCGCGAAGTCGTTCTCGTCGAGCGGCATGCTGAGCGCCACCTCGTTGCCGAGCGAGGGCAGGAGGTCTTCCTTGAACTTGAAGCCGAAGAGTTTCTCGACGGCGGCGACGGTCTCGTCGGCGGTCGGCTGCGGCTCGCGCTTCCCGCCGCCCTCCTCGTCGTCGTCGTCTCTCATTCCGCCGGAGGACATCAGGCTGGCCGGGTTGACCGACGCCGCGCCGAGCGTCGAGTTGTAGATGTGCGTCCAGTCGAGCGAGCCGGCGACGAAAAGCTCCGAGTCGGCGGGCGCGACCTCGGCCGTGCCGCCCGTGACGGGCGGCCCCGAGACGATGTTCGGCAGAAACGGAATGAGCGCGATGGTGCCGTCGGGCGTGTTCTCGACGGCGAGCCTGACGGCGAGCGCGCCGCGGTCGAGCCCGAGCCCGAGCGCGACCGCGCCGGGGATGCGCGGCACGCCGAAACCCAGATTCTGCATGATGCGGCTCAAGCCCCGCACGGCGCGATCCTCGGCCGTCGGCTCGGGCGGCGGCGCGTTCTCTTCGTGGTTCCTAAGATTCTCTTCCACCTCCGCGATTCTCGCCGCGGAGGCCGCGTCTTCGACCGACGGCTCGGGAGTCTGCTCCGGACTCGGCTCGGCGGTCGGCTCGGGCGAGGCGGCCGGGTCGGGGGTCGCGTCCGCGCCCGGCGGCGTCGCGGGCAGCTTGCCGACCAACACCTCCTCGGGCGTCCCCGGAACGGCGGGCGTCGGGGTTGAGGTGGCGTCCGGGTTCACGCCGCCGACAGCGTCGGACGCCTCTTCGACCATCTGCATCTGTAGCGCCCACGCGCGCTGCGCCACGTCCGTGTCCACGTAGACGAAGAGCGAGGCGTTAGAGAAACGCGCGCGCACCGTCTGGAAGCGCGTGCTGTCGGCGAGGCTCGGCTCGCCCTCCGCGGCGCGGAGTTGCCTGAGCCTGAAAGGGCCGTCCGACGTGACGAGCCAGCGCCCCGCGCGCCGGATGGCGAAGTCCGACCCGGGGACTTTCTTCGGCGGCGTCGGCCGCTGGCCGCGCTGCGCGCCGGGCTGTGCGGATGGAGCGGGCGGGTCGGGCTGCGTCCCCATGGCCTTTTTGACCTGCCGCACCTGCTCGCCGATGATGCGGCGGAGCTTGGGCTCGAAGGCGACGGCGGCCTCGGGCGATTCCAGCTCGAAGGCGACGACGCCCTGCGGGACGCCCCTGCGCGCGGGCATGAAGGCCATCACGATGCTCGACTCGGCGAACGCCTCGGCGTTGGCGGCGATGAAGTCGTAGAAGTCCGTGAGCGGCCTCACCTCTTCGCCGCCGAGGAGTTTGAGCGAGGCGACGGTCGTCTTCACCTCTTCCGCGCGCGAGAGCGTGCCGACGCGGCGCAGCTCCGCGTAGACGGTGTAGGCGTCGGCCGCGAGTATCTCTTCAAAGGAGAGGTCTGGCTCGGGGCGTCGCGACGCCGGCTGCTGCGC
>JBEVKV010000500.1:0-4937 GCA_040509515.1 Pyrinomonadaceae bacterium | reverse complement strand
CGTCGGGCGGACGGGACTCGCGTGGGGCGTCGGCCTCGTCGACACAGTCGGGGCGGTGGGGCCGCGCAAGCGTGAGGGCGACGGCAAGGCTCCCGCAGGTGTCTTCAAACTCGGCCCCGCCTTCGGCTTCGCGGACGCGCGCGCGGCTTCGGCGCGGCTGAGACTCCCCTACAAGCCCCTGACGCCCTCGACCGAGTGCGTGGACGACCCGGCCTCGCGCCGCTACAACCTCGTCGTGGAGCGCGGCGCGTCGGGGCCGGCCGACTGGAACAGCTCGGAGCACATGCGCGAGGTTGAGGGCTACCGCTGGGGGCTCGTCGTCGCGCACAACGCCGCGCCGCCCGCGCCCGGGCGCGGCTCCTGTATCTTCCTGCACATCTGGGCCGGCCCCGAGAAGGGCACGGCCGGCTGCACCGCCATGGAGCAGTCGAACCTTGAAGCCCTGCTCGGCTGGCTCGACCCGTCGAAGCGCCCGCTGCTCGTCCAGTTGCCCGACGGCGAGTACGCGCGCCTGCGCGGGGCTTGGCACCTGCCGCCGTCCGCCGTCGTGAAGTAGAAGCGCCACCCGCCCGCCGTCAAAAAAAACGGGACGCCGCGTACCCGCCAGTACCGGCGTCCCCGCGTCGCGGCCCGCACCCGACACAGCGGGGCCGCGCGCGCCGGGGCGCTCCGTCGCTTGACGGCACCCCGGTAAGCAATCTCTTCAATTCAAGTCTTCACTTCAAGTCACACGCGCGCCGACGCGCAACTCCCTCCCGCCCCCTTCAACCCTGCTTCAGCTTGCGCGCGAGCAGGCGCGCGATGGTCTCGGCGAGCGCGTCCATGTCCTCGGGCTTGCGCAGGAAGACGCTGGCGCCCGCGCGCCGCGCCTCGCGCTCGAAGTCGCCGGCCGAGAGCATGATGACGGGCACCTGCTGTCGGTGCGGCAACTCGCGCGCGCGGCTGACGAGTTCGAGCCCGTCCGCGCCGGGCAACTGCCTGTCGATGATCATCAGGTCGTACTCCGCGCCGCCCTCTATCTCTCGGAGCGCCGCGAGCCCGTCGGCGTAGGTCGAGACGTGCCAGCCCTCGCCCTTGAGCGTCTCGCGCACGGCCGCGGCGACGAGCACGTCGTCCTCGACGTGGAGGATGTGTACGCCGCGCGGGCGCTCCGCCTCGTCGGGCTCGCGGAACATCAGGCTGCTGCGGCGCGGCTCCAGAGGGGTGCGCAGGTGGAGCAGCCGGCGGTGACGCCGTTGGAGCATCGAGTCGAGGCTCTGGCGCGAGAGCCCGAGCAACTGCGACGCGCGCGCGACGACGCCCCCCGCGTCGCGCAACGCGCCCTCGATGAGCCGCCCCTCGTAGCGACGCACCGCCCCTCGGAACGAGAAACGCTCCCACGTCGTCGGCTCCGGCAGCACGCCGACGAGCGAGAGCACCCGGCGCGCGCAATTCAGCAGCCTGTCCCGGTTGCCCGGGTGGCGCGAGCGCGCGAGCAAATCGTCCGCGCGCTTGAAGGCGGCTTCCAAATCGGGAAGCGCGAGCCAGCCGGCCAACTCCTCGACGAGCGTCAGCGCCGCCGCCCCCGCGCCCTCCGCGTCTCCCGCCGCCTCGGCCACGTCGGCCGCCTCCCGCAAGACCTCCGACGCCTGCTCCTGCCGCCCCACGCGCGCCAGCGCCGTCCCCAACGTCGTCAGCGCCTCCGCCAACAGAGACTGCTCCCCGCCCCGCTCCAAAACCCTTACCGCCGCCCGCGCCAAACGCTCCGCCTCCCCCAACCGCCCCTCCGCCAAAAACACCCTCGCCCGCGTCTCATCCACCCCTGCCAACCGTGAAACGTCCTTCAGACTTGTAAAAAGTACCTGCGCCCGGTCTAAATGCTCATGGGCCTCATCGAACTTCCCTATGGTGCTGAACAGGAATCCGAGGTTGTTTTCGACGCAACCCTGATATCGTCTGTGCCCTGCCATCTCTAAGTGAAAGCTGGCGGCCGCATACTCAATCAGCGCGCGGTCTATGTAATTGCTTTGATGTTCTACTTCACCGAGCCTTCGCAAGACTTGTGCATGCTCATTGTGAAATCTTCCCTTGATAGTGTGGTTGCCGGTTACTTGGAACAATGGCGCTGCTTCGGTGAGAAGTTGCAGCGCGTCGCTCAATCTGTTGCTAACTTTCTCAACCGCCGCTTTTCTTAGTAGAGCAACAGCTTTGAGATCACCATCGCTGTCGGTGAGTTTAGATAGGGCTTCTTGGAGCAATATGCGTGCTTCATCGAAGGAACCCACTCGCCAATAGCAGTAGCCAAGTTCAGTCTGTGCTTCTGCTATCTTCTTCTTGGCTTGAAGCACTTCAAATCTAATGATGCTCAGGCTGAGCAAATTCTTTGCTGCATCCTGTGCTCCCTCTACCTGCCTAACACTTCCAATCCATCCGGTCAAAGCACCACTACGAAGTAATACTTCCGCCGCTACTGCCGGGCTCAGGCCATCTATCACAGGAGGTTGACCGACTCCTGCCCATAGGTCGTTCATTGCTTCGCGCGCTGCCTCATAGTTACCCGTATCTTCGAGTTCTTTAGCCAGTCGGCAACGTACTAGTGCGCGCTCGTCATGAGTGAGATTCGGATTAGCTATCTGACTAAGTAGGTCGTTTCTGGATGTCACGTGAGGTGTACCCTTTCTATAAGACTGATAGGAGAAGCATCAGCATTGTGGTTAAGGCGCGCGTTAATACGGCAGAGTGTTAAGATGCGCTGTCGCAACTCTTCAACGACGGCCCGGCAAGAATCCTACCGCGCTGTCAGTCACAACCCACAACTTCACACTTCAGGAGAACACCATGAGAACCTTACGCCAATTCTTTACCGCATCCGTGTTGACTCTAGTACTTACACTTGGCGCTTTTGCAGGGGAAATGACGACAGGGCTTGAACCACCGCCGCCTCCGCCCTCAGCATCGGCGCAGGGCGAAATGACTACCGGTGCGCCGGGGAACATTCACACCGGAGAGCCGTCCGCCGACGTGACGTTGGCGGGGGCCGTGGTGGATTTGGTTGAGGGCGTGTTGGCATTGCTGTAGTCACGCCTTGAGTCGGCCGCGCTCGGAAGGGCGCGGAGTGGGGGCGGGGCCGGGTGCCCGCCCCTGCTTTTAAAACTTGCCGGGTGACGGCCGCCGTTGAACGCATTCCGGCGGAGTAGTATTCGTGTGTTTTGAACCTTCTACGAGCGAGCGCCGGTTAGCCGGGGTTTGCTAGAAAGCCGACGGGGGGGCGCTCAGCGGCAAAGAGTAAGCCTGTCACAACGCGGAGGCAATAGAAATTTGCGCACACACGCCCGAGCGCAGTGCGAATTTGTTGGGGTTATCTTATCGTGCAAAATTTGCGGCGCTTATCGTTGCCCAAAACTTGCAATCCGACCCCTTTTTTTGAGTCTCGCGGAGCGATGAGGGCGCGGCCGGGCTTTGAGCAAATCCGGGAAACGAACTACTATGGTAGCCCTAGAGACCCTGACACAATTCGTTTGAGAGATTACCCACGGAGGGGAAGGATTTGCCATGAGCGCGACCAGCGACAGCAGCAGTAAAGAGACCCTGACCATCACGGACAACCGCACGGGCAAGCAGTACGAGGTGCCGATTACGGACGGCACCATCCGCGCGATGGACTTGCGGCAGATCAAGACCGACGGCGCGGAGGACTTCGGGCTGATGACCTACGACCCGGCGTTCATGAACACCGCTTCGTGCAAGAGCGCCATCACATACATCGACGGCGACCGCGGCGTCCTCGAATACCGCGGCTACCCCATCGAGCAGCTCGCCGAGCAGAGCAGCTACCTCGAAGTCGCCTATCTCCTTCTCCACGGCGAGCTGCCGACCGAGGAGGAGCTGCGGCAGTGGACGTGGGACGTCACGCACCACACCTTCATCAACGAGAACATCCGCAAGGTGCTCGACGGCTTCCACCACAGCGCGCACCCGATGGGGATGTTCGAGGCGATGGTCGCCGCGCTCTCGACCTTCTACCCCGAGTCGAAGAACATCCGCGACGAGGCGTGCCGCCGCAAGCAGATTCACCGCCTCATCGCCAAGGTGCCGACCATCGCCGCCTTCGCCTACCGGCACCGCGTCGGGCTCCCCATCTCGTACCCGGACAACGACCTCAGTTACGAGGGCAACTTCCTCAACATGATGTTCAAGACGACGGAGCTGAAGTACAAGCCGAACCCGGTGCTTGAGAAGGCTCTGAGCGTCCTCTTCATACTCCACGCCGATCACGAGCAGAACTGCTCGACCAACGCGATGAGAAGCATCGGCTCGGCCGAGACCGACCCCTACTCGGCGCTCGCGGGCGCGTCGGCCGCGCTCTACGGGCCGCTGCACGGCGGGGCGAACGAGGCCGTTCTCAGGATGCTCAACGAGATCGGCACGGTCGAGCGCGTCCCCGAGTACATGAAGCGGGTCAAGGCCGGCGAGTTCCGCCTGATGGGCTTCGGCCACCGCGTCTACAAGAACTACGACCCGCGCGCGCGCATCATCAAGCAGATCGCCTACGAGGTCTTCGAGGTGACGGGGCGCGACCCGCTCTTAGACCTCGCGCTCGAACTCGAACGCATCGCGCTCGAAGACGAGTACTTCGTCAAGCGGCGGCTCTACCCGAACGTGGACTTCTACTCGGGAATCATCTACCGCGCGATGCGCTTCCCCGTGGACATGTTCCCAGTGCTCTTCGCCATCCCGCGCACGTCGGGCTGGCTGGCGCAGTGGGTCGAACTCCTTAACGACCCGGAACAGAAGATCGCGCGCCCGCGCCAGATTTACCTCGGCGCGCGCACGCGCGACTACGTCCCGATGTCCAAGCGCGACGGCGCGGCCGCGGGACAGGCCGCGGGAGGGTGAAAAACAGTAGACAGTAGACATCAGTCAGCAGTCAGTAGAAAACAGAGGCGGCGCGGTCGGGT
>JBEVKV010000499.1:0-7344 GCA_040509515.1 Pyrinomonadaceae bacterium | reverse complement strand
TTCTACAACCGGCAGCGGCGGCAGGCGCGGCTCGGTTACTTGTCGCCAGTGGCTTACACGCACCTGTTCACGCGGCAGCAACGGGCGGCGTGAACGTCACACATGGCGTCCACTTTTGACGACCTACCTCAGTAAGGTGAAAGGGGGAAGAGAGGAAGTTTGGCCGCTGCCGAAGGATGTCAAGGAGGCGATTGATAACTACCTCAGGCTGGATCGTCGGCGCAGAGAGATAGTGCACTCGGGCGGGGAGCATGCCCCACTCTTCCAGCCGCACACGAACTACAGGACGCTCGACTTCGACAAGCCTCTCTCGACAAGAATGTTGCAGAAGATCGTGAGGAAATGGGCCGACTACTCCCGCCTCGGCGACCTCTCGCCTCACGACCTCCGGAGGACTGCCATCACACGGGCACTTCTGGCCTGACCTACCGGCAAGTGCAGATGATGTCGAAGCATAGGGACCCGAAGACCGTGATGAGATACGACCATGGACGGGAGAACTTAGATCAGAACGCCGTCAACTTCCTCGGGTATGATGAGGAATAATACATTCTGATTCTGCCAATGCCCTGAATCTCTGCGCTAAGGCATCTCCGGTTAAGTCAAGCGGGGCGGGCAAAGCTGGCCACTCATCTGGGCTGAGGAGGTCTGGGACGGACGCGCCACGCAGAACGGGAAATATGCTCGTTCGGTTCAGCCCCCAACCGTCCGGTACTCTCTGTATTAGAGGAAATCATCATGTCTTACTTAGACGAATCACTACGTGATTTCCTTGGCTTGTCAGAACTCCCTGCGCTTGTGGACATCTTCAATCGCTTAGACTCGACGACCGCCCACGAACTTAGAGAGCTTCTGGCTCACCAGCCGCTACTTGAACTTCTTAACGATATCATCGGCACCGCACTAGACGCGCGCGATGGGCAGCAACAGCGGGACATCCTGGATCTCGCTCGCCTTGCCATCGCCAAACACGAATATACGCGCCGGCTGTATTCACAACTCGTTAACGCAGTGCTGGCCACGTCGCTCGCGGAGGCCGCAGCGCGGCTCGCCGATTTACCGCAGATCGACGCGCGACTGGCGATGGAGATGCTGGCGCTCATTTCCGAACTGCTTGCCCTCAACGAGTCATCCGAGAAAGGTGTGTTTTCATTTCACGTCGCGCGCCACATCGCGGAGCGGTTCGGCTTGACGGTGAATCGCGCGGTGGTGTTACACCAACTCGGCGTATATGAGTCGCGGCGCGGTCGATTCGCCAGTGCGGAAGAAGCGTTAAAAGAGGCCGCGGGCGTTTTCTCCCAATTCGCCACCAGTCGAGCGCGGCAGGCCAACATTCTGCGCGCACGAATTTATAAGTGGCGGCTTCAGTTAGAACCCGACTTGCCGGAGCCGGACGATCTGGGAAGCATCATGGCAAGCGACCCGCAGGCGGGCGAGATCATCCTTATGGCCAAGGCGAGTAAGGCCATCGACCGCGACAATCTGGTCGCAGCCGAAGCGCTCATCGGCGAGTTGCGCTCGCGCCGCGGCGGGGAAGACCTCTCGACCGAAGCGCTCCTGCTCAAAGCGCGCCTGACCCGGCGGCAGGGTCTGTATGAAGAGGCCGACATGCTCTTGAGGCAGGCCGCGCAACGCCCGGACGCAGCCTCGTACAAAGACATTCTCACCTGGCAATCTTTTTACCTCGCACGCGACCTCGGCCACGTTGATCGAAGCCGCTCCTTGCTGAAGAGTCTTGAGGGGAAAGATGATGCGAGACATGTTGACTTTCAACGCGCGACGCTGGCGTGGGCGGAAAGGGACAATGAGACGGCTGAAAGACTTTTCCGTAGTTGCTTGGCGGAAGCAGAGAATGACTCGGTGCGAGCCGACTGCATGGGCAATCTCGCCACCGTTTCGTCAGACGGTAACGAGGCGCGCCGCTTCATGTACGAGGCTCTCGGCTTGTATCACAAACTCGGCAGGCACCTCGATCACGCGATCTCGCTCTCGCATCTAGCGACGGCCGAAATGGTTGAAGGACTCATGTGGAAAGAGTCCGGGCGGCCCATGATTATGCAGTATCAGTTTACGCGCGCGGACGACCTGCTCAGGCACGCGCAGGAGATTGCCGAAGTGTTGGGCGCGAGCTCCTTCCTGCTCGACCTGCTCACCAAGCGGGCACAATTGGAGTTCACTCGAGAGCGGTACAACGTCGCCCTGCATCACTTCGCGAGGGCCATGATGGAGCTTGAGCTCAACTACTTAACGATGTCTGACCACCGCCGGGCCGGGCTGTTCATCGACGGTTACACAGCATTGTACGGCCTCGCCATCCGTTGCGCGCTAGCGGCGGGCAGGCCCGACCAAGCGTTGCTATTCAGCGAGCACAGCAAGGCGCGCCGCTTCCTGCGCGACGCGACCCAGATCGCTCAAACCGGAGACGCTGCTGACATAGGCCCGCTCGCCGCCGAGGAAGAGAAGTTGCTAGCGATTATCCGGCCGCTCCGCGGTCGTCTTCTCCAACAGCGCCCACTCTCGCCGCAAGAGCAGAAACGGCTCTACGACGCCGAGCGCGAACTCGGCGAACTCTGGCGGCGTATGAAGCAAACCTCAGACGGATCGGACGAGTTGGCGATGCGCGTCCAACAGCCGGTCGAGGTCGGTGTCCTGCGGCGGCTAGTATTAGGCGTTAAAAATGAGGAAGCGTTGGCTCCGGCTGAGGTCGAAGAAAAGGTGCAGGAGTTGCCCGGAGGCGACGTTATGCAGTGTCGTGAGTGTTTCGTTTACAACCGTATTACGTCTACATTCTGTTCGGCTTGTGATGCGCTCCTGCCGAAGAGCGGGACCCTCAACATGGACTTGCTGATGGGCAACGCCACCGAGGAGGCTTTGAAGGAAGCTTACGCCGATCACCTGTACAACAGGGGTGTCGAACTTTTCCACGACACACAGATTGAGGAGGCGGAGCACCACTTCCGACAGGCGTTGGAACACAGTTCGCACCCGGATTACTCATTCTTCTACGGTCTGTGCCGCCTCTGCGCCGAAGACCCGGCCGGGGCGCTCGCGAGCTTCGACGAAGTTTTCGCACGACAGTACGCGGCGAAATATCCGTTCTGGCCGTTGCCCGCCAGCCCGTCAGATTTTCGCCGCTGCGTCGAACCTCTCAGGCACGACCCGGCATCTGCCCCCGAAGCGCTGCGCTGCCTCTTGGCTACTTACAGTGCTTACCTTGAGAGGAGGCGTCATGAGCGCAAGGGTTGACCTGGCTGCGGCTTCAGACAGCGAAGGGGCGACGGCGCTGCTCAGCTTCTACGTCAGCAGAGACGAAACGTTCGTCTTCTGGCTCGACGCCGACTCGGCGGTGCCGGAGGTTGTGAGGGTTTCGGTCGGACAGGCGGAGCTTGAACAGGCGGCGGCCGTGATGGGGCGTCTATTCGCGCCCGAACGAATCAATTATCGCCGCCCGCATTACACGGCCGACATGAGTTGGCTGGAGCCGTTGGGGCAGAGATTGTTAAACCCGGTCGCCGAGAGGCTGGAGTCATGTGGTCGGCTCGTCATCGCGCCTCACGGCGAACTCCATGCGCTGCCGCTGCACATGCTCGCACCGACGGGCGGTGCTCCTCTCGGCACGACGCACTCGGTCGCTTACGTCGCGAACCTCTCGCTCTATGCTCTGCTCATCGGACGCCACGTTGCTGGCAAGCGCGAGGTCGCTGAGCTGCCCTCGCTATGTCTGGCAACGGCGGCGCACGAAGACCCGGCGATGGTGCACGAGAGTTTCGCGCTGACGCCGCGCAGTTACGCCGAGCGGACGGGCGGCCTTTTCCTGCAAGGCTGCGATGCCACGCCCCAGGCCCTCAAGCGCTACGCGGAGGAGACAGACAGCGTTTACTTGTCCTGCCACGGATGTTTTAATGACCAAGACTCGCTCAAGTCGGCCCTGCTGCTTTCCGACGGCAGGCGCTTGCCGAGCAAGACGGAAGCGAACGGCTGGCTGCACGAGTTGTCGGTGCGGGACATTCTGGGAACGCGCATCCGCGCGCGCCTCGTCATCCTCGACGCATGCATGTCGGGCATCCAGCACTTCTCGCCCGGCGACGAGCCAATGGGCTTCCCAACTTCTTTCCTTCTGGCGGGCGCGGAGGCCGTGATCGCCTCAAACTGGGTCGTGGAACAAAACTGCGCCCGCGCGTTCATGCTGGCCTTGCAAGACCATTGGGCCGGCGGCCCCGTCACACTGGGTGAGGCCATGCGACATGCCTACACGGCTATTCGCGCAGAGCATCCGCATCCATTTCACTGGGCGCCTTTCTCGCTGTTCGGCAATGACCGTTTGACGTTCTACTAACGATAAAGGAGTCGCTTATGAACGAGCTGACACAACAAATTCGAGACCTCAACGGGCCACAGGTGTCCGAGGCGGTTAAAAATCTGCGCATAGCGCTTCAATTCCACTGGCAGCACGAAGTGAATGATGAGGAGGTCAGGGAGGCGTTGCAGGCATCCCCCGTCGGGGGCGACGCGGAAACGCTGCGTCACCACATCGTCGGCGGCGAAAAGGATGTCGCAGAAATGGAGCGTTGGGGAAAGAGTCTTCTCCTCTACGCGGTGGCCGACCCGGAGCTGCGCCCCTTCGTTGGCGAGGCGGTGGAAGACGCGCGGCAATCCAGCGTGAAGGATTTCGGCCTCAGTTCGTTACTGGTTATCGGGGCCGTGCTCGTGCTGCTGAAGTGGCGGCCGAAGAAGTTCGAGCACGGCACGAAGGGAACGAAGATTGAGTGGGAGGATAATGACGTTGCCGCCGTCGAGACGTTAGCCAAACTCACCACCGGTGACCCCGGTTAAGAAGCCCGAGGCTACGAGCTACAATGACGGAGGAGAACGAAAAGCCGACCTCGCCGCTCGACATCATGGCGAGCCTCGTCGCCATGCTCTTGGAGCAGTCCCCGCCGCAGATACCGGATGAGCAACTGCTTAAATTTCTGGCTATCCATTACTGGCGGGGCGGACGCATCGAGGAATCGCTGGCCTCCCTGCGCTTGATCGAACGGCGGCAAGAACTCAGCACGCTTGAGTTGGGCCTCAGAGGTTACTGGCAACTTTACGTCGGTGACGGCGAAGGGGCGCGCGAGACCTTCTCAAACGCCCTGCGTCTGGAGGGCGACGAGCCGGGCGCGCGCCTCGGTTACGCCTATGCATTGTTCTATCTGAACGATTACCGCGCCGCCGCGGAAGTCTTTCAAAAACTGGCGGATGAGTTTACGTCCCTCAGCAGTCCTCCCATCATGGCCGCGGCGAGTAGTGCCCTGGCTGCCGGCGAGCGCCCCGAGATGATCCAGTTCCCCCCCTTACCCGAACTGCCTGAGGGCTTGTCCGAGGCACTCCAGACCAAAATGTATTACGGCACGATACCCGCAATCAAGGAAACGCTCTCACGCTTGGCGGCCCTCGCGCCAGAGGAGCAAATGCCGCTCCGACGCCTGTTGGCGGAACTCTACCTTGAGTCCGGGCAGGAGCAGCAGGCCCTCGAACTGCTCAACGAATTACCCAGGGATGACGGGGTGGTTGCTTGCCTCATGGGCATTGCGTTAAGTCGCGCAGAACGAAACGACGAAGCGCTCGACGCGTTCTTCCGCGCTTCGCGGCAGGCTCCGCTGTACGCGCGCGTGTGGGGTGGTTTGGCAGCTTGTTACATTGACCTCGGAGAGTTTGAGCGGGCCGTCAAGCTTTTTCAGATTGCGCTTTTTCTGGACGACCGCGACGCCCATTTCTGGAGCGACATGGGCATAGTCGAAGGCCAGCTCAAGAACTATGAGCAGGGCCGGCTGGCGCTTACCAAGGCCATCAAACTGGGGCGACGCAACTTCACCAACTTTTTCAACCGCGGCCTCTATTCCTTCTATTTGATGGATGCCGAGTCTGCCGTCGCCGACTGGAAGTCGGCTATCGCCATCGAGCCCCTTCATCACAGGGCGGCAGAAGTAGAAGCGCTCATCCAACAATTGAAGGGAACCGACCGCGACGACCGCTTCGTGTTTGGCGAGACCGAAATATCAGATTCATAGCGGAGTTTTCGGAGCACTTGTCTTTATCGGAGACACGATCTCAGTTGAAATTTTTCTCTTTCGGGAGGAAATTCTTTAACCCGGAAGCTCGTGATGACACACAAAGAACCGTCCGAGATTCGCCGCAAGCTCATGAAAGGTGCTATCTGGGTTCGGCAGATATCCTTTAAGGGTTTCTGTCGGTTGTATTGCAGGAAATACTTTGAGGTAAGATAGAGCTCTGCTGAGCCTATCGTTAGGCGGCGACACCGAAGAGGATCGTGATAAACTTCGCCTGCCCTATTGCACCCCTCCCGTCAAACCTCTTGACCCGCCCCTTCCTCAGCATGTGTAGAGCCTTGATGCCTTCTACCGCTCGTTCCGCGCTATAGAAGAACCCGAAGCATTGACATACCCGCTACCCAAGAAAGGGTTCACAACGGAGACGGAGGTGAACCCTTGGGGCGTGTCCCGGTTAGGTCATACTGAGATGACCCCGGATTTAGCACAGGCCGTCAGGCAGGATACCGTGTAGCGTTTTGTCAGCCCAGAGATAGAGCGCGCTCCTGTAACAGAATCGGTCATCATATCTGTTGACTCATAGGTAGAACCGGCATACAGTACAAACGCTCGGCCGTGCCCGTAGGCTCACCCGCAATTTCCGGTCGCCTGAGGCTGAGTAGTCAGCAGTTGGCATCTGGAAAGTCGGGAAGCCTCTGATAACGTAGGCAACCCGGTATGAGTACTCTCACTTGCCCCTCATCCTGCTCGTCCGCTGATGAAGATCTTGACCGTTAGCCTCACTCGGAGTTCGTCGGCCATACATTCCGTGCGGTGTAGTCGTTACTAGCACTCACGCATCTGCATAATCATCACCGTCGTCGCGTTGGCTCACACGTCAATGCCTTAGCCGTGCCCGGGCAGGCATTTATGGATTTGCGAGTTCAGCAGGCTCTACGCCTCATCTCGGAGGATGTGCGCCGCCCTCTCGTGCTCGAAGAGACCGCGCGGGCGGTTAACCTCTCCGCGCCCCACCTCCGCTACCTTTTCAAGGCCGAGACCGGCATGACCCCGGCACAACACCTGAAGTTACTCAGGATGGAAAGGGCGAAGGAGTTGCTGGAAGAGACATTCCTGACCGTGAAGCAGATTATGTTTCAAGTTGGCATCACCGATAAGTGCTATTTCGCGCGTGCCTTCCGTCAGCAATACGGACTCCCGCCGGCGGAATATCGAAAGAGATATCGCCGTCAACTACAGTCGATTCCTAAGCTCTCGAAAGTATAGGCGCTCCCAAATCATCATTTCAGTC
>JBEVKV010000498.1:0-5737 GCA_040509515.1 Pyrinomonadaceae bacterium | reverse complement strand
GCCTCGCTACGGATGGTCCTCGTCGTTGATGTTAATATTGGAAGCCTGACGGTGCCTTCGCCGGACGTATCGACAGACACCAGCCGATTCTAGCTTATGGATTCACGAAGGAATTGGATGAAGCGGCTGGTTGCCGCCTCGGTGGTGACATAATGCTCCAACACTTTGCGGCACATGACCGCAGGAAGGAGTCAAGACCAGCCATGGACTACATCGGCATCGACCTGCATAAGAATTCCAGCTAGGTCTGCGTCCTAACCGAAGACGGCGAGTTGATTGAGCGTCGCATCAAGACCGGCAGGGAGAGCTTCGACGAACTCTTCTCGGGGAGGCCGCACGCACGCATCCTCGTCGAAGCGTCAACTGAAAGCGAATAGGCGGCACGCCACTTCGAAGGACTCGGGCACGAGGTCATCGTCGCGGACCCGAATTTCGCGCCCATGTATGCCACCCGCGACCGGCGCATTAAGACCGATAAGAGAGACGCCCGCGCCCTGTGTGAAGCCTGCCGGCTCGGCGCTTACCGCCCCGCGCACCGCACCTCCGACCGGCAGAGGGATGTCAGGGCTCACCTCGCGGTGCGCGAGACTCTCGTCCGCACCCGCTCGAAGTACATCTCGCTCATCGGGGCCTTGGCTCGGCGCGAAGGCTGCCGCATCGAGGCCGGCCCTTCACCGAGCTTCGCCCGCCGCGTCGAGCAGGCGCGGCTGCCCGCACACACCCTGACACAGATCGAGCCGCTGCTCGCTATGCTCGGCGTGCTCAACGAGCAGATCAAGTCGGCCGATAAGCGTCTGGAAGAGATCGTCAAGGCGGACGAGGTAGTGCAGAGGCTCTGTAGCGTGCCCGGAGTCGGGCCGGTGGTGGCCACGACCTTCGCCGCCACGCTCGACGATGCGTCACGCTTCCTCGGTGCCAAGCACGTCCGCTCTTACCTCGGGCTGGTCCCGCGCGAGGACAGTTCGGGCGAGAGGCAGCGCCGCGGCCGGATCAGCAAGGCGGGGAGCGCCCGGGCCAGGTCGCTCATGGTAGAGGCGGCCTGGTCGCTGCTGCGGTGGAAGACGGAGAGGACGAGGGCGCTGCATGAGTGGTGGGCGCGGATCGCGCAGCGGCGTGGGAAGGCGACGGCGGTGGTGGCGCTGGCGCGCAAACTCGCAGGCATCATGTTCGCGGTCTGGCGTGACGGCACGGAGTTCGACCCGCTACTGCTGCGTGCAGGCAGCGGGTCGGCGGTGACATAGCCATCACGATAGATATTGGAAGACTGACTTCAGCGGGTTCAGACTACGGACGGGTGAGCGCGGCAAACGGCTTGGCCCTGTGAGCGCCGTCGAAGGAATAGCGCTGTCCGCCCCCGCATCCATACATGCGCCGGGCGTTACAGTGACCGCCTAATCGAGAGCACGGACAGAGAGATAAAAAGAACTCGCTGCACAATGTCGGTGTGCCCGGGCGAGCAGCTACCAAGGATAAAAACACTTGACACCAACCGCCGCTTCACAGAGAGCCGGTCGTGTACCCATGCAGAGTCTAATACTGGCCGTATCTGAACCGCCATGACGTAACGGGACATTACGGCGAAATCTCCATGCCGCCTTCATTCAAAAGATTGGTACTTCGGGGTGTTATATAATAAAGGCCAAGTCGAAGCAGTCATTTTGTCCCATTCGATTCCACACAAGGCAGTTAGTTCTAGGCGATTCGTCCGCGCGCGAATTTCGCAGGCTAAATTCCGGTAGCTTCTCAAGCTCTTCGCGCTCGATTTAACTGCCGTCCAAACCGCCGCTTTGACCGGCCTGAACCGCAACACGGTCAACCGCTATTTGCCACTAATCCGTCACGCCGTTGAGCATTGCGAGCGCGAGTCGCCCTTCAGCGGCGAGGTGGAACTCGATGAGTCGTACTTCGGCGCGCGCCGTAAAACCATCGTCTTCGGCATCTACAAGAGGAACGAGCGCGTCTACACGGAGGTCGTGCCGAACTGCAAAAAGGCCAGCATTCAGACCATTATCCGGGGCAAAGTGAAGATGGCCTCGACTATCCACACAGACAGCTTCCGCTCCTACGACGGCATCGTCCACATGGGCTACCGGAAGCACTACCGGGTGCGCCACGATCACGACGAGTTCGTGTGCGGCAGCAGCCATATCAACGGCATCGAAGGCTTATGGGGCTTCGCCAAGACACGCCTCGTAAAGTTCTGCGGCATGAGCCGCGCGACGTTTTACTTGCACCGCAAGGAGTGTGAGTTTAGGTTCAATCACCGCGATGAAGACCTCTACGCGATCCTGCTGAAAGTCAGTAAAAAGGTCATCACTATCTTAGTCATTACCCTAAATTATTGACATGCATTACCGGCATGCGTATCGTATCCGCATTGCGGGGGGCGTATATTCAGCCAACTGAAATTGTTGTTAGCCTCATGATATTCGAACATCGAGTAAGGAATAACCGGACATCATCTCTTAATAGTTACCTTCCGGAATTTGTAACCAATTTGCTGCGGAGGTCATCACCGTGAAACAACTTGTGGAGTTCTCACTCGACGATGGGACATCGGTTCTGGTGGAGGTGGATGAGCCGGAAACCGGAGGTGTGGTGCGGGCGGGGCGGGCCGGAGAGATCGTAGAAAAGGTTCAGTACACCTTTAGTGAAGCGTTAGACAGGGTGAAGCCAGCCGCTGAGACCATCATTAACAAGTTGCGCACCCTCGATGTAACTCCCGACGAAATACAAGTGGAGTTCGGCATTAAGCTGAGCGCGGAGGCTGGCGCTTTTTTCGCTTCAGCGAGTACGGAAGCGAATTTTGCCATCACACTCTCCTGGAAGCGGGAGGGTAAGTAGTCGCCAGGTATGGACGATCTCCCTTACAGGTAGCGGGGCTGGACTGTTGAGCTCAGGTTGATTCGAGATGGGCGCCACACCCGAACAATTCGAGTCATCAATCGTACGGATATACGGCGGTGGCAAGAAGATCAAAGGCGCCGGCTTCCGCATTTCCTCCAGACACCTCATCACTTGCGCGCACGTTGTGGCCGACGCGGTTACCCTGCCGCATGCGACTGCGGATGCGCCTGCCGCAGACATCAGCGTAGATTTCCCTTTGTGTGCTCCGGGCCGCGAGTTAAAGGCACGGGTCGTTCACTGGAGGCCAGTCCTGCCGCTTTCAGAGACGGTTAGCGGTGAGAGTGACATCGCCGTGCTGGAGGTGCAGGAGGAAATGCCTTCCGAGAGCCGGTCCGCGCCTTTAGTAACCGCCAGTGATTTTTGGGACCACCCCTGCCGCGCCTTCGGGTTCCCTAAGGATCATGATTCCGGCATCTGGGCTGACGGTGTGTTGAGCGGGCGGCAGGCAGACGGGTGGGTACAAATCAACGACCCGCGCGGGCACGGACTCTTCATTGCGCAGGGTTTCAGCGGCACCCTAGTTTGGGACGTGAGCGCTGGCGGCGTCGCCGGGATGGTAGTGGCGGTCGAGAAGCGACCCGCCGAGCGAACGGCTTACATGATCCCCGCGACGATTCTGGCCCGTGTGTGTCCGGAGTTAATCAGGGAGGTTATAGACGCCCCGCAAAAGCAGGCGCTGTTGTGGCTTGAGCCGCCAGGCGCGCCGCCCGACCCCAGTTCCCACTTCTACGTGCCGCGAGCCGCCGACCAGATTGTCGCTGAGATAATAAAACAAGATGGCACGACGACCACCATCAAGGGGCCGGGGCAGATGGGGAAAAGCACCATCCTCGTCTCAATGATCCGAAAGGCTGAAGAAATAAATAAGAGGGTCGTGCGAATAGACCTACAGGAGTTTGACGAGCAGGCGTTAGGTAGGCCTGATGAGTTCTTCTATCAGTTCTGCTGGCGGAGCGCTGAACAGCTTAATCTCGAAGATAACGTCGATGAATACTGGAAGCGACCCCTCGGCAACATCCAACGCGTGACGGGTTTCTTCAGCGGGCATGTCCTGAAGACCGTGCAGTCTCCCGTGCTGCTGGCGGTCGACGAGGTGGATCGTGTCCTCAGCACCCCTCTCCATAAAGACTTCTTCAGCATGCTGCTGTCTTGGCACCAATTGCGCGGCGCGAACGCGAATTGGAGGAAGCTCAGCTTGGCTCTCGTAACATCTACAGAGCCGTACCGCTTCATCGACGGCGTGAAGCAAACGCCGTTCGTCGGTACGGTGATCGAGATGGAGGAGTTCACCCACAAAGAGGCGAGCACACTGAACGAGCGCCACAATTCGCCGCTCTCGCCTGCGGAAGTCGCGAGGCTGGTAGATCTGGTCGCTGGCCACCCCTTCCTGGTGCGGTCCGCGCTATATCAGGTCGCCGCTAGCCACCTTGACGCAGAGAAGCTCTTCGAGACAGCCTCAACAGACGAGGGGCCATTCTCGGAGCACCTCGGCTACCACTATATACACCTCTACGACAAGCCTGATTTGGTGAAGGGGCTGATTCAAGTAATCAACCACAACTTTTGTGGTGACGAGCGCGTGCGCGTCAGTTTAGTGGGCACCGGTCTGGTTCGCATCGTGGGTAACGCGGCCCGGCCCCGCAGCCCACTGTACGCCGAGTATTTCAAGAGGCGGCTCGATGTCTAAGTCACTGGCCTACAGCGTCACGGGCAGCCTGCTGGATAACGGCGTCTACGTCCTGCGAAAGGCCGACGCGGAACTGCTGTCGCTCTGCCGTAAGGGCACGTTCGCTTTCGTCCTCGCCCCACGGCAGGTCGGCAAGTCGAGTCTGATGGCCTACGCCGTGGCGCGGCTCGAAGAGAGCGCCGTGCATACGGTCGTCATCGACCTTAATCTGCTCGGCCAGCAGGTGACTCCGGACGGCTGGTACTTGGGCCACCTCGTTATGATCCAAGACCAGTTGGGGCTGAAGACTGACGTGATCGACTGGTGGCAGGAGCACACCTCATTCGGCCCCGTGCAGCGGTTAATCAACTTCTTCAGGAGGGTACTGCTGCACGAACTGCGGGGATCGGTGGTCATCTTCGTTGATGAGATAGAGAGAACCCGCGACCTTGATTTCTCGGATGATTTCTTTGCCGCCATCCGTTACGTGTATAACGCACGGGCCAATGAGCCGGAGTTCCGACGCCTGTCGTTCGTGCTCATCGGAATGGCGACGCCGGATGACCTGATTCACGACCCGCAGCGAACCCCTTTTAATATCGGGCGGCGCGTGGAGGTGACGGATTTCACTCTGGAGGAGGCTCTGCCGCTGGCCGAAGACCTAGGCCTGCCAGAACCGGAGGCGAGGCAGACGCTCGGCTGGGTTCTTAAGTGGACGGGCGGGCACCCCTACCTCACCCAGCGCCTCTGCCGCGCCGTTGTCGAAAAGGGAAAGACCAACTGGGTGGAGTCGGAGATCGACCTACTGGTTGAGGAGACCTTTCTCGGCGAGATGAGCGGGAAGGACATTAACCTGCTGGGCGTGCGTGACATGATAATAAAGGGGTGGGTAGACACGCGCGAGGTGTTGACACTCTACCGGCAGATTTATCACCCGCGCTCGGCGGTGCGAGACGAGAAGTCATCACCCGTTAAAACGCATCTCAAGCTGGCGGGGATCGTCCATACCAGGAAGAAGCTGTTGCGCGTCCGCAACAGAATCTATAACAGTGTGTTCAACGAGGAGTGGATTGACGAATGTCTCAGTGCCACGCGACGGTGACACTGAGCGCCGCAGTGAGGGTTAGAAGGATGCGCGTGCTGGGGTAGCATTCGAGAGGTGAA
>JBEVKV010000497.1:0-8244 GCA_040509515.1 Pyrinomonadaceae bacterium | reverse complement strand
TGCCTGCGGGTTCAAAATCGACTCGCGGATGTAGGCTTCATCGACGGTCACCGCGGCGCCGCCCTCGATTTGCTGCGGCTTGCCGAAGATGCCGTAGAGCGTGGGGCCGCGCCCCTGCTGCCCGCCCGCCTCGACCTGATGGCACGAGGCGCAGCCGCGCTGCTGGAAGAGCTTCTGCCCCTGCGAGGCCGCCGACTCCGCGCCCGTCCCGCCCGCGAGCCACTGCTGGTAGGCGGCCGGCTCCATCACGTAGACGTAGCCGCCCATCCCCGAGTGGTTCGTCCCGCAGTACTCGGTGCAGAAGAGGTAGTACTTGCCGGCCTTCGTCGCCTCGAACCACGTCTGGAGGTAGCGCCCCGGCACCACGTCCTGCTTGATGCGGAAGGCCGGGACGTAGAAGCTGTGGATCACGTCCTCGGTCGTCATCGTGAGCTTGACGCGCGCGCCGACGGGGACGTGCAGCTCGTTAATTTCGCGCTGCCCCGTCTGGTGCTGGAACTTCCACATCCACTGCTTGCCGACGACGTAGACCTCCATCGCCTGCTGCGGCGCGCGGTACGCCTTGAAGAAGATGGACGCGCCCCAGATGAAGATCGTCATCGAAATCATGAGCGGGATGATGGTCCACGTCAGCTCAAGCACCATCGAGCCGTGGACGGGGCGCGGCAGCTCGGCCGCCTGCCGCCGCCGGTACTTGACGGCGAAGAAGATGATGGCCGCCGTGATCCCCAGCGTGAAGAAGGCCGTCAGCGCGATCAGGTAGGCGTAGAGCGCGTCGACGTGCGGCGCGAACGTCGACGCCTGCTCGGGCGCGAACGGCACGACCACTTTCGGTATCGGAATGGACTGCATCAAGTTCACTCGGGTTTCCCCTCCCCCGAAGGGGCTTTACGCTCACAGGGCCGTCCGCGGGTCACATGACCCCGCCGGCCTTAATCTCCTCGTCCCAGCGCTCCTCGGCCGCCCGCGACTTGCGCCGCAGGAAGAGCAGGAGCGCCACCACGCCAAAGACCGTCAGCACGCCGGCCGCGCGCAGCACGCCCATCACCGGCGCGAAGCGGCCGGCGACGGGGTCGTAGTGGTAGCAGTACAAAAGCAGCGCGTCCACGGGCGAGCCGATCTTCCCCTCGGACGCCTCGACGAGCGCGAGACGCAAGTCCTTCGGCGCGAAGTCGATGCCGTAGAGGTAGTGCGACAGACGCCCCGAGGGCGTCGCCACCATCAAGGCCGAGGCGTGCGCGAACTGCTTCGACTCCTCGTCCCAGACGTAGCGGAAGCCGGTCGCGCGCGCCAGCGCCTCTATCGACGCCTTGTCGCCGGTCAGGAAGTGCCAGCCCCGTTCCGAGCCCTCGCGCCTGTAGCGGCGCAGGTAGGTCTCCTTCTTCCGCGCGGCCAGCTCCGGCCCCTCGCGCTCGTCGAAGCTGACGGTGATGACCTCGTACTCCTTGCCGACCGTGAAGCCCAGCCCCTGAAAGGCCCCGACCGCGCCGTTCAAAACCTGATTGCAGAGCATCGGGCACTCGTAGTAGACGAGCGTCAGGACGACGGGCTTGCCCTTCGAGAAGTATTCCGAGAGCGCGACCTCGCGCCCCGACTCGTCGCGGAAGCGCAGGTCGAGCGGAATCTGTTCGTCGAGCCGCTGGTCGATGCCGACCTGCTTGAGCACCTCGGTCGAGTTCCCCGTCGGCCTCGGCCCCACGGGCGGCTGCGCGTACTGCGCGACGGCGCGCGAAGGCAAAAGGCAACAGGCAAAGGTCAAAAGGCAAAGGGCAACCGCCGCGCGCCGCGCGAAACGCCCTCCCGAAAATTGTGCTTTAAAACTCCTCACAAAACTTCTCACTTCCTGACAAACACTCGACGCTGGCCGCGGGCCGCTCAATGATGCGCGGCCGGCGTCGCGGTCGCGGCGGGCGCGGCCGACTGCGGCGCAGACGCCTGCGGCTGCGCGCCCGCGGGCGTGGACGGTTGCGGCGCGCCGGGCCGCTGCTGCCCGGCCTGACGGCGCTGTAAATAGACGCGCATGGCCTGCTCAATGGGGACGCGGACGGTGCCGGCCTGTTCGTCGGCCCAGCCGTAGCCTTCGGCCTCGCGCTTCCACTCGTCCGAAACGAGCAGGTACTCCGACCACGGCTGCGGTACGTGGCCGGCGTTGTCGGCCGAGAAGGAGAGGTCTTGACGGCGGCCGTCCTCGGCCGTCACCTGCCAGCCGGGCGCGAGTTGGAGCCGCGGCTCGGGCGGCAGGCGCTCTTCGTTCTGCCGCGCCAGCGGCGACGGCGCGAGTTCCAGCGACTCCTCGCGCCCCTGGAAGAACTTGAAGAGCAGCAGCATCGCCACGCAGACGACGATGGTGAAGAACGTCAGCCCGCCGACGAACCACAGCAGCGGCCGCACCGCCACGTCCGACTCCTCGTGCGCCACGTCCGGGTTCGTGATGTAGGACACGTCCGGCGTCTCGTGGATGCTGTCCCTTTTGCGCTTGCCGATAGCCATAACGCTTAGCGATGAGTGATGAGTGATGAGAAGGCTTCCGCCTTCCCGCCAACTCTTATCACTTGTCACTCATCACTTGTCACTCCTCTCAGTGGTGTTCCGTCGCCGTGATGGCCTTCTCAAGGTCGCGCTCGCCGAGGGGCAGCAGCGGCCGACTGGCGAGCTGCCCCAAGTAGAACCAGAGCCAGATGCCGCCGAGCCCCACCGCCATCACGAACATCGGCAGGAAGCTCGACAGAAGGTCGCGCGCGCCCCACTCGCCCTCGCCGCCCTGATGCACCGACGGGGCGAAGAAGAAGATCAAGTCCACGACGCGCATGAAGATCATCAGCAGCGCGATGCGCCGCAGGGAACGCGGCGCGCGCTTGCGCCCGCGCGAGAGCAGCAGCACGAACGGGAGCATGAAGTGGAACAGGATGATGAGCAGCCCGACGACCTGCCACCCGCCGCGCAGCCGCCGCAGGTAGAACGGAGTCTCCTCCGGCAAATTCCCCGCCCAGATGATGAGGAACTGCGAGAAGGCGAAGTAGGCGTAGAGCATCACGAGCGCGAGCAGCAGCTTGCCCCAGTCGTGGAAGTGCAGCGGCTGGTAGGCGTGCGCCATCGGCTCGCGCGAACTGAGCCACGTCGCCACCGTGATCATGAAGGCCAGCGCCGAGAGCCCCCAGCCGGCCATGATGATGAGCCCGTAGATGGTCGAGAACCAGTGCGGCTCAAGCGACATGCCCCAGTCTATCGCCGCGAACGTCACCGTCAGGCCGAAGAGCAGGATGCCCGGCCCCGAGATGTCCTGCAGCCTGCGGCGCACGCGCGGGTCGGCCGTCCTGTCCTGCGCCGCCGACCAGCGGCTGAGGACGAGCGCCATCCCGAACCAGATCGCGAAATAGACGACGCCGCGGACGATGAAGAACGGCGCGTTGAGGTACGCGCGCTTGTGCTGCAAGGCCGGGTCGCCCGCCACGACCGACGGGTCAGACCACTCGTAGACCGAGAGGTTGTGCCCGCCCTCGTGCCCGTGCTCGTGGACGAAGAGCGAGACGACCACGGGTATGAAGAGGAGGGCGCAGAGCGGGATGCAGCGCGCCGCCGCCTCGAACAGACGGCGGCTCGTAATCGCCCACGCGCCGCCCGTCATGTGCCCGAGGCAGAGCCACGCGAGGCTCCCGACCGAGACGCCCGTGACGAGGAAGAACCCGACGAGGTAGGAGCGCAGGACGTGCACCACCCCGCCGAAGTGCGACGCCTGCCCCATCAGGAACGCGAGCGCCGCGCCGACGACGAGGAGGACTACGCCGACGGCGAGCGCCCGGCCCCTGTAGCGCCCGAGGTCTGCGGGGGCGTCGTAAGTGTGTGTGGTCGTCGCTTCCATCGCTAGTGCTTCTCACCCCCCGTCTGCGGCGACTGCAAGAGCGTGCCGCCCTGCCCGTGCGCGGGGCCGCCGGGCTGCGCGCCGGCTCGCACGCGGTTCTGCTCCTCGGGCGAAAGGTCTTCGAGTTTGAGCCTGCGGCTCAGTTGGAGAGCGCGCAGGTAGGCGATGATCTTCCAGCGGTCTTCCGGCGTGACGGACGAGGCGTAGTCGGGCATCGCGCCCCAGCCGTTCGTGATCACGTCGAAGAAGTGGCTCGCGGGCGTGACGCCCTCCTGTAGACGGTCGTCGTAGAAGGAGGGTGGGCGCTGGAAGCCGCGCCGCGTGATGAGCCCGTCGCCCTCGCCCGTCATCCCGTGACAGGCCGAGCAGTAAATCTGGAAGCGCTCGCGCCCGCGCTTGAGGGCCGCCTCGTCGATGTTGACGGGGAAGTTGTCGGGCCCGCCGGTCGCCGTCGCCTCGCGCGCGCCGGGGACGCCGCCCGAGACGTTGCCGCGCACCTGCGTGCTCGCGCCCGCCTGCGCGCCCGTCGAGAGCCCCGAGGCCACGCCCGGCACCGCCGCGCCCGCGCCCATCTGCGCGCCCGCGCCGCCCGCGGCCTGACCGGCGGCGCGACCCGTGAAGAAGTAGTCCTCGCGGTCGCGGTACTCGCCCGGCTGGCGCGGCACGGTGCCCTCCACGGACGGGCGCGAGGACGCGCCGTCGGCGAAGAATTTCTTGTCGCCCGGCTCGTAGTACTCGTAGCGCGGCTGATCCTGCATGTCCTGCCGGCAGCCCGCCAGAGCGAAGGGCAAGGCGGCAAGGGTCAGGGCCAAGAGGAGGCGCGCGGCCCGGCGGCGTGCGCCCCCGACGCCCTTCCCCCTGACCCTTTCCCCTTGCCCCTTCTTCTCAGTGTTCGACATCTATCACCTCACGCGGCCCGAGACTGCGGAGCAGCTCACCTGTGCGCTCGCGGTCGAACTTGGGGTCGGCCGACTCAACCAGCACGAAGAAGCGGTCGCGCGAGGCGAGCGCGAAGTTCGGCGCGTTGAAGACCGGGTGGTAGGGCTCGGGCAGCCCGTTCATCGCCAGCATCCCGAAGACGGCGAAGAGCCCCGCGCCCAGCACCGTCATCTCGAACGTGACGGGGATGAAGGCCGGCCAACTGTGGAACGGCTTCCCGCCGACGTTGATGGCGTAGAAGTGTACGTGCAGGTAGTACTGCAAGAGGTAGCCGGTCAGCCCCCCGAGGATGCCGCCCGTGAGCACGACGTGCGGCATGTACGTCTTGTGGACGCCGACGGCCTCGGACAACTCCTCGACGGGGTAGGGCGAGAAGGCGTCCATCCTGCGGTAGCCCTCCTCGTAGACGCGCCGCGCGGCGGCGACCGCGTCCGTCGGGTTGTCGAACTCGGCCATCAGCCCGTAAGTCTGCGGCCGGACTTTACGCTTCACAGCCACGTCACGCCTCCTCCTTGACCTGCGCGCCGGGCACCATCGTCCGCATCTCGAAGATGGAGATGACGGGCAGGAAGCGCAGGAAGAGCAGCATCAGGAAGAAGAAGAGCCCGATGGTGCCGAAGAACATCGAGAAGTCGAACATCGTCGGCTTGTAGAAGCCCCACGACGACGGCAGAAAGTCTCGGTGCAGGCTGATAGGGATGATGACGAAGCGCTCCAGCCACATCCCGACGTTGACGAACATCGCGATGGCGAAGAGCGCGATGTTCGAGTGGCGCACGCGCCGCACCCACAGGAACTGCGGCACGATGACGTTGCACACGATGAGCGCCCAGTAGAAGAGCGCGTACGGCCCGAAGAAGCGGTTCCGCATCATGAACTCTTCGTAAGTGTTCGCGCTGTACCACGCCGTCCACGTCTCCATCATGTAGCCGTAGGCCACGATGAGACCCGTCGCCAGCATGACCTTCGCGGAGTTGCGCAGGTGGCGCTCGGTGATGAAGTCTTCGAGCCCGTAGAGCTTCCGCAACGGGATGACGAGCGTCAAGACCATCGCGAAGCCCGCGTAGATGGCGCCGGCGACGAAGTAGGGCGGGAAGATGGTCGCGTGCCAGCCCGGGATGATGCCGATGGCGAAGTCGAAGCTGACGATGGTGTGAACCGAGAGCACCAGCGGCGTCGAGAGCCCGGCGAGCAGCAGGTAGGCCATCTCGTAACGCGCCCAGTGGCGCGCGCTCCCGCGCCAGCCCAGAGAGGCCATCCCGTAGACGACGCGCCCGAACTTCGAGCGCGCCCTGTCCCTGAGCGTGGCGAGGTCGGGAATCAACCCCGTGTACCAGAAGAGCGCCGAGATGGTCGCGTAGGTCGAGACCGCGAACACGTCCCACATCAGCGGGCTGCGGAACTGCGGCTGGATGCCCATCGTGTTCGGGTAGGGAAACAGCCAGTAGGCGAGCCACGGCCTTCCGGTGTGCAGGAGCGGGAACAGACCCGCGCAGGCCACCGCGAAGAGCGTCATCGCCTCGGCGAAGCGGTTGATGGACGTGCGCCACGTCTGCCGGAGCAGCAGCAGGATGGCCGAGATGAGGGTGCCGGCGTGGCCGATGCCGATCCACCAGACGAAGTTGATGATGTCGAACGACCAGCCGACGGGTTGGTTGTTGCCCCAGATGCCGATGCCGGTGAAGACGAGGTGCGTGATGGTGCCCATCAGCACGTTCACCAGCACGAAGGAGAGGGCGAGCCCGATCCACCAGACCAGCGGCGTCCGCTTGCGCAGGACGATGGAGCTGATCTTGTCCGTCACCGTCCCGAACGTGTGTCCGGGCTCGATGACGGCGGGCGTGGTGTGGATGCCAACGTCCTCGTGCGCGTAGTCGTATCTCTCCTTAGACATCCTTACGCCTCCCCTCCGTGTCCGCCTTGCGGCGCGTCGCTGCCGCTGCCGCCGCGGCGCTCGCTGCCGCCGCCAATCGCCTCGTTCGGGTTACGCACCGAAGCGAGGTAGACCGTGCGCGGCCGCGTGTTCAGGTCGGCCAGCAGGTCGTAACGCCGCTTCTGCGCCTGCAGCTTGGCCACGCGGCTCTCGGGGTCGTTGAGGTCGCCGAAGACTATCGCCTCGGTCGGGCAGGTCTGCTGGCAGGCGGTCTTGATGTCGCCGTCGCGGACGCGCTCGCCCTTCTTCTCGCGGTCGATCTTGGCGTGCTCGATGCGCTGGACGCAGTAGGTGCACTTCTCCATCACGCCGCGCGAGCGCACCGACACCTCCGGGTTGCGCAGCATCTTCAGGGAAGGCGTGTCCCAGTCCTGATAGAGCAGGAAGTTGAAGCGGCGCACCTTGTACGGGCAGTTGTTCGAGCAGTAGCGCGTGCCGACGCAGCGGTTGTAGACCATGTCGTTCAGGCCCTCGCTGCTGTGCACCGTCGCGTGGACGGGGCAGACCGGCTCGCACGGCGCGTTCTCGCAGTGCATGCACGGGACGGGCATGAAGTAGACGCCGTCGGGACTTTCGGCCGCGCCGCGGAAGTAGTTGTCCACGCGCAGCCAGTGCATCTCGCGCGAGCGCGCGACCTGCTCCTTGCCGACGACGGGGATGTTGTTCTCGGCCTGACAGGCGACGACGCAGGCGTTGCAGCCGACGCAGGTCGCCGTGTCGATGACCATCCCCCACTTGTAGCCGCGGAAGCCCGCCTCCTCGTTCGGCTCGTAGTGGTAAGGCGGGTACATCGACTCGGAGTCGATGGGCTTGCGGTTCTCGCCCGCGGGCTGCGGCGGCTCCTTCTTGTGTTCGCGCGCGGGGGCCAGCGTCGGGTCGTGCGTCCACTCCGCGAAGGTGCCGTGGCGGACTATCTCGCGCCCCTCCATGCGGAAGTGTATCTGCGTCGAGGCGAGCGGGTAGGTGTCGCCCGTGACCTCGACGCCGAGCCCCGCGCCCGACCAGAGCGCGTCCGAGGTGCGCAGCTCGTAGGCGTTGACGCCCCGCACGCTCGCGTCGTGCTTGTTGCCGCCCACGCGCCCCGAGCGCCAGCGGCCGTAGCCGAGGTGGAGCGTGATCACGTCGTCGGGCTGCCCCGGCAGGATGAAGACGGGCGCGGTGACGGACTTGCCGCGGAAGTTGAGCCGGACGACTTCGGCGTCAATCTCGCCGCCCTTCGCGGTCAGGCGGTTGACGCGGCGCGGGGCCTCGTCGACGAGCGCGCCGTCGGGCTCGGTTCCGACGCCGAGCTTCACGGCCGTCGCCGGGCTGATGATGGCGGCGTTGTCCCACGTCAGCTTGGTGAGCGGCTTGTGCAACTCCTGTAGCCAGCCGTTGTTTGCGAAACGGCCGTCGTAGACGGTCGGGTCTGGGCGGAAAACTATCTCGTAGCCGCCGCCGCCCGCCGGCTGCGCCGGGGTGGGCGCGGCGGCGACTGTTCCCTGCCCCGCGACGACGCCCGCGCCCTCGGCCG
>JBEVKV010000496.1:0-4029 GCA_040509515.1 Pyrinomonadaceae bacterium | reverse complement strand
GGCGGCCCGGCGTTGCGGAGCGGCGGCCGCGGCGGCGGGCCCGGCGAGCGACGCCGACAGCAGCGCGGCGGCGAGCGCGAAGACAGCTAGATTGCGTCCGAACAGTTTTGACTTCATAAGACCTTCACGAATTTTTCGGGGGACGTGCGGCGCGGCCTTGCGCGACCGGCCGAAGGCGAGAGCAAAAACACCCGCGGCATCCTCGACGCCTGCCCGATTCTGGCTCGCAGTTTTGAGGCGATGATAGCACGCCGGGTTGCTCGGGCTGAAAGGCAGTAGTCAGTAGTCAGTAGTCAGTAGAAAAACCATTTTTCGGGTCGGCCGGCCGGGCAGTCAGTCTCAACGTCCTTCTAGCGGAGACTACTGTCTACTGGCTACTGACTTCCGTCTACTTCCTACTTCCCGTGTCGAGCACAAGGCCGCCGCGTTCGGAGGCGAGGGGGAAGTTGGGGATGACGCGGAAGGAGGTGAGGCAGACGGCGACGCGGTCGCCGGCGCGGACGGGCTCGGCCCCGGCCTCGGGCTTGGGGCGCGTGACGAAGATGGGGACGCCGAGCCGGCGCTCGGGCGTGTTGATGGTCACGTCGTAGAGCGGCGGCTCGCCCTCGGCCGGCTGGCGCGCGACGAGGTCGAGCCGGACGGTCAGACGCTCGTAGGCCCCGACGAAGTGCTTCTCCTCGACGACGCCGTTGGTCAGGCGTCGGCAGCCGGAGGGCAGCTCGCCCGTCAGACTCAGCCGCACGTCCTCCGGGCGGAAGACGAGCTTGACCGACTGGCCGACGTTGAAGCGCGCGGCCTCTTCGCCGGCCTCGATGGCGGCCGTGCCCAGCTCGACGCGGTTCTCTTCGGCGACGACGCCGAGCAGGAGGTTGGCCGCGCCGAGGAACGTCGCCACGTACTCCGTCTCCGGCCGGTTGTAAACGTCCTCGGGCGTGCCCACCTGTTCGAGGTGGCCCGAGTGGAGCACCGCGATGCGGTCGCCGAGTTCGAGAGCCTCCTCCTGATCGTGCGTGATGAAGAGCGCGGGGACGTTCACCTCGCGGAGCAGCGCGCGTATCTCGCGCCGCAGCCGCACGCGTATCTGCGCGTCGAGCGCGCCGAACGGCTCGTCGAAAAGCAGCATCTGCGGCTCGTAGGCGAGCGTGCGCGCAATCGCCACGCGCTGCTGCTGCCCGCCGGAGAGCTGCGCCGGGAGTTTCCTGCGCTGGTCTTTGAGGTTGACGAGTTCCAGAAGGCTCTCGACCTTCTCTTTGACCTCCTGCCGCTTGCGGCCGCGTATGCGCAGGCCGTAGCCGATGTTCTCTTCGACGGTCATGCGCGGGAAGAGCGCGTAGGACTGGAAGATGACGCCGACGCCGCGCTCGCGCGCGGGGAGGTCGGTCACGTCGCGTTTGTGGAGGATGACGCGGCCGGAGTCGGGCTGCTCCAGCCCGGCGATGACGCGCAGGATGGTCGTCTTCCCCGACCCGGAGGCCCCGAGCAGCACGAGCGCCTCGCCCTCGCCCACGTCGAAGCTCACGTCTTCGAGCACGCGCACGCCCTTGAAGCTCTTGCTGATGCCGCGCACGCTCGCGGCGGCGATGAACTCCGGGGCCCGCGTCTCCCCCGCGCGCGGCCCGGCGGCGTCGTCGATGATTTTTTCGGGGAGAGTCAACGCCGTCACCTCACTTGCCTTCGAGCCAGTCGCGCGCGAAGAAGAGGACGCTGAAAATGGCGAAGGAGAAGAGCGCGAGGACGATGGCGACGGCGTTGGCGGCCTCGACCTGCCCCTCGTTGAACTTGGCGAAGATGTAGAGCGGCGCGGTCTGCGTGCTCCCGGCGAGGTTGCCAGAGACGAGAATCGTCGAGCCGAACTCGCCGATGGCGCGCGCGAACGTCAACAAAGACCCCGTCACGATGGCGCCGCGCAAAGAGGGGAGCGTGACGTGCCAGAAGGTCTGCCAGCGCGTCGCGCCGATGGTCGCCGAAGCCTCTTCGAGCGACTTGTCCATCGTCTCGAAGACCGACATCAGCACGCCGAAGGCGAGCGGGAAGGTGACGAAGATGTTGGCGAGGATGATGGCGTACGGCGTGAACATGAGCTGGTGCTCTTCGGAGATGTACTGGCCGATCATCCCGTACTTGCCCCACAGCAGCAGCAGCGCGAAGCCGGCGACCGCCGTCGGGATGGCGGTCGGCAGCGAGATGGTGACGATAATGGCGGTGCGCCCGAAGAACGTGTAACGCGACAGCACGTACGCGGCGAAGAGCCCGAAGACGACGTTGAAGGCCGTCGCCCAGAAGCTCGTCACCACCGAGAGCTTGAGCGCGAAGACCGCGTCGGGCGCGGTCAGCGCCGCCCAGAAGGTTCGCAGCCCGCTGCTCGTCCCGAAGATAAAAATCGACGCCAGCGGCAGCAGAATCAGCGGCAGCATCAAAAAGATGACCATCCCGAGCCCGAACGGCTTCGCCAAATCCGCCCCGCTGACGTGCCGCATCCCCGAGACCGCCGCGCTCATAAGCCCCCCCGGTGATAAGTGATAAGTGATAAGTGATAAGAGGATGTTCTCATTGCTTATGCACCTTCTTCTTGACGTGCTGCGAGAGGCCAAAAAGCATCCGGCCTATATTATCCAGCTCGGAGTTCAGGTCTGAATAATCCTGCTCACCCAGAAACCTGAGACGGTGAGCAATCAGAAGCTCTGTCGCGAGTTCGCTGGCCGACCCTTGAGCGTTCGAGAGAAAGTGCGCGAACTCTCTGGGGGACTCTCGCGCCGCACCTTCGGCGATGTTCGCGGGTACTGAAACGGCCGCCCGCCTTATCTGAGACGTGAGACCAAATTTTTCTTCCCTGGGAAAGTTGTCCGTCATCCGGTAAATCACGGTCACAAAATCGACCGCCCGGCTCCACACTTCCAACTTCTCGTGAGGTCTCATCGCCCGACGCCTTTCTTATCACTTATCACCCATCACTTATCACTTCTGCTTGACCTGTTTGCGCCAGACGCCGTCGATGATTTCGGGGTAGGCGCGTTGCCAGCCGCCGAAGAGGTCGCCGACGGTGAAGGGCTGCTCGACGCGCGCGAACTCGGGGTTGGCGGCGTTGAACTCGTCGTGCGTGACCGAGCGGAAGTGGTATTTGACGAACGCCTGCTGCGCCTCGTCGCTCCAGAGGTATTGGACGAAGGCGTCGAGGAGCGGGCGCTCCTCGGGCGTGACGTTCTTGTCGATGACGACCGCCGGGTGCTCGCTGAGGATGGTCGCGCGCGGGACGACGATGTCGAAGGGCGCGCCCGCCGCCTTCATCATCAGCCCTTCGAGTTCGTACGTGATGAGCGCGTCGCCGTAGCCGGTCTCGAACTGCGTCCGCGCCTCGCGCGCCGAGCCCGGGGTCGAGATGACGTTGCGCCAGACCGACTTCAAAAGGTTGAGCGCGCGCGCCGAGTCCGCGCCGCCCGTCTCCGACTGCGACTTCTTCAGCTCCGAGCCGTAGATGGCGAGGATCGACCACTGCGCGCCGCCCGAGCCGTCCGGGTCGGGGTGGATGACTTTGACGCCGGGCTTGGCGAGGTCTGAGAAGTCGCGTATGCCCTTCGGGTTCCCCTTGCGGACGAGGATGACGAACGGCGTCTTGTTGACGACGCCGCCGTGGGGCGTCGCCTTCCAGTTCGCCGTGACCAGACCTTTCTGCGCGAGCCGCTCCACGTCGCGCTCGATGGAGAAGATGCCGATGTCCGCGCCGACGCCCTGCAAAATCTGGTTGGTGATGGTCTCCGAGCCGGCGTAAGAGGCTGTGAACTTCACGTCCTCGCCCTGCTCCTGCTTCCACTTGGCGGCGAAGCCGGGCAGCACGGCCTTGTCCATCACCTCCTTCATCACGGAGAAGGCGTAGAGCGTGACGCCGCGCTCGCCGCCCTTGCGCGCGCCGGTCGGCGACTTCGGCAGGCACGCGCCGAGCGCGAGCAGCGCCAGCGCGAGCAGCGCGCAGAGGGCGCGCGCGGCTTTAGGGTATAGCCTTCCCCGTACGGCGTCTCTCATAATCAAAACTCC
>JBEVKV010000495.1:0-16089 GCA_040509515.1 Pyrinomonadaceae bacterium | reverse complement strand
GAACATGCCGCGCGCCGCCGCTTTTTCGGGAGCGCCTCGGTCAGCGACGGCCGAAGACGAGCGCGACGACGAGGAGGGCGGCGACGATGAAGAGGACGAGGAAGAAGATTTTCCAGAAGCTGTAGGGGCGGTCGCCCTGCACCTCGCCGGTGCGGCCGTTGACGACGACCTGATAGACCTTGTCGCCGAACCTGTACGCGCCGACGTAGACGGGGAGCAGGAGGTGCTTGAAGGTCACGGCCGAATAGTTCGTGGCGACCTGCGTGACGCGCTGCTCGTCGCCGCCGATGTCGCGCCGCACGTCCGACTCGATGACGGGCGCGGCCAAACCCTTCGCCAGCTCGAAGCCCCCGGCCAAATCAACCTGATAGCGCTGCGCCTTGTAGCCCGAGAGGTAGGCCGGCTCGTAACCCGTCAGCTCGGCCAAGTCCCACGGCTCAAGCGCCGCGAGTCGCGCGGGCGGCAGCGACTTCGTCGCGGGGACGAGGATGTCGTCGAACCAGCGCTCGACCGTGCCCGAGGCCGGGTACCAGTTCGTGTGCCGCACCTGCCGCGTGCGCGTCACGTTGTTGCCCTGCGCGTCGCGCTCGGTGTAGGTTTCGGTCGTGTAGTAGTGCTCGCCGCGCTGCCCCTCGTAGCGGCTCGAAGTGTACGCGTCGTAAGTCCAGAAGGGGATGTAGACGCCGCCCAAGCCTTCGTGCGCGGCCAGCTTTTTGAGCGCGTTGGGCGCGAACCAGAGCGACGAGAGCCACTGGCGCACGGAGCCCGTCGCCGCGTCCGCCGTGACGCGGAAGGGCAGCACGCCCTCGGGCGCGAGCACGGGGTCGGCCGAGCGCGGCTGCGCGACGAGCGGGCTCCCGCAGAAGTCGCACTCGCCCGCGACCATCGGCGGCGCGAAGGTGACGGTCGCGCCGCAGGTCTGGCAGGCGACTTCGAGCGCGCCCTCGGCGAGCGTGCCCATGCGGTCGGCGTGTAGTTGGAGGTACTGCTCGTAGGAGCGCTCCTCGACCGCGCCGGCCGGCGGCTCGATGCTCTCCTGCCGCCCGCAATAGGGGCACGTCAGGTTCCCGCCCTCCGGCGCGAACTGCAAGTCGGCCCCGCACCCGGGGCAGCGGAAGCGGTGAACCTTTTCCCTTTGGATGGTCTGTTCCTGCATGGACTCGAAACGGCTACTGCCTGCTGATGATTGAAAGCTGCGGGTTGGACTTACGACGCCAGACGAAGCCGTCGAGGACGTAGTGCGTCGCCTGCGGGAGCGCGAGCAGCGGGACGAGAAAGACCTTTAAGGACTCCCAGTCCCACGCCCCGCCGAAGAGCCACGCGCGCTCGTGCCACACGCCCCTGTCCCAGAGCAATTCCTCTGCGTAGGCCATCAGCCAGAGCGTCGCGAGGAAGACGGGCCAGCGCGCCAGACGCCGGTACGTCCGCCCCGCCTCCGGCGCGCGGCGGCGCGCGTACCACCAGACCAGCGCCACGTAAGGGACGCCGTGGATCAAAACGTTCGTCACCGTGAAGGCGTAGTCGGAGTCGAAGGCGACGATGCCGGCGTACCAGCAGAGGGCGGTCGTCAGCACGACCAAATCCTTACCCGGGTTGCCGCGCCCGCGCACGACCCACGCGTGCGCCGAGCGCACCGCGTACGCGCCGAGCGCGGCGCAGTAGAGAACGAACGCGACCCGCTCGACCCACGCGGGCAGCGCCGCGAAGTCGCCCGGCAGAAACCACCAGAAGCGTCGCGGCAGGTGCGCGTGCCAGTACACGAGCGGGTAGAGCGTCGCCATGTAGACGGCCGCCGCGTCCACAGTCCAACCCGGACGGCCGCGCTCGCCCAGACGCGCGCGGTAGAGCGCGACCCACCCGTACTGCTGCCGCACGAAGTGAAAGACCGCGAGGTAAGCGAGCGTGCGCCAGAAGTGCGCCTCGCCCTCGGAGTAGAGCGCGACGCCGAGCGCGTAGGCGACGGCCGGCGCGAGCACGTAGAGCGCGGCGCGGCGCTTCAACTCTTCGGCGTCGAAGTAGACGCGGAACGCGGTCGCGTAGACGTGCGCCACGTCCACCAGAAGCACCGCCGGCACCCACGCCCAATCGGGCGACTCTGCTTCGAGGAGCCCGGCGCGCGCGCCGACCCACAACAGCAGCAGCGACACGAGCGCGCTCCCGCCGAAGACGGCGAAGTCCGCGCGCGGCGAGAAGAGCCACCACCGGCTTTGTGCGGCGGCCGGCTCGGCGGTCGGGATTGCTTCGGCGTTCGTGACGGGTTCGGCGGACATACGCGTGCGGCGGCGGCTGAGTTTATACTGTGCCCGCCTTGCCCGAAAGAAAATTTTTCCCCGGACACCCGCGACGCCCGAAGGAAGGTTGATGAAGGAACGTCCCGCCCACGGCTCCGACCGTAAGGAGACCGCTTTGCAGAGGCGCGCGCGCCGCGCGCTCGAACGCCAGCTCGACTACCAGCGCGCGAAGGCCGCGAAGGCGAAGGGTCACGAGCAGGATTACGTCGAGGCGATGCGCGCCCGCTCGGCGCGCGTCCGCGAGAAGCTTGAGCGTGTCCGCCCCGTCGCGCCGGACGCGCGCGTGCTCGAAGTCGGGAGCGGCGCACACGGGCTCGTCTTCTTCTTCGGGACGACGCGCGGCGTCGGCTGCGACCCGCTCGCGTGCGACTACGCCGCGCTCTTCCCCGGCTGGCAGAATCGCGCGCTGACAATCGCCGCCGCGGGCGAGCGGCTGCCCTTCGCCGACGCCTCCTTCGACGTGGTGCTCTGCGACAACGTCGTGGATCACGCCGAAGACCCCGCGCGCATCGCACGCGAACTGGCGCGCGTGCTCGCGCCCGGCGGGCTGCTCTATTTCACGGTCAACTTCCACCACGCGGTCTACACGCTCGCCTCTCACCTGCACGCCGCGTGGAACGCGGCCGGGCTTCGCTTCGAGATCACGCCCTTCGCAGACCACACCGTCCACCTCACGCTCGCGGGCGCGCGCTCTCTCTTTCGCGGACTCCCCTTCAGCGTCGTCAGTGAGAGCGGCAACGTCCCCGACGCCAAGCGCGCCGCGCGCCGGCACCCCCCGCGTCACGCCGGCGACCGCCTCAAACGCCTCTTCTTCAAAAACGCCCTCTACGAACTCATCGCGCGCCGCGCGCCTTGACGCACGGCTCGGCGTCAGCCTCTCATGCTCTCCGTCTTGAAGCCGCGCGCGGCGAGGACTTCTTCGGCGGCGCGGAGGCCGTGGTCGAAGGCTTCCTCGAAGAGCGCGACGCCGGAGAGGTCTGTGTTGGCGAAGTGGACGCGGCCGGCGGGCTGTTGTGCTTTCACGCGCGCGCCGCCCCACTGGAAGCCGACGCGCGGGCGAATCATCGCGTGCCCCCAGCGCATCACGTCGAGCCGGCGCGTGAGCGCGCGTATGTCGGGGTGCGCGCGCTGTAGGTCGGAGAGCGCGACTTCGGCCCACTCGTCGCGGCCGGCCGAGAGCAGGCGCGCGCGCGCGGCGCGCGGGTCGGCGTCGGCGAGCGGGTAGTAGTAGGTGTAGACGGTCGGGCCGCGCTCCAGGCCGCGCTGGTGCGTGGCGACGACGTAGCCGAGCGAAGGGCTCTCGTAGAGCACGTTGTCCCACGCCTCGGGGAAGCCCGGCCCCGGGCGCGGCCTGTCGGCGAGGAAGAGGTTGGCGACCATCCACGCGCCGTAGTCGAACTCCGCGACGTGCGCGGGCGTGCCGCCCTCGCGGTAAGACTTCAGAAGGTACTTCGTCATGAACTGCGGCGCGGCGAAGACGACGCGGTCGGCGCGAAACCCGATGGCCCCGCCGCCGTCGCCGCGCACGGCGACGACCTCGACGCCGCCGCCCGCGTCGGGACTTTTGAAGGCAACACCCTCGTCAACACCCGACGCGCGCACGTCCGCGACGGCGAGGCCGAGCCGCACGCGGCCCCCGGCCTTCTCGTACAGGTGGCGGACGAGGCGGCCGTTGCCCTCGGGCCATGTGATGAGCGACTGCGCCTCCGCGCCCGGCCCGGCCATCCGCGACGCGAAGTAGAAGAGCCCGGCCCACGCGCTCGCCTGCTCGACGGTCAGCCCGTAGTCGTCGCGGCACGCGTAATCGACGAGCCAGCGCAGCCGCTCCGAGTCGAGCCCGCGGGCGCGCAGCCAATCGCCCATCGAGAGCCGGTCGAGCGCCGTCACCTCCGCGTCGTCCGAGCACCGCGCGACGGGGCTGTCGAACGCGCGGCGGCCGCGCGCGTCGCGCCACGCAGACCACCAATCGACCTCGGCGTTGAAGAGTTGGAGTTGGCGTGCGTCCTCTCCCGAGCCGCCCGCGTGCAGGTAGAGCCCCTCGTACCAGCGCCCGCGGTAGAAGACACGCTCCTCGGGGTCGCGGCAGAGAAACTGTTCGGCGACGACGGGCTGCCCTTCGGCGTCCGAGCCTTCGAGCACGCCGAGTTCGTCGAGCAGCGCGACGAGCGCGCGGTTCTCGGCGCGCGGCGCGGGCAGATAGTGCGCGCCCCACGGGTACGAGACGACGCCGTGCGCCGAGCCGGAGCGCGCCGTCCCGCCCGGCTCGGGTTCGAGTTCGAGCAGCACGAAGTCTTCAAAGCCGGCGCGCAGAAACCTCCACGCCGCCGCCAGCCCCGCGACGCCGCCGCCGACGATGACCACCGAGGCGCGCTCCCACGTCTCGAGTTCGGGACGCAGCCCGTCGCGCAGGAGGTGTCCGAGGCGGTCGGACGCGCCGACGATTTCGCCCTCGGGCAGCGGCGGCGCTTCCGCCACGCCACGCCCGCACGCGGCGAGCGCGAACGGCGCGCCGAGGAAGGCCGCCAACAGTTCCCTTCTCGTCAGCCCGCGTCCCGCCATAGAGTTTCCGCGAAGCCCCGGCCGCGTCAGCGCCCTCTGGCTTTCAAAATCAACATGACGAACATGCCGATGCTGAATACCGCCATGAGGATGACGAGGCAGACCTTGACGAACTTCGGGACGCGCCAGCGCGTCTCGCCCTCAAGGGCGCTGCTGAGCGCGCAGGCCGCCGTGAACATCGCGATCCACTCCTCACCCAGCAGGAGGTAGACGGCGGCGAGGGCGGCGAAGAGGCCCGCGACCCGGCGCATTTTTGCCTTGTTCTTACTTGAGTCCGCGCTCTCTTCGGACTCCGCCGCCGCGAGCCCGGCCGGCTCCGTCTCCATAATTTCGGCGGGCGGCACTTTTGTAAGCTCGCCCGGCGAAGGGCGCGCGGCCGGTAAGATATCCCCGGCGGTGGCGGCCCTCTTAAACTCGCTTATCTTCATTAGGGTCTGCTCCTTTCCGCGCTCACTCGTAGCGCCGCCACTCGGCCTCGTAGTAGCGGACGAGCGACTGGTTGTCGAGCCGGTTGACCTCGACCGGAACCGGCCCGAGGTCGGCCGAGAGCATGAACATCGCGGGCAGCGCGCGGTCGTCCAGAAACTTCAGCTCGACGGACGGCGCGCGCTGCGGCACCTCAAAGGGCGCGCGGCGCGCGAGCGCGAAGCCCCAGACGCCGAACGAAGGGACGGCCGTGTAGTAGGGGCGCACGCTGAAGCCCGCGGCTTCGAGCGTGCGGACGATGCACCAGTAAGAGCTGCGCGCGAAGAGCGGCGAGGTCGACTGCACGCTGACGGCCGCGTCGGGCGCGAGACGCCGCTTGAGCATCTGGTAGAAGCGCGTCGTGTAGAGCTTGCCGAGCGCGAAGGAGTTCGGGTCGGGAAAGTCCACGAGCGCCGCGTCGAAGGGCGGAACATCGGTTTCGAGCCAGAGCATCGCGTCCTCGTTGACGACGCGGACGCGCGGGTCGTCGAACGCGCCGCGGTTGAGTTTCGCCAGCGGCGGGAAGCGGCGCGAAAGCTCGGTCATGTCGTGGTCGAGATCGACGAGCACGACCTCCTCGACCGACGGGTGCTTCAAGACCTCGCGGAGCGCGAGGCCGTCGCCGCCGCCGAGGATGAGGACGCGGCGCGGGGCGCGCGCGCCCTCGGCGGCGAGCGCCATCGCCGGGTGGACGAGCGCCTCGTGGTAGCGGTATTCGTCGGCCGAGCTGAACTGCAGGTTGCCGTTCAGGAAGAGTTGGAAGCCGGCGCGGTTGCGCGTGACGACGATGCGCTGGTAGTGGGTCGTCTTCGAGTAGACGATGTCGTCGGCGAACATCGCGTCCTCGGCGAGCGAGGTGAGCGCGTCGGCCTTGATGAAGGCGACGGCGAGGAGCGCCATCACCACGACCGCCTGCGCGCGCAGCCGCGCGACCGACCGCCCGCCGATGAGCGGCCGCATCAGCCACGTCGCCCACAAGCCCACGGACGCGTTGAGGAACCCGAACAGCAGAGACGTACGCACCAGCCCGAGGCGCGGGACGAGAAAGATGGGAAAGAGCAGCGAGGCGATGAGCGCGCCCGCGTAGTCGAAGGCCAGCACGCGCGCGACCAGCTCCTTGAAGTCGAGGTGGTCTTTGAGAATTCGCATCAGCAGCGGAATCTCCAGCCCGACCGCCGCGCCGATGAGAAAGACCAGCCCGTAGAGCACGACCTGAAAGTAGCTCAGATGCGCGAACGTGAGAAACAGCAGCGGCGCGGAGAACCCGCCGAGCATCGCCACCGCCAGCTCCACGTCGACGAAGCGCCGCGCCAGCTCCTTGTCCACGAAGCGCGAGAGCCACGACCCCGCCCCCATCGCGAACAGGTAGATGCCGATGATGAGCGAGAACTGCGTGACCGAGTCGCCGAGGACGTAGGAGGCGAGCGTCCCCGCCAGCAGCTCGTAGACGAGCCCGCAGGTCGCGATGACCATGACGTTGAGGAAGAGGATGGGCGTGCGGTTCATAAAGCAGTGGACAGTAGACGGTAGTCAGTAGTCAGTAGAAAAGCATTCGTCAGTCGCACCGCTCGGTTGTTAGCGTCGCCGCCCGGTAAGCGGAGCCTACTGTCTACTGTCTACTGACTACTGTCTACTCAACCCTGGATGGCGGCGGCGATGATGAGCGAGATGCCGATGATGACCGCGCCGATGACGATGGCGAGCGCCGTGTTCTGATCCTCCTCGATCTCCTTGCGGATGGAGAAGGGCGTGGCCTTGACGATGATGATGTAGGCGATGCCGAAGACGAGCAGGCCGAAGGCGGTGAAGATGGCCGTCGTCACGATGACGGGGGCCAGCTCCTCCATCTTGACGACGAGGCCGAGCGCGTGCGCGGGCTGGGTCAGGTTGAGCATCATTTTCCTCCGTGGTAGCCGGAATGCCAGAAGTGGAAAGAGCGGTAGCCGCCCGGCGCGTTGCGCACGTCCGCCGGGAGCACCTGACGCGGCGAGGTCGAAAGCTCCCACCCGCTCCACGCCGCGACGCCGTAGAGCAGCAGGACGCCCGCCCCGAGTAAGAGATAGATTTTGCTGAACATGACTTTTGTCGACCTCCGACCCCTAACGCCGCTTCCTCGCCGCCGGCTTGAGTTCTTTGAGCACGCCCTTCCGGTAGACCCACGTCGTCGGGGGCGGCTTGCGGAAGCCCGGCTCCTGCTGCGCGCTGAGCCTGTAGTAGCCGGGGAAGCGCAGCAGAATCCGCTCCTCGGGGAGCGATTCGAGCGTGATGTTGGGCGAGTCGGAGCAGTCGCCGAACTCGTCCGTCATGCTCACCCTCGCCTCTTCGACGATGCGGACGATGCGGAACATCGCCGGGCAGCCCGAGCCGCCGTCGCTCCCCGCCAACACGAGAACCTCGCCGTCGCCGACCCCACGGAAGTGCGCCCTGAAGCCCGCGGACATCGTGCCGTCCACGACCTCGACCTTCTTGCCGTTGAGCCGCAGTTCCAGCGTCAGGCCCTCCTCCGGGGCGGCGCGGACGATGGTGAGCGTGCCGGCCCTCGTCAGCACGCTGTCCACCAACTCCTCTTTCGACGACGCCTGCGCGCGCGCTCCCGGAGGCGCGAGCATCGCGGCCGCGCAGAGCAGGAGGGCGAGCGCGCAGGACTTGAGCGCGCCGCCGTGCGCCGGGCGTTTCCCGTCAGTCGTCGCCGCCGTCGTCACCGTCGTCACCGCCTCCCGAGTCGTAGGGGTTGAAAGTGCTGTCGGCCCAGCGCCGCCGCTCGAAGCTGAAGTGGCGCAGCATCGCGATGAACGGAATCACGGAGAGCGCGATTAAGACCAGCAGCAAATTGAGCAGGCGCGGCACGCCCTGCTCGACGCGGACGCGTATCTGCGGCGGCGTGGTCTGGTTCCAGTTCTCCCACTGCGCTTCGAGCCGCATCGTGTAGCGCCCCGCGGGCAACGCCGGCAGGTAGTCGGTCTGCTCGCGGCTGCCCTCGCTCCAGGACTCGCCGTCCTCGACGCCCTGATAAAACTCCATCGGCAGATCGAACTGCTGGACGAGCCCGGTCTGCTCGTCGATGAGGTCGCCGGCGACGTAGACCCAGTTGTTCTCGGCGTTGGCGCTCCCCGTCACGCGTATGTTCTGCCCGCCGGCCAGCTCAAGCGGGTCTGTGAAGACGACCTGCGTCTTCTCCGCGCCGCTCTCCGCGTTGGCCTGCGCGGCCTGCGCGGCGGCCTGCGCCTGCGCGACGCGGAGGCGGATCGCCTCCTGAAGCTCGGCGGCCGAAGCGCCCGGGCGCGGCGTCGGAATCGTGAAGGGCGACGCGGGCGACGCCTGCGCCTGCGCCCGCAAGGTGTAGGTCTGGTCGAAGACGACCTTGCGCGGCGCGAGCACCATCGTGAAGAAGCCGACGCCGAGCGCGGCCAGCAGCAGCAGCGCCCAGTAGGCGTAAATCTTCCTGTGCGCCCACGGTTGGTTGGGCGCGACCGTGCGCGGGCGCGCGAGGTCGACGCCGAACTTGCGCTCGATCTCTTTAAACGGCGTGTAGGTGCCGAGCGACCAGTTGATCTCCTCGGCGGAGAGGGTGCCCTTCCGGTTGCGCCCGGAGGCGACGGGCGTCTCCTTCGAGAGCATGAGCGGCGCGGCGACGTAATCGACGGCGCGCGCGCGCTCGCCCGCCTCGACGCGCCAGTAGAACTCGCCTTCGACGTACTCGACGCGCGCCACGGCGTCCTGAAATATCTTGAAGCTCTTGCCCGCGTGCGTCGCGCGCTTGTCCGACTCCGAGACTTCGCCGGGCGGCAGCGCGCGGACGTAGCTCCAGTGGGCGTCGGACTCGACGAGCCAGCGGAAGCCGAGCGCGGGCTCGTAGAGCAGATACTCCTGCCAGAAGTATTGGACGCCGTCGAACTCGACGCTCCTGACCATGTAGCCGATGACCGTGAACGTGCGCCCCTCGAACTCGGCCGCGCCGCCGATGGGCACGGACGCGCCCCAGCCCTTCTTCTCAAGCGTCTTCAGGTAGCGCAGCCGTCCCTCGCTCGCGTCGAGCAGCGAGCCGCAGTTCGGGCACCCGACGCGCTCCGTCCGGTCGGGCGCGCGCAGCTCAAGCGGCCCGCCGCAGCGCGGGCAGCTCAACTGCGTCGCGGCGACCTTGCGCGCCTCGCGCTCCGACGTGCGGCGCGCGTGCGCGAGCCCCAACTCTTCGAGGCTGACTTCGCGCCCGACGTAGACGTTCGGCGGCTGCTCGCCGTAGTCGAGCGTGCCGAAGACGCCGCCCGCGCCCGAGAGGTCTGCGTAAGCGTAGGTCTCGCCGGGCGTGAGCAGGTAAGGTATCTCGCCCTCGGCCGCAGACAGTTGCGCCGTCCCCTTCTCGGCGACGACGGGCGGCGGCTGCGCGGGGATGGCCCAGACCGGCTGGCCGAGCTGTAACTGGTCGAAGGCCGGGAGCGCGTTGGGCGACGGCACCTGAATCTGGAAGGTGAGGTAGAAGCGCCCCTGCGCCTCCGCGAGCCAGCCCCACCGGCCGTCGGCGAAGGCCGCATACCACTCGTCCCAGAAGCCGCCGGCCGCGTGCTGAACCTGAGCGCGCCCCGTCAACTGGAAGGCCACGCCGAGGTAGACGCCGGCGAGCCCCGTTTCGAGCGGCGAGCCCGACTCGGCCACGTCCGCGACCTTGCCGAGGTCTTCGACGCCGCGGTCTGTGCGCGCGACGACCGATTGGCAGTATTCGCAGACGACCACGACGGACGAGCCCGTCTTAAACAGAACCTGCGCGCCGCACGCGGGGCAGTTCGTCTGGAGCGCCATCAGGCTTCACCCCCGTCGTGCGCGGGTTGCGGCCCGGGCGCGGTCTGAGACTCGGCGGCCTGAGAATCAATCGCGGCGCGGGTCTCCCGGCGGATGCCGCGCACGCTCACGGAGGTCGCGCCGAGCATCTCGCGGAGGCGCTCGGCCCACGGCCACGCGGGACGCTCGCGGCAGCAGTAGAGGTTGAAGGTGGCGACGCGGAACTCCGGGTAGGTGTGACAGGCGAGGTGCGACTCTGTGAGCATGGCGAGCCCGGTCGCGCCGCCCTCGCCGGGGAACTTGTGCCAGTGCTGTTGGCCGACGACGCGCAGGTCGAGTTCTTCAATCGCGCGCGCGAAGACGCCGCGCAGACGCGCCACGTCGCGCAGCGCCTCCGCGTCGCAGCCCGACGCCTCGATGAGCCATTCCGTCCCGACTGTCAACATGCTTTGAGAAAAAGTTGATTAAGAGCGGCGGTTTCCGGTCTGACTTTAACGCGTGCGAGGATAGGATAAGAGCCGCGCCTTTGCAACAACCTTCTCGGGCGCGGCGCAAGTCCGACGCCCGCCAGCCGTTCGAGGGTTGAGCTTTTAAATCTCAAATCTCAAATCTCAAATCTGAAATTCGGACGAGAGACGCGCATGAACAAGATGCAGCACCCGACGCTCCGCAGGCTCCTTCCCCTCCTCGCCGTGCTCTGTCTGTGCGCCCCGGCCGCGGCGCAGGCCCCGAAGGAGCCGGCGAAAAAGTTCGAGCCGACTCCGGCGCAGGCGTCCGAGGCGGCGCGTCTGCGAGGCGCGCTCGCGGGGGCGCTCGGCGAGCACTTCGACGTAGCGCGCGAACGGCTCACGCGCCGCTCGAACTGGCACGGCGGCGGGCTCTACTGGCTCGCGCACCTGCGCGCGAAGCGCCCCGGCGGGTTCTACGTCAAGTACAAGTACAGGTACAAAGACCACGTCAAGCCGCACGACCCGCTCTACACCTTCGTCGAGCACCAGACGTTCGTCAACGTCGGCCCGCCGGGCTGCGAGCGCCGGCCGCGCTACAACTCCGTCTGCGTCGGCGACACCATCATCCTGCCCGTCCTCGTCAACGACTACACCGAGCACGCCTTCTCCGTCGAGGCGCGGCCGTACACGCCCGGCGACGGGTCGACGGAGAAGAGCCTGCGCGACATCGAGGAGGCCGGGCTCTACCGCGAGCCGGTGCCCAACCCGGCGGAGGAGTTTCTGCGTTACGTCGGCCGGCGCGCACACTATAGCCCGCACCGCGCGCCCGGCTACACGATGACCTACGAAGCCACCTTCGAGGCCGTCAAGCCGGGCAGCTTCAACCTCGCCGTCGGGACGAGCGTGTCCGCGGCCGGGCCTTCGCCCGCCGCCGAGGCCGCCGGCTCCGTGCCCGTCGTCGTCGTCGGGAAGGGGTCGCCCATCACCGTGCTCTCTTCTAAGGACGACGTTCACGGTTACACCGAGCGCTTCTCTTCGCGGGGCGGCGGCACCAGCTACCTGACGACGCCCGTCATCCTTCAGGTCGGCGAACGACTCACGCTCAAGTACTCCGGCTACAGCCGGCGCGGCCCGTCGCCCGGCGGCGAGAACCGCGAGGCGCTTGAGGCCACCGTGAAAGAGCACGCGCCCGTCATCACGCTCCTGCCCTTCCGCTTCGACCCCGCGCGGGACTTCAACGAGTGGCTCGTCGAATCACTCCCGCCCTCGCGGCGCGAGTGAGATTTCAGACGCCCGGGTGCGAAGCAGTTCAGCACGCGCCGCGCGCCGCGTGCTATGATGCCGCCCGTTCCGGGGAAGCGATAATTTCACATGCTCTATCTCTCGCAGGTGCTCGGCCGGCCCGTCCGCGAGGTCGAGGGCGAGCGGGTGGCGACGCTCAAGGACATCATCGTCCGTCTGGGGAGCGACCACCCGCCTGTGACGGGGCTCGTCGCGCGCTACCGCCGCCGCGACTTCTTCGTCCCGCGCGCGCGCGTCGCGCTCATCGACGTGAACGGCGTCCGGCTCAACTCGGACATCCTCGACCTGCGCCGCTTCGCGCGGCGCGACGGCGAGGTGCTGCTCGCGCGCGACGTGCTCGACAAGCAGCTCATCGACGTGGACGGCAAACGCGTCGTGCGCGTCAACGACGTGCAGCTCATCGGGTCGGACGGCGAGTGGGTGGTGACGGGCGCGGACGTGACGCTCGCGGGCTTGTGGCGGCGTCTCACCCCGCACAACTTCATCGGCACCAACCGCGCCGTCGAGGTCATCGACTGGGCCGACGTGGGCTACCTCGCGACCGACGCCGCGACCGTCCAGCTTAAATCGTCGCGCGACAAGCTCTCGCGCCTCCACCCCGTCGAGATCGCGCGGCTCGCCGAGGCCCTGTCACGCCACCACGGCTCGGAGGTCATCGAGGCGCTCGACGACGAGACGGCCGCCGAGACGCTCGAAGAGATGCACGCCGAAGACCAGGCGCGCATCATCGGCGACATGGAGGAGGAGCGCGCCGCCGACATCCTCGAACACATGTCGCCCGACGAGGCGGCCGACGTGCTCGGCGACCTGCCCGAAGAGAAGGCCGAAGACCTTTTGGAGCGCATGGAGCACGAGGAGAAGGCCGACGTGCAGGAGCTTCTCCCCTACGAGGACGACGAGGCGGGCGGCCTGATGACGACCGAGTTCGTCGTGCTCCCCAAGCACCTCACGGCGGGCGAGGCGCTGGCGCGGCTCAGGGAGATGGCCGAGACGCCCAACATGATCTACTACCTCTACGTCGTCGAGGACGAGGACTCTTGGCGGCTCTGCGGCGTCATCGCCCTGCGCAGCCTCATCCTCGCCGACCCCGGGTACCGGCTCTCGCAGGTCATGCGCGACGAGTTCCAGTTCGCGCACCCCAAAGACCCCGCGCGCGAGGTAGCCGAGACCATCGCCGAGTACAACCTGCTGGCGCTCCCCGTCGTGGACGACGCCGGGGACATCGCCGGCATCATCACCGTCGACGACGCCATGGAACTACTCCTCCCCAAAGACTGGCGCCCGCGCCTCCCGCGCGTGTTCGGTTGATGCAAACGGCGGGACTTTCATTCTCCAACGACTTGAAGGATGATGGGCGCGACGACCGAATCGGCTGAGTGCTGAAGGCTGAAGGCTGAACGCTTCTATGAAAGACGGGGAACCTCCGAGTGGCCTTGACGCGCGCAGAGAGTGTGCGGGACGCGGGTCGCCGTCTGTGGCGGCGCGGGTCGCGGCGCGTGCAGCGCGCGGCCTCGTCGCGGCGGGGGCTGCTGGCCTACCTCGCGGTCATCGGCCCCGGAATGATCGCCGCCAACGCGGGTAACGACGCGGGCGGCATCGCCACCTACGCCTCGGCCGGGGCCGACTACGGCTACAACCTCCTCTGGACTCTCGTCCCACTCGTCATCGCGCTCGGCATGGTGCAGGAGACGTGCGCGCGGATGGGCGCGGTGACGGGCAAGGGGCTTTCCGACCTCATCCGCGAGCAGTTCGGCGTGCGCTGGACGGTGCTGGTGATGCTGGCGCTCCTCGTCGCCAACGGCGGCGTCACCGTCTCGGAGTTCGCCGGCATCGCGGCGGCGACCGAGCTGTTCGGCGTGCCGCGCTTCGTCTCGGTGCCGCTGGCGGCCTTCGCCGTCTGGTGGCTGGTCGTGAAAGGCTCTTACCGGCGCGTCGAGCGCGTCTTCCTGTTGATGTCGCTCGTCTTCCTCGGCTACGTCGTCTCGGCCTTCCTCGCGCGCCCGGAATGGGGCGAGGTGGCGCGCGGGTTCGTCCGGCCGGAGGCCGACTTCACCCCGGGCTACCTCTTCACCGTCGTCGCGCTCATCGGCACGACCATCTCGCCCTACATGCAGGTCTTCGTCCAGTCGTCGGTGGTCGAGAAGGGCGTGCGCGAGGAGGACTACTCTCTGACGCGCGCGGACGTGTGGGTGGGGACGGTCTTCGCCATCGCCGTCGCCTTCTTCATCACGGTGGCGACCGCCGCGACGCTCCACCGCGCGGGCGTCCACATCGAGTCGGCGGAGGACGCGGCGCGCGCGCTGCGCCCGCTGGCGGGCGAGTACGCGCGCACGCTCTTCGGCGTCGGGCTCTTCGGCGCGTCGATGCTGGCGGCGGCGGTGCTGCCGCTCTCGACCGCCTACTCCATCAGCGAGGCGCTGGGCTTCGAGAAGGGCGTCTCGCGCTCGTTCCGCGAGGCTCCGATCTTCCTCGGCATCTTCACGTTTCTGATAGTCGTCGGCGGGCTGGTGGCGATGATACCGGGCGTGCCGCTCTTCCGCGTGCTGCTCGTCACGCAGGTCATCAACGGGATGCTGCTGCCGGTCATCCTCGTCTCGATTCTCCGGCTCGCCTCCGACCGCGAATTGATGGGTGCGCACGCCAACGGCCGGGTCTATAATGCGGCCTCGTGGCTGACCGTTCTGGTCGTCTCCGCCCTGTCGCTTATCTTTATCGCGACGCGGCTCTTCAATTTTTAAGTAGACAGTAGACAGTAGTCAGTAGCCAGCCGATGAGTCGTCCTCCGCTCAAGAAGCAGGTCGCGCTGCCGCTGGTCTTCGCGGCGCTGTTCGGCGTCGCGTGGTACGTGCTGAGCCTGCTCGTCGGCGGGCTGCCCGAAGGCGCGACCGAGCAGCAGCGGATGTCGCGCGCGGCGGGCGAGTGGGCGAGGTCGCTCGTCCAGATCGTCTTCTGGATGAGCGCGGCGCTCGTGGCCGTGCGCGCGCTCAACGAGCTGACCTTCCTCGTCTTCAGCAAGCGCAAGGGCTACGAAGCGCCCGCGCTGATGCGCGACCTCTTCTCGCTCGTCCTCTACGTGACGGCCGGGGCGGTCATCCTCCGCTACACGCTCGAACTCTCGTTCACGGCGCTGCTGCCGGGCTCGGCGCTCCTCGGCATCATCCTCGGCCTCGCGCTTCAGGACACGCTCGGCAACCTCTTCGCGGGCATCTCGCTCCACGCAGACAAGCCATTTCAGGTCGGCGACGTGATTACGGTCGGCAAGCACACGGGCGTCGTCATGTCCGTGACGTGGCGCGCCGTCAAGGTCAAGACCTTCCAGAACCACATCATCCTGCTCAGCAACAGCAGCATCGGCAAGGAGTCCATCGAGGTCTGCCCGCAGGACGGCCAGAACGCGCGCGTCGTCTTCTTCGGCGCGCTCTACACCGACTCGCCCGTCAAGGTCATCCACGCCGTGCGCGAGGCCGTGCGCGACGCCGACAACGTCCTGCGCTACATGACGCCGGTCGTCCGCATCCGCGGCCTCGGCGACTCCGGCGTCGAGTACGAGGTCAAGTACTGGCTCTCCGACTACTCGCGCTACAACGACACCGACGCGCTCGTCCGCCAGCGCATCTGGTACGCCTTCCGCCGCAGCGGGCTGACCTTCGCCTACCCGACCCGCACGCTCTTCATGGAGCAGCCGGCGGAAGGCGCGGGCGGGCGCGACACCGAGACCATCGCCGAGCTGCTCTCGGCCGTGGACATCTTCTCGCCGCTCACGTCCGACGAGCTGAACGCGCTGGCGGCCGGGGCCCGCGGGCGCGTCTTCGCCCCCGGCGAGACGATCATCCGCGCGGGCGACAGCGGCGCCTCGATGTTCGTCGTCCACCGCGGGAGCGTGGACGTGCGCGTCGACTCGAACGGCGCGCCGCGCACCATCAAGCGGCTCGGCGAGGGCTCCTTCTTCGGCGAGATGGCGCTCTTCACGGGCGAGCCGCGCACCGCCTCGGTCGTCGCCGCCGAGGAGACCGAAGTCCTTGAGATCGGCCACGACGCGATGAAGGGACTCTTCCAGACCAACCCCGACCTCGTCGAAGCCATCAGCCACACCATCAACGAGCGCCGCGAAGGGCTCGCCGCCAACGCCCCCGCGGCCGACGGCGACGAGTACGCCTCCGACAGCCTCCTCTCCAAAATCAAACGCTTCTTCCGCCTCGACTGAAAAGAGCCGTAAACCGTAAACCGTGAACCGTGTCGAGAGAAGAAAG
>JBEVKV010000494.1:0-11800 GCA_040509515.1 Pyrinomonadaceae bacterium | reverse complement strand
GTTAAAACAACGGGCGGCGCGTCTTCGGCCATCAGCCGGGACGCGCCGCCCTCGTTTTTTTCTACCGACTACTGACTACTGTTTCCCTCAGTCCCCCGTCTTCTCGTTGGCCTTGTCGATGGCGGTGCGGATCATGGTGGGAACCTGTGTGCTGAAGCCTCGGAACTTGGTGATGATGCGGCCGCCGGGGGCGATGACGAAGGTCTGCGGGATGCTCGTGTTGCCGTTCATCAGCGCCAGAGACACCTCGCGCGGCGACCAGCCGAGCTTGTAGTTAATCTTGAACTCCTTCGCGAAGTCGCGCACCTTCTCCTCGTCCGATGCGGGGTCTTCGGTCGTCAGGCCGATGACCTCCACGCCCTTCGCCCTGTACTCGTTCTGCAACTCGACGAGGTGCGGAACCTCCAGACGGCACGGGCCGCACCAGGTGGCCCAGAGGTCGAGCACGACGACCTTGTCCTTGAAGTCCGAGAGGCGGAAGGACGCGCCGTCAACCGCCTGAAGCTGCGTGTCCCAGGCGACCGCCGGGATGGTTTCGAGCTGCGGCGGCTGCGGCGGCTGCGGCGGCCTGGCCTGCTGCCCGCCCTGCGAAGAGTTGATGGTGACTTTGGGCGCGCCGGCGTTCGGCTTCGCCGCGGAGTTGGCCGCGAGGTTCGCCGTGTCGTCCGACTTGCAGTTGGAGGCGACGAGCGCCGTCGCGGCGAAGAGCGCGCACGCGAAAGCGACCCGCGCGCGCGTCCAGAAGATTCCGTTCCGACCGACCTGCTGCTTCATATTTATAATTGCGTCTTGCCTTAAAGTTTATCCGCCCGGCCCTACTGCCCTGCGCGCACGAGGCGGAAGCCGAGCACCGGGTGGCGGAAGTTGCGCGAGACCCAGCGGCGCGCGGTCGCGGTGACCGGCTCGTCGCCGTCCGGTCGGCTTTCGTATGAGCCGCCGCGCGTGACCACTTTGCCGCGGTCTTCGGGCGCGAGCGCCGTCTTGTCGTTACCTTTGTACATCGAAGCCTCGGAAGACGTCCACTCCCAGACGTTGCCGATCATGTCTTCGAGCCCCTGCGGCGTGCGCCCCGAAGGGTACGAGCCGACGGGCGCCGCCGCCGCGCCGCCGAGGTTCGCGTAGCCCGCCACCCACTCCGAGCCCCACGGGTACGCGCGCGCCGAATCGCCGGCGCGCGCGGCGTACTCCCACTCTTCTTCCGTCGGCAGCCGGTAGACCGCGCCGTCGCGCTTCGACCGCCACGCGGCGAAGGCGCGCGCGTCGTCGTAGGTGACGTTTGTGATGGGCAGACGCTCTTCGCCGGGCTTGGGGCGCGCGCCGTCCCAGACGCCGCCGGGCGGGGGCGCGTGCCCCGTGTCTTTGACGAAGTCGGCGTACTCGCCGTTGGTGACTTCGGTGCGGTCGATGGCGAAGGGGCCGACGGTCACTTCGTGCGCGGGCCACTGGCTGTAAGTCCAGAGCAGGTAGGCGGCGCGACGCGCCTTCAACTCGTCCGTGATGGCCGGCACGTCGCCGCGTCCCATCTGGAAAGTCCCGCCGGGAATCCAGAGCAGGTCTGCGCGCGAAGATGCGCCGCCACCGTTCGTGTTCGACGCCGCGTTCGTGTTGGCGGCGGCGTTGGTGTTCGCGGCGACGTTCGTGTTGACCGTCCCGTTGGTGTTCTCCGAACGGCGGGACAGGATATAACCGACGCCGGCGAGCACTCCGAGCAGCAACAACAGAGCGCCCACGCCGGCCGCGATGAGCGGCGCGCGCGAACGCGTGGTTGTGTCGACGCCCGCCGCCGCGCCGCGCGCCTCACGCGCCGCGCGCTCCTCGACCTCACGCCGGCGGCGCTCTTCCGCCTCGCGCCGCTGAGTCTCTTCAAACTCCCGACGCTGCCGCGCCTCCGACTCCTGCCTCTGCCGCTCTTCGGCCTCGCGCCTCTGCTGCTCTTCCGCCTGAAGCCTCTGCCGCTCCTCCGCCTCGCGCCGCTCGCGCGCTTCCTGCTCCTGTCGCTCGCGCGCTTCGGCCTGACGGCGGAGCTGTTCCCCCTCTTCCCAACGGCGCAGTTCCTCGGCGCGGCGGCTCTCTTCGAGCAGGCGGAGCGCGTCGTCCGACTCGGGCAGACGCTCGGTCAGAGCATCTTGAGAGCCGTGCTGTGTGGACGCGACGCCGCCCGCGCCGACGGTCTGCTGCGCGCGTCCGTGGCTCGCCGTGTCGGAGCCGGGCGGCGCGTCATGCCCTGACGAGAACTCGTCCACGGTGGACGTGCCCGGGCGCTCCGACGCGACTTCGAGCGCGCCGGTGTTGAGCGCGTCCGCGCCGCCGGCGGCGATGGTCTTCAGACTCTCCTGACTCGCGCCGTGCGCCTCAGTCCTGAACCCTTGTGCGCCTTTGAGGCCGGTCGTGTCGGCCGGCCCGATCTGCATGGTCGTCGCGCCCGGCTCGCGCTGTAGCGCCGCGTTGCCGTTGAGGTGCGGCATGGCCTCGCGCAGTTCGGCCGCGAACTCCTCGACCGTGTGCGGGCGCTTCTCCGCGTTCTTTTCGAGCGCGTGCTGGATGGCGCGTTCCAGAGCCGGCGCGACCTCGATGCCGCGCTCCGAGAGCGGCACGGGCGCGGCGTTGAGGTGCATGGACATAATCGACGGCACCGACTTGCCCTTGAACGGCACGTCGCCCGCGATCATCTGGTAGAGGATGACGCCCAGGCTGTAGATGTCGGCGCGCACGTCGATGTCGTCGTCGCCCCACTGCTCGGGAGCCATGTAGAAGGGCGAGCCCATCATGCCCTGCGTCTGCGCCGCGACGAACGAGCCGAGCAGCTCGCCCGACTTAATCTTCGCCAGCCCGAAGTCCAAAACCTTCAGACTCTCGCCCGGCGGCCCGCCCTGCCGGAGCATGATGTTCAGAGGCTTGAGGTCGCGGTGGACTATCCCTTGCCGGTGCGCGGCGGCCACGCCCGCGCAGGTGGCGAGCATGATTTCGACGGCCGCCTCCGGGCTGAGGCGCTTCTGTTCGGCGAGTATCTCGTGGAGCGAGCGCCCCTCGACGAACTCCATCACGAGGTAGGGCGTCGTCCCGCCTAAGATTCCGTAGTCGGTGACGCTGACCGTGTTGGGGTGGCGGATGGCGGCCGCGGCCATCGCCTCCTGACGGAAGCGCGCGGCCAGCGACGGGTCGTTGCCGACGAGGTCGGGGAGGATGACCTTGATGGCGTGCTGCGTCTTGATGAACTTGTGCTGCGCCTTGAAGACGAGCCCCATGCCGCCCTGCCCCAGCTTGCGCTCAAGCAGGTAGCGCTCGTCGAGCGTGGTGTCGAGGCTGATGAGAAACTTCAGGCGGTCACCGTCGCTCGGACAGTGATTGAGGTGGTCTGCGAAGCAGCGATGACAGGCCGGACATTCTTTCATTCAGACGGCTCGCGCGACTTAACCCCGGGAGACTCAGGCGGAAAAATATTAACAACACACGCGGGGTATGGCAAAAGGCGAGACAGCAAAGAGGCCGCGGGGCGGTTAAGAACACGCTCTCAACTGCCCCGCGGCCTCTGAAGTCGGGCCGTTTACCGCTCGCGCTGGACGCCCTGACTGACCGTGGTCATGCGCTCCATGTCGTCCTTCGCCTGGTCGGAGGCCGAGCGGATGCCGGAGACGCGCAGGCGGAACTCGTCCGCGTTCGACGCGCCGCGCACCGCCTCCTCCAGCGTGATGAGCCCTGACTTGTAGAGCGTGAAGAGCGACTGGTCGAAGGTCTGCATCCCGTACTGGCTCGTCCCGGCGGCGATGGCGTCGCGGACGAGCGAGGTCTTCTCCTCGTTGATGATGTAGTCGCGAATCAGGCCCGTCGAGACCATCACCTCGGCCGCCGGGACGCGCCCCTCGCCGTCGGCCGCGCGCACCAGCCGCATCGAGATGACCGCGCGCAAAATCCCCGCGAGCTGGATGCGGACCGACTTCTGCTGGTACGGCGGGAAGGACGAGACGATGCGGCGGATGGTCTCGGTCGCGTCGAGCGTGTGGAGCGTCGAGAGCACGAGGTGGCCGGTCTCGGCGGCCGTCAGCGCCGTCTCGATGGTCTCGTGGTCGCGCATCTCGCCGACGAGAATCACGTCCGGGTCTTGCCGGAGCGCGCCGCGCAGCGCTTCCGCAAACGAGCGCGTGTCCACGTCCACCTCGCGCTGCGTGACGAAAGACCGCTTGTCGCGGTGCAGGAACTCGATGGGGTCTTCGATGGTGATGAGGTGGCCGCCGCGGTTGGAGTTGATGTGGTCGATCATCGCGGCGAGCGTGGTGGACTTGCCCGAGCCGGTCGTGCCCGTGACGAGCACGAGGCCGCGCTGCTCCTCCGCGATGCGCTCGACGACGGGCGGCAGTCCAAGCTCCGCGATGGTGCGCACCTTGTCGGGGATGACGCGCAGCACCATCCCGACCGTGCCGCGCTGCTGGAAGATGTTGGCGCGGAAGCGGCCGAGCCCCGAGACGCCGTAGGCGATGTCGGCCTCGGAGACCTCCTTGAACCGCTGCTTCTGCCGGTTCGACATCATCGAGAAGGCCATGTCGAGCGTGTCCTCCTGCGTCAGCCGCGGCGAGTTCGCGACCGGGCGCAGCTCGCCCCCGATGCGCATGAAGGGCTGCGAGCCGGCCTTGCAGTGGAGGTCGGACGCGCCGAGCTGCGTCGCGGCGCGGAGGAGGTCGTCGATTTTTACACGCATGTCGTCAGTCTCTTTAAAACTCGCGGCGAGGCGGGGCGGGGATGGTGCGCGCGCGTCCGGGGCGGACGGCGGTCGCGCTTCGTTCTCTCTCAGGCTTGTTTCGGGTTCTCGCGCCGGGTGGATTTCGGCGGGGCGACGCCTTTCGGGCGTGTACAAGGATTCTAAGCGCCGGGCCGCGCGCGCGTCAACAGACAAGTTTCGCGGGAAAAAACTCGGGGCGCGCGCCCGTTCGAGCGCGCGCCCCGGAAGCGGAGCGGGACGTGGCGTCACGTCTACTCTGTGAGCGTGACGTGGATGGCGTCGCGTGCGGCGGAAGTCTCGGGCGTCTGCGTGGCGGCCTTGCGCGCCTCGGGGGCTTGCGCGGCGTTGTTGCCGTTGCGGTCGGAGCCGGCCGCGGCGGCCTTCTGCTCGCCGACGAAGGTGAGCCAGTCGCCCGGGGCCTCGCGCTCGCCGGAGGTGATCTCGAAGAAGAGTTTCTGGATGCGCTCGGTGACGGGGCCGCGCCGGCCTTCGCCGACCGGGATGCGGTCGACACTGCGGATGGGCGTGACCTCGGCGGCGGTGCCGGTGAAGAACAGCTCGTCGGCGACGTAGAGCGAGGCGCGCTGGAGCCCGGACTCGACGATGGGGATTTCGAGCGCGCGGCAGATTTCGATGACGCTGTCGCGCGTGATGCCCGGCAGGATGGCCGACGAGAGCGGCGGCGTTATCACCTTCCCGCCGTGGACGAGGAAGATGTTCTCGCCCGAGCCTTCGGAGACGTACCCGCGGTCGTCGAGCGCGATGCCTTCGGCGTAGCCGTTGGTCAGCGCCTCCATCTTGATGAGCTGCGAGTTCATGTAGTTGGCGCCCGCCTTCGCCATCGCCGGCATCGAGTTGGGCGTCAGCCGGTTCCACGAAGAGACGCACACGTCGACGCCCTGCTCGATGGCCTCGTCGCCGAGGTACTTGCCCCAGTCCCACGCGCCGATGTAGCAGGCCATCGGGTTCGGGAACGGGTTGACGCCGAAGGCCGGGTGCTCCTCGTCGAGCGAGCGGAACATGATGGGGCGCAGGTAGCACTGCTGGAGCCCGCTGCGCGCGACGAGCCCGGTCGCCGCGTCGCACAGCTCGTCAAGCTTCCACGGGTGCGTCATGCGGTAAATCTTCGCCGAGTTCAGGAAGCGCTGCATGTGCTCGCGCAGCCGGAAGACGGCCGGGCCGCGTCTGGTCTTGTAGCAGCGTATGCCCTCGAAGACGCTCGACCCGTAGTGGAGGACGTGCGACATGACGTGTACGCGCGCGTCGTCCCACTTGATGTACTCGCCGTCGTGCCAGACCTCCTGGGCGATGGTCGGCGTCTTGACGTTCTTCTTCCTCGCGTCGTCGTTGAACATCTCTTCTCTGGCTCCTTAAGCTGTCCCGGCTCGCACGGCGCTCCGCTCCGCTCGGGGACGTGATTCGTCTGTGACGGGCGAAGGCGGCGAGAGGTGGAACGAAGTCCTCTGAAAATTTCGGCTCGCGGTGATTTGGTATAACGGGTTCTTCAAGTTGGCACGATACCTTAAACCCGACGCGCTTGGCAAGGTTGCGAAACTCGCGCGGATTTGAGATTTGAAATTTCAAATCTCTCCCGCCTCCGCGTTGAACCGCCGCACGCGCTATACTCGGGCGGACGTTAAAAACTTCTCCGAGCCCGGGGTTCAAATTGCACGCGGACGAGACTCTCAAACAGGACGCGCTCGCGGTTCACAGGCGCGCCGTCGCCGTGGACATGCACGCCGACACGGTGCAGTTCGTCGTCGACGAGAGCGCCGACATCAGCGGCCGCGTCGAGACGACGCACCTCGACGCCGTGCGCATGCGCGAGGGCGGGCTCGACGCGCAGTTCTTCTCCGTCTGGGTCGAGCCCGAGTTCTACGGCGCGGGCGGCGCGCGGGCGGTGGCGCGCGCCGACGAGCAGGTCGCGGCCGTCCGCGCGCTCGCCGAGAAGCGCCCCGACATCTGGACGCTCGCGCTCTCGGCCGCGGACATCCGGCGCGCGGCCGTCGAGGGAAAGCTCGCCGCGCTGCTCGGGCTCGAAGGCGGCTACGCCCTCGACGAGAAGTTGGAGTCGGTCGAGCGTTACTATCGCATGGGCGTCCGCTACCTGACGCCGACGTGGACGCACAGCCTCAGTTGGGCCGGCTCGTCGGGCGACGCCGAAGGGCTGGGGCGCGGGCTGAACGAGTTCGGCAGACAAGTTGTCGGCGAGTCGAACCGGCTCGGGATGATGGTCGACGTGTCGCACGTCTCGGACAAGACCTTCTGGGACATCGTCGAGACCTCGCGCGCGCCCGTCGTCGCCACGCACTCGAACTGCCGCGCCATCGCCGACGTGCCGCGCAACCTGACCGACGAGATGATCGTCGCCATCGCGCGGACGGGCGGCGTCGTCTCGGCCGTCTTCTACCCCGGCTTCCTCGAACCCGGCTGGAAGGCGCGAAAGGACGCGGTCGAAAGGGAGATTCAGCCGCTCGTCGAAGAGGCCGAACGAAACGCCGCGGGGCGCGGCTCGGCGAGACGCATCGCGGCCGACCGCGTGCGCGCGCGTGAGTTCGCCGCGCGGCTCGCGCCCGTGCCGCTCGCGCGCGTCGCCGACCACATCGACCGCGTCGTGCGTCTCGCGGGCGTCGAGCACGTCGGCCTCGGCTCGGACTTCGACGGCATCACGGCCACGCCCGCCGGCCTCTCCTCGGTCGCCGAGCTTCCGAACCTGACAGCCGAACTGCTGCGGCGCGGCTACACGGCCGAAGACGTGACAAAGATTCTCGGCGGTAACGTCCTGCGAGTGATGGAAGAGGTCGAGCGCCGCGCCGAACGTTAAGCCGCCCCGCGCGCATTCGATTCCCGCACGCGGGATAGTTATTCTTATCCGCGGGAACGCCATTCCCGCACGAGGGAATGACATTCTCATGTGCGGGAATGACACGCCGACGTGAGGGAATGACATTCTGACGCAAGGGAATGGCGTTCCGAAGAGAGGTAATGAAGGACACACGACAGGAAACAGGACGGCCGCGCGTCGGCCTGCATACCGGCATCGCCGGGGGGCTGCACAACGCTCTGCTCAAGGCTCGCTCGCTCGGGGCCGACGCGGTGCAGATATTTTCGCGCAACCCGCGCGGGTGGAAGGCGCGGCCGCTTGAGCCGGAAGAGGTCGAGCAGTTCAAACGCGTGCGCGCGGAGACGGGCGTCAGCCCCGTCGTCATCCACGCCAACTACCTCATCAACCTCGCCGCCGCCGACGAGACCGTGCGCGAGAAGTCCGTCGCCTCGTTCCGCGAAGAGGTCGAGCGCGGCGTCGCGCTCGGCGCGGACTACCTCGTCGTTCACCCGGGCAGCGCGCGCGGCGCGTGCGAGGCGGACGCCATACGAACCTGCGCCGACAGCCTCAAGGCCGCGTGCGCCGGGCTCGAACTTAACGGCTTCAGAATCCTTCTGGAGAACACGGCCGGGCAGGGCGAGTGCATCGGCCACCGCTTCGAGCACCTGCGCGAGGTAAGCGAACAGTGCCCGGGGCTCGACCTCGGCGTCTGCCTCGACACCGCACACGCCTTCACCGCCGGCTACGACATACGAGACGAGGACGGCCTCGCCGCCGCGCTCGACGCGCTCGACGCGAACGTCAAACTCGGGAACGTCCTCGCCGTCCACTTCAACGACTCGAAGGCGGCCTACAACTCGCGCGTAGACCGCCACTGGCACATCGGCCAGGGGCACATCGGCCGCGAGGCGCTGCGCCGCGTCGCCTCGCACCCGCGACTCGCGCACGCCGCGTTTCTGCTTGAGACGCCCTCGGACGAGACCTGCGACGACGCCTGTAACCTCGAAGCCCTCCGCTCTTTCGTCAACGCCCCCGCCACGGAGGAGGCCGCCTGATGGACATCCGACTCGAAGACCGCACCGAAGGCCCGCACTACCTGCAAATCCGCCGGCAGATAGAAACGCTCATCCGCGACCGCGCGCTCGCCACCGGCGACACGCTCCCCTCGCCCGCCTCGCTCGCCACCAAACTCGCGATAGACAAGGGCGAAGTCCAGCGCGCCTACTTTGAACTCGAACACGCCGGCCTCGTCACCCGAAAGACCGCCAAAGACTTCCTCGGCAAAGAGAAGACCACCTACACCGTCAAGTGAAGGTCGGAAGAAGTTAACCACAAAGACACAGGGACACGGTCAAACCGTTAAGCTGTGTCCCCGCGGTTGAATTTCTGTTCGACAAGCGCGCGCGGCGTGCGCTAACATGGGCGCACCTTTCGAGGCGGGAATCGAGCCAGAGATGAAGCGTTTCGGACATCCAGTCAAACTCCTCCTTACGTAGCCGCACGGCCGGCGTCGCGCGCGGAGTCTGCGCGCGGCCGCGCGGTGCGGCGAGACTCCTGACGACACTCAAAGAGACAAGTTAATAGTTTGAGCCCGGTGCGCTTGAGAAAGCGCGGGGCGGTCGTTTACCGTAAGGGTAAAGGAAAGGCTTCGGAAATCATCATGGACGAAAAGTATTTCCCCGAGAAGATCGAGGAGAGGTGGCAGAAGTTCTGGGAGGAGTCGGGCGCGTTCGAGGCCGACGCGGACGCGTCGCGCGAGAAGCGTTTCTACTGTCTGGAGATGCTCCCCTACCCGTCGGGCTTCCTGCACATGGGGCATGTGCGCAACTACTCCATCGGCGACGCGCTGTCGTGGTTCCGGCGCTTGCAGGGCTTCAACGTCCTGCACCCGATGGGCTGGGACAGCTTCGGCCAGCCGGCCGAGCAGGCCGCCATCAAGCGCGGCGTGATGCCGCGCGAGTGGACGGAGAAGAACATCGAGCACATGCGCGGGCAGTTCAAGCGTATGGGCTTCAGCTTCGACTGGCGGCGCGAGATAGCCGCGCACACGCCCGAGTACTACAAGTGGGATCAGTGGTTCTTCCTGAAGATGCTGGAGCGGGGACTGGCCTACAAGAAGGTCTCGCCGGTCAACTGGTGCCCGGCCGAGGGCACCGTACTCTCGAACGAGCAGTCGTCGGGCGGCGTCTGCTGGCGCTGCGGCGCCGCGGTCGAGAAGCGCGACATCGAGCAGTGGTTCCTGCGCATCACCGACTACGCGGAACGACTGTTGGAAGACATGAGCGAGATCGAAGGGGGCTGGCCCGAGCGCGTCCTGACGATGCAGCGCAACTGGATCGGGCGGAGCGAGGGAGCCTACATCGACTTTCAGGTCAAGGACACGGACGAGCGCGTCCGCGTCTTCACGACGCGCGTCGACACCATCTACGGCGCGAACGCCGTCGTCGTCGCGCCCGACCACCCGCTCATCGAGCACTCGCCCATGAAGGAGGACGTGCGCCGCTTCGCCGAGCGCGTCCGCGCCGAGCGTGCCGCGGCGCGCGAGCCCGGCGCGTTGGAGGAGAAGGAGGGCATCAACACCGGCCTGCTGGCCGTCAACCCGTTTAGCGGCGAGCTGATTCCGGTCTGGGCCGGCAACTACGTCCTGACCGAGTACGGCACGGGCGCGGTGATGAGCGTGCCCGCGCACGACGAGCGCGACTTCGAGTTCGCGCAGAAGTACTCGCTGCCCATCCGCCGCGTCATCGAGCGCATCTCGCACGAGCAGCCGCCGGCCGAGCGCGACCCCGAGGTCGAAGACCAGTCGGTCGCGATGAGCGAGGCGTTCACGGAGTACGGCATACTGGTCAGCTCGGGCGACTGGAGCGGCAAGCTCTCCGAGGACGCCATCCGCGAGATGGCCGAGTTCGCCGAATCGCGCGGCTTCGGCGAGCGCGCCGTCACCTACCGCCTGCGCGACTGGGGCGTGTCGCGCCAGAGGTTCTGGGGCGCGCCGATTCCGATCATCTACTGCGACGCGTGCGGCATCGTGCCCGTGCCGGAGAAAGACCTGCCGGTCGTGCTGCCCGAGCGCGCCGAGTTCACGGGCGCGGGTCAGTCGCCGCTGGCGGGCGTGCCCGAGTTCGTCAACACGACCTGCCCGAAGTGCAATGCTCCGGCGCGGCGCGAGACGGACACGATGGACACGTTTGTCGATTCGTCGTGGTACTTCTTCCGCTACTGCGACCCGAAGAATCCGGACGCGCCGTTCGACCGTGAGAAGGCCGCCTACTGGGCTCCCGTCGACCAGTACATCGGCGGCGTCGAGCACGCGGTGATGCATTTGCTCTACACGCGCTTCTGGACGAAGTTCATGCGCGACGTGGGGCTGATTGACTTCGACGAGCCGGTCAGGCGTCTGATGACGCAGGGCATGGTCGTCGCCGAGACCTTCTACCGCGAGGGCGAGGAGCCGGGCTCGAAAGTCTATTTCAACCCTTCGGACGTGGACGCGGTGCGCGACGACAAGGGGCGCGTCCGTGAGGCGACGTGCGTCGCCGACGGGCAGCCCGTCATGGTCGGCCCCTTCGAGAAGATGGGGAAGTCGAAGAACAACGGCGTCGACCCGAACGACATGATTACGGCCTACGGCGCGGACGCCGCGCGCATGTTCGTCCTCTTCGCCGCGCCGGTCGAGAACGACCTGCGCTGGCAGGAGGCGGGCATCGAAGGCTCGCTGCGCTTCCTGCGCCGCGTCTACTCGTTCGTCTACCGCTGGCGCGAAGTCCTGCGCGACGTACCGCGGGACGTGGCCGGTGAGGTCTCGCCCGAGGCGCGCCGCCTGCGCCACGAGACGCACCGGACGATTGAGCGGGTCACGAACGACTTTGAGGGGCTGCGCTACAACACGGCGGTCGCGGCGATGATGGAGCTGTTGAACGTGCTGGCCGAGGTCGAGGTTAAATCCGGCTTGCTGGACTTTTTCGGAGGTCGCGGGGCGCGCGAGCTCGTGTGGCCGCCGAATCTGAGGGCTTCGGACGAGGAGATCAGGAAGCTGGAGCTGTCCGCCGTGCGCGAGACCTTAGAGGCGCTGGTGCTGATGCTCGCGCCCTTCACGCCGCACCTGTCGGAGGAGTTGTGGGAGGCTTTGGGTCACGCGGGCGGCATGCTGCGCAGCGGCGCGCGCTGGCCGGCTTTCGACGAGACGCTGGCGCGCAGGGAGCAGGTCGAGATTGCCGTTCAGGTCAACGGTAAGCTGCGTGGCCGCGTCCTTGTCAGTGATG
>JBEVKV010000493.1:0-41867 GCA_040509515.1 Pyrinomonadaceae bacterium | reverse complement strand
TGTGCCCGCGCTCACGGCTTCGGGTGTGCTACTGCTTCGCCGTGCCGCCGGCCGCTTTCCGAATCGCGCCGGTGTTGAGGTCGAGGTCTTCGCGTTTGATGACCTCGACGTTGGGGAACTGCTTGCGGAGCGGCTCGATGAACTCCTTCGCGTCGCCGACGATGACGATGTGCGCGTCGGCCGAGCCGAGCCGCGAGCCCGCGAACTTCTGTATCTGCGCGGGCGTGACCGCCTGGACGCTCGCGATGTAGCGGTTTATCTCGTCGAGGCTCAGCCCGTAGAGCGCGAGCGAGGCGACCTGCCCGACCAGCCCCTCGGTCGTCTCAAGCGAGCGGCCGAAGCCGCCGATGACGACCGCCTTGCGCGGCATCAGCTCGGTCTCCGTCACGGCCTCGCTCGACAGGCGCGACAGCTCGCCGACGAGCAGCCCGGCCACCTCCGCGCCCGACTGGTTCTTCGTCTGCGCCGCGGCGACGAACGGCCCCACGTTGCGCCGCGTGTCGAGCGACGAGCGCGCGCCGTAGCTCAGGCCGCGCTTGATGCGTATCTCCTGATTGAGCCGGCCCGAGTAGCCCGAGAGCACGGAGTTGGCGACCAGCCCCGTGTAGAACTCCGGGTCGGTGCGCGCGATGCCGCGCCGCGCGAAGACGACCGCCGCCTGACCCGCGCCCGGCATGTCCACGACCACCACGCGCTGCTTCGTCGCGTCGCCCGTGGCCTGCGACTGCGGGGCCGCCAGCGGCGTCGAGGGCTTGGCCCAGTCGCCGAACAGGCGCTCGGCGAGCTTGAAGGCGTCGTCCGCCTTGATGTCTCCGCCGACGACGAGGACGGCGTTGTCGGGGCGGTAGAAGTTCGAGTGGAGCGCCATCACGTCCTCGCGCTTGATGCGCGGGATGGACTCGGGCGTGCCCGAGACGGGGTGGCCGTACGGGGTGTCGCCGAAGACGACGCGCGAGGCGACCCAACTTGCGAGCGTGCCGGGGCTGTTCATCCCGACGCTGAGGTTGTCGAGGTACTGCTGGCGCAGGCGCTCGATCTCCTCCTCCTTGAAGACGGGGTTGCGCACCACGTCGGCGAGGATGGTCATCGCCGGCTCGGTCTTCGACGCGATGACGTTGACGGTCGCGCGCGAGGCGTCCCAGCCCGCGCCCGAGCCGATGACGCCGCCGAGCGCCTCGATCTCCTGCGCGATCTGCGGCGCGGTGCGCGTCTTGGTGCCCTTCGTCAGAAGCTCGGCCGTCAGGTCGGCCAGCCCGCTCAGCTCGGCCGGGTCAACCTCGCCGCCGTTCTTGACCATCAACTGCGCGCCGACGAGCGGCGTCGCGTGGTTCTCGATGACGATGACGCGCAGGCCGTTGGCGAGCGTGCGCTCGGCCGGCTTCGGCACGTTGACCGAGCGCGGCGCGGCCGGAGCCGGAGGCGTCTCCTGCGGGGTCGCGGCCCCGGCCGGCGTGCTCTGCGCGCTTGAGCCGCCCGCGAAGACCGCCGACGCAAGCAGCAGGGCGACGCCGAGAAGCGAAGCCGGTCTCAACTCTTTCAGGACGTTTCTCATCGGCTCCCCCCCTTCTGCGCTTCCGCGCCGGTCGCGCCGGTCGCGCCGGCCGGCTTCTGCTGCTCGGCCGTGTAGGTGATGACGACGCGGTTCGTGTCGGTGAAATACTTCTTCATCACGCGCTGCACGTCGGCGGCGGTGACGGCCTGAAGCCGCTCGACATCCGTGTTGGCGCGCTTCGCGTCGCCCAGCATGATGACGGCGTTGCCGATGGCGAACGCCTTGCCGCTGTTCGTCTCGCGCTCGCGCAGGGCGTTGGCGACGAGCTGGTTGACGGCCTTGTCAAGCTCGGCCTTCGTCACCGGCGCGTCCTGCATCCGCTTCAGCTCCGCGAGCAGCGCGCGCTCGCCCTCGGCCGGCTGCTTGCCCCCGGCGAGGATGGCGCCGAGGACGAAGAGCCCCGAGTCCTGCCGCAGGTTCGCGCTGCCGAAAGCCTCGGCCGCCACCTGCTGCGTGTAGACGAGCGACTGGTAGAGCCGCGACGATTCACCGTTCGACAGGATGGACTCGGCGACGCGCAGCGCGTCGGCGTCGGGGCTCGCCACCGGCGGCGCGAGGTACGTGATGGCGACGGCCGGCAGCGGCACGTTCGGCCCCGTCTCGCTAAAGCGCCGCTCGGACTTGCGCTCGGGCTCCTTGACGGTCACGCGCGGGATGCTCGAAGCCGGGCGCGGAATCCTTGCGAAGTACTTGTCCACCCACGCGTCGACCTGTCCCTGCTCGAAATCGCCGACGACGATGAGGACGGCGTTGTCGGGGCGGTAGAAGGTCTTGTGGAAGGCGCGCACGTCTTCGATGTTGGCGGCGTCCAAGTCTTCCTTACTGCCGATGGTCGGGCGCTTGTACGGGTGCACGTCGAACGAGAGCTTGTCGATGGCGTAGAAGAGGCGTCCGTAGGGCGGCGCGAGCACGCCCGAGTTGAACTCCTCCTTGACCACGTCGCGCTCGGAGGGGAAGTTCTTCTCGGTGACGTTGAGCGAGCCCATGCGGTCGGCCTCGGCCCAGAGCAACGTTTCGAGGTAGTTCGACGGGACAACCTCGTAGTAGTTCGTCACGTCGTCCGAGGTCGAGGCGTTATTCCACCCGCCCACGTCCTCGGTGAGCCTGTCCATCTGCTCGTCCTTCATGTTCTTCGTCGATTTGAACATGAGGTGCTCGAAGAGGTGCGCGAAGCCGCTCCGCTTGTCGGGGTCGTCCTTCGAGCCGACCCTGTACCAGACCTGTATGGCGACCGTCGGGCTCGAACGCTCCTGCGCCGTGTAGACGACGAGGCCGTTCGAGAGCGTGCGCTCCTTGAAGTTGATCGGGGGCACGCGCGTCTGCGCCGACGCGCGCTGCCCGGTCGCGACCGCCGCCGTGGCGAGCGCGCACAGAATTAGGAAGACCGCAGTTCGTCGAACCATCTCTGAAGCTCCTCTTGTCCGCCGGGTCGGGCCGCCCGTCCGAGCGCGCGCGGGAGAATGGTGTGCGCGTGCTTTGATGCCCGCCCTCGCGTTGTTTGTTGTACGAATCCGGCCGGCCGGCCGGTCAGTTCAATGTTTACGCGCCCCGCGCGCGCGATGTTTCTCCGAACCCGCCGGAAACGAATTTTAAGCCGCTTCCCGTCCACCACGTTGAAACACGTACGGGAAACTGGAATTCCACCGCCCGCGGGCGGGGACGCCCACACACCCCGCCCGTGCCTTCGATTCTTTGCCCGTGCCGAGAATGTAATATAAAATCCGAGCCGGTGGCGAACCGCCGGGCCGTCGGCCGTCTCGGTCGAAGGTCTCGTGGCGTTCGCCACAGTTTAGTCTTGGCCCCACACACGGAGCGGCGCGCGTAAGAGAATGGCAGGCGGTCTGGTCGTACACATTTCGAGCGGGGACGAGCGGCACACCGAAGTGCTCTCGCAGGAGCGCGTCCTCATCGGGCCGGGCGAGGGCTGTCACATACGCCTCGGCACCGACCTCCTCACCGACTCCAGCGTCATGCTGGAACTGCTCAGGCAGAACGGGCACTTCCGCGTCAGCGAGTTCGACCCCGAGATCGGCATCACGCTCAACGGGCGCCCCGTAGCGCGCGGCGCGAAGATAGACGACGGCGACGAGCTGCGCTTCGCGGCCTTCGACGTGCGGATGCAGTTCTTCCCCGTCGGCAACCTCCCGGCCGTCACCGCCACGCCCGGCCGCCGCGCCAGCGTCGCGCCCTTCATCGAGCAGGCCGCCATCGAGGCCGCCGCCACCGCGCGCCGCGACGACGCCAAAGTCTTCCTCCGCGAGTTCACGCGCGAGCTGATGCGCGAGATCAAATGGAGCACGAAGATCGGCGTGTTCCTCTGCGTGGCCATCCTCTTCGGCGGCGTCTACTACCTCGGCAACGCCCTCTATCAGGAGATGCGGCGCAGCCGCGAGCTGATCAACAAGCAGAACGAACAGCTCGCCGCGCAGCAGCGCCAGCTCGAACAGGTCGGCGAGCAGTTCGGCGACGTGACGAAGAGCAATCAGGAGATCATCAACAGCCTCTCGCTCGCCCCGCGCCTGCGGAGCGAGTTCGGCAACGGCGTCTGCCTCGTCGCCGGCTCTTACATGCTCTTCGAGCCCGGGACGGGCCGCCCCTTCCGCACCCCCGAAACGCAGACCAACGAGGACGGCGAGACCTTGCAGACCGGCGGCGAGCAGCCGCTCCTGACGGCCGAGGGCAACGGCCCGCCCTTCATACGCGACTTCGTCGGCTCGTGCTTCCACGTCGGCGGGGGCTACATCCTCACCAACCGCCACCTCGCGGTCGAACCGTGGACGGCCGACGAGGGCGTGCGCACGCTCGGCGGCAGCGTGCGCGGGCAGTTCCGCGTCACGCGCATCGTCGCCTTCTTCCCCGGCATCCGGCACCCCTTCCCCGTCCGCGTGCGCCAGACCACGGCGCGCGAAGACCTCGCCGTCGGCACGCTCGAAGCGAAGGAGTTGCCCGCCGCGCTCCCCGCGCTCCCGCTCGACAGAGACCCGGACACGGCGATGATCGGCGGCACGGTCGTCATGATGGGCTACCCCTCCGGCGAAGACCGCCTGATGGCGACCATCCCCGAGGCCGAGTCGCGCAGCCTTCGTGAACGCTGCGGCGCGTCGGTCGAGACGCTGCTGTCGTGCCTCTCCGAACGCAACTACATCAAGCCGCTCACCACGCAGGGGCACATCACAGACCTCGAAGGGCGCAACATCGTCTACGACGCGCGCAACGCCGTCGGCGGCTCGGGCTCGCCGCTCTTCGGCCCGAAGGGGCGCGTCATCGGCGTCAACTTCGCGACCTTTACGGAGATGGCCGACCAGAACTACGCCGTGCCCATCAAGTTCGCCTACCCCCTGCTCGAACGCGCCGGCTGGAAGTCAGCCGAGCCGGCCGACGACCAGCAGAACTCGAACGCCAACACGGCCCCGACGCCGCCCGCGGGCGCGCGCCCCAACGCCAACCAGCCCCGCTGAAGCTTTGAGAATTTGAGATTTCAAACTTCAAATTTCAAATTGCTTTAGCCCTGTCCTCGCGCCCCGGCAACGGACTTCTGTGATGGTTAAAGTTCTGTCACACACGGTTTTGACACCCGCCGCCCGTGTCCGCTACTCTCCCAGTTTTAGGATGTCGGCGCTGTCGTTGACAGACGGCGCGCGCCCGAGTTTTTAGGGAGATTTGGCCGACTTTGACCGCGCCCGCAACAGCAGCACCCGCGACGACCGCGACCGCCGCCCCCGAGAGTTTTCCCGGGCGGGTAACACGCACGACGAGCCGCGCGGGCGTGGCCGTCGCGCTCGCGCTCTTCGTGCTCGCGGGGTTGGGGCTGCGCGTCTACAGGCTCGGCGCGGAGAGTTTGAGCGAAGACGAGCTGAACAAGGTGCGCGCCGTGGCCGAGTACCGCGAGCGCGGCCTGACGCCGGCCAACGGCGAGCACCCGTTTCTGATGAAGGCGCTGCTGGCGGCCAGCATCGTCTGCTCCGAAGGCTGGAACGCCGCCGTCCCCCGCGACAACCCTCAACTTCAAATCTCGACCGAGGCGTCGGCGCGACTGCCCGGCGCGCTCCTCGGCGCGCTGACCGCGCTCCTCCTCTTCCTCGTCGGCAGAGAGCTTTTCGGCACCCGCGTCGGGCTCATCGCCGCGGCGCTCTGGGCCTTCGACCCGGCGGCCGTCGGCTTCAACCGCATCGCGAAGGAGGACACCTTCCTCGTCTTCTTCTTCCTGCTCGCCAACGTCTTCTGGCTGCGCGGGCAGAAGGTGGCCGAAGCAGGAAGGCGCAGGCCCGAGCCCTTCTACTGGGCGACGGCCGCCGCGTTCGGCGCGATGATGGCGTCGAAGTACGTGCCGCACTTCCTCGCCATCAGCGGCGCGTACTACTACGCCTTTCAGGGCGTCGCGGCCACGCGCTGGCGGATGGGCAAGAAGAAGTGGCTCGTCTGGTTCGCGGTGATGGGCGTCGCCTTCGTCATCTTCAACCCGACGATCCTGCTGCCGGGCACTTGGCGCGAGATGCTCACCTTCGCGGGCGAGAAGCGCATCGGCCACGACTCCTACGAGTTCCTCGGCCAACTCTACCGCAACCAGATGTCTCTGTGGCTGCGCGGCTCGCCGTGGTACTTCTACTACGTCTTCATGGGCGTCAAGCTGCCCGTGCCCGTCGTCCTCGGCTTCGTCGTCGGGCTCCCGCTCCTCTTCCTGCGCCGCCTGGGCGACGGGCGCTACTTCGTCCTCTTCTGGCTCTTCTTCTGGTTCTTCCCCTTTACGTTCATGGGCGGGAAGTTCACGCGCTATTTCACCTTCGCGCTCCCGGCCGTGCTTCTGACCTCGGCCGTCGGCATCGACTACGTCGCCGGACTGCTCGGACGCCTTCTGACAGGCGCGTCGGGACGCGCCGCGACGCGCGCGGCCTACGCGGGCGGCGCGCTGGCCTTCGTCGTCGTGGCCTTCTCGCTCTACGGCTCGGCGAGCGCGGCGCCTCACTACAGGCTCTACACCAACGCGCTCGGCGGCGGCGCGGCGCGGGCGGGGACTTACTTCCCGCACGACGAGTTCTACGACGCGAGCACGGGGGACATCGCCTCCGCGGTCGCGCGGCTCGCGCCGCCGGGGGCGCGCGTGGCGAGCGAGACGCCGGAGCTTCTGACCTACTACGTGCGTCGCGCGGGGCGCGAAGACCTGCGCTCGGTCTCGCTCTCCGACCGCGCGGCGCTGCGCGAGTTTCGGGCGGGCGACCTCGTCGTCGTCGCGCGCGGCCGGCGTTATTTCAGCAACGACGAGGTAACGGCGCGGCTCGTCGCGGCGTCTCAACCCGCGGCGGCCGTCTTGCTCGGCGGCGTGCCCTCGGCGCGCGTCTACGCGCTCGACGCCGCGTCGGCGGCGGCGCTGGCCGAGGTCGTCAACCGCTAGACGGCCGAAATTTTAAGGGCAACAATGCCCGACTCCGCCGGCATCGCACGGTTGATAATGCCGTCGGAACGTCGGTTGCTCTTTTTGAGCCGTATGGCTTTGTGAGACTCGCCCGACGCCGCGTTTCCATTTCCGTGGGAGCGGCCGGGCGCAGTCTTCTCGCTCCGACAGGAGCTTTCCGGTTACGCGAGGGGACATTTTGAGGACAATGCAGACCGTTCGCCCGAAGCGACAGGCGAGAAAGACGTCGGCACTCCTGCTGCTGTTGCTGGCCGCCTCCGTCCTCGCGGGAAGTTTTCCGCGGGGCGCGGCGCGCGCGCAGATAGCGCCGGCCCTCATGAGCGAGGTGGGCGAAGACGCGCTGCCCAAGCGGCCGGCCGCCTCGCCCTTCCGCATCGAGACGCTGCCCGTCGGCGCGGACGCGCAGCTCCTGACCGTCTTCGGCAGCCTCGAAGGTCTCAAGCCGAACGGTTCGGCCGCGCCGGGCACTTCGGACGTGCCGCTCGTCAGCATCCTGCGCGACACGCTCGGCGACGCAGACCCGGAGAACGACCGCCTGCGCCACGTCTGGATGCTCACCTACACGCGCCCGACCGCGCTCCAGCGCGTCGCCTCGGCCGTCCCCTTCCTCTACGGGCGCGTCGGCGGGAAGAAGAAGGCGAGCACGAAGGGCGTGCCGCCCGCCGTCATCGACCTCGCCGACCCGAAGCGCGACCTCTGGCGACGCGTCATGTGGCTCGCGCTCCAGAACGTCGTCGTCAACCCCTACGGGCTGGCCGCGAAGGCTTCGACCTCGGCGCTGCGGCGCAACTCCGACGGCTACCGTCAGGCGCACATCATGCGCGCGCTCGCCATCCTCTCGCTCTACGAGGCCGAGACCGGCAGCGAGTCCGCCTTCACACACGCCGAGGCGGCCGAGATACAGGCGCGCCTGATGCTGACGGGGAAGACCTTCGGCGGGCTCATCGACGACTCGTACCTCGACGAAGTCCTGCGCCGCCAGAACACCCAAATGCTCGACACGCGCGGCCACAACTGGGAACTCCTGCGCCAGCGCACCGAGGCCGAGGGGCTCTACTTCGAGCCGCTCACGATGCCCGGCGGCGAGGCCACGCACGCGCTCGTCTACGTCTCGCGCGAGGACTTAGAGAAGAACAGGAATCGAAAGTTCGGCAGCCGCTTTCTCAACATCAAGAGCCCGTGGTCTGACTCGCGCCTCGCGCGCTGGGACGGCCACGTCGAGACGCGCTACGTCGACGCCGCGGGCCGCCCCGCGTCGGAAGGCGCGGAGGGCGCTCGCCGGGTCGAACTGATTCCGCTCGCGCTCTACGGGCTCGACTTCCCGAAGATACCCGTGCTGCTCGTGGACTTCCGCGACCGGCTGAACCCGAAAAAGCGCGAGATGTCGCACCGCGTCATCGAGGACGTGGCGCGCAACGTCCTCTCGCTCTCGCGCTACGGCGACGTGCACTACTTCCTCGGCCGCACCGTCTTCGACTTCGTCACCGCGCGGCGCGGCATCGACGTTAATCAGCCGACGCGTCTGCGCGCTTACTCGCAGCTCAAGCTCCTGCTCTCGCTCGACGCGACGCTCGACCGCGACCTGCGCGACGAGATCGCCGCGCGCGTCGAGGGCGTCTCGCTCAACCCGCTTGAGAACGACCTCGAAGCCGAGGCGCGGCTCGCGCGCCAGCAGTACGCCGCGCTCGTCGCCGCCGCGCGGGAGCCCGACGGGCTCTCGGCGCGGCTCGACCGCGACCGCCGCGCTGAGATGGTGCCGCTCGAACACGGCAAGGCCGGCCGCGTCCTCTTCCGCTTCGCCAACGTCCTGACGCTCGGGCTCTATAAGCACCGCGAGTCGGCCGCACCTTTGGACGTGCGCCGCACGCTCGACGGCGAGCGCCGGCTCGCCTACCACAAGCGTTTCCTTCAGGAGGTGGCGCGCTCGACGCCCGTGGTCGAGGTCGTCTGGAACGTCGAGGACGTGCGGCGGAGCCTGCGCTACGTCGCCGCGGCCGACACGCGCGGCGACGCGGGCGCGGCGCGCGCCGTCGCCAAAATCTTCGCGCAGACCGGCGACGACGAGACGCGCCGCCTCTGCCTCGCCTGCCTCTACCGCATCAACAACGAGGCGGCCAAGAGCGCGCTGCTCGGCATCTACCGCTCGCCCGAGCTGCCCCCCGAGCTGCGCACCCTGACGGCCGAGTACCTGCGCAACGCCCTGCGCGAGGAGCAGCGCATCGCGCCCGGGGACGCGCGCGCCATCATCGCCACCTTCGGGCAGTGAGCGGCGGTTTGAGTTAGAATCCCCGGAAGAATTACATTCCACTTTTCGCGGCGAGCAGGCAGGAAGGAACCGTGTGCCCGTAGGTCGTCCAGCTTCACACAGCAGAGACTTCGTCCGCCGTCTCGGCCCCGCGTGCGTCGTCGCCGTCCTCATCCTCGCGGCCCACGGGGCGGCCTTCGCGGCGGGCGCGACGCGGCTCGTCGTCGTCAAGGTGGAGGGGCTGCCGCACGACCCGGTCGCGCGTTTCGTGCGGCAGCGCAACCCGCGCACCGGCAAGAGCGTCCTGCCGTGGTTCGAGCACGTCTTCTACGAGAACGGCACGCGCCTCAACAATTTTTACGTCCGCGGGATGAGCCTTTCGGGGCCTTCGTGGTCGCTCATCGACACGGGTCAGCACCTGCAGATCAAGGGCAACGTCGAGTTCGACCGCTACACGCTCCACTCCTACGACTACCTCAACTTCATCCCCTTCTGGGTCGCAAACGTCGGCGGCGTGCGCGTGGACATGCCCGGCGCGGAGCTGCTCGACGAGGTCGGCATCCCGCTGCTCGCCGACGCCTACCCGTACGACGAGCGTTACATCAGCTTCCAGCTCTACCAGCGCGGCACGCGTTGGACGACGCTCCAGCGCGGCCTCCAGAACAAGTTCGCCAAGCCCCCCGGCGAGCTGTTCGACGAGTGGCAGCTCGGCTTAGGCGGCCGCGACATCCTCAACGCGCAGCAGGAGCGCGAGCTGATAGAAAAACTCGCCGACCCGAAGGTGCGTTACCTCGACTTCTACTCGACCGACTTCGACCACGCGGCGCACCACAACCGCGACGCCGCGACGCAGCTCGCCGCGCTCAAGGAGCTTGACGGGCTCGTCGGCCGCGTCTGGACGGCCGTCCGGCGCTCGCCGCTCGCGTCGGAGACGGCGCTCGTGCTCGTCTCCGACCACGGCACCAACACCGACGAGCGCGTCTACAGTCAGGGCTACAACCTCGTGACGTTCCTCGGCACGGCCGCCGGCGGCGGCCATCACGTCGTCACCAAGCGGCGGCTGCTGAGCGACTACGCGCTCAAAGGCATCTACCCGCTCATCCCGCTCATCTACACGACGACCGAGGAGTCTTACTACCTCAAGGGGCAGTCGACCTCTTACCCGACCGCGCTCGTGGACTTCGACGGCAACGAGCGCGCCGCCATACAGCTCCGCGACAGCGACCTCAACGTGATTCACGCGCTGATGCTCCAACTCAAGCGCGGCGACCTCGCCGAGCCCGTCAGACGCGCGGCGACCGACGCGCTCTTCGCCACGGTCGAGCGGCGACGCGCCGGGTGGCGGCAGACTTTCGACGAGATCAGGGACGAGTTGGGCGCGTTGCGCCGGCTCATCGAGCGCCAGCGTCAGCTCGTCGAGGCGCAGCCGAAGAAGTGGACGAAGGAGGACGCCGACGCCGGGCGCGACCGCGAGGCGCGACGGCAGTTCGCGCGGCTCGACTCGTGGGAGTCGGACGAGCGCGAGTACACGGCCTACGCGCAGTCGCTCGCCAACCTGCTTGCGCTCGACCGCGCGCGCTTCAACCCCTCGGTGGCGAGAATCGAGGACTTCATCCCGAAGGGCGCGATGGGCGACCACAACACGCTCCACGAGCTTCAGAACTACGTCGCCGGCCCCGCGCGCGGGGGGCTGGCGCTCGCGCCCGACGGCTCGCTCGACGTGGAGCGCAGCTTCGTGCGCGTCAACTACTTTCAGCTCCTCGGCGACCTGAGCGTCCGCAACAACGTCCAGCCCGGCGTCGAGAACCGCCCCGTCGATTTCGTCGCCGTCCGCGTCCCCGCCGCGTCCCTGCGCGACGCGCTTCCGACGGACGAGCGACTAGATATTAACGGGGAGGCCGTCTGGCTCTACGGCGGGCGCGAACGTCAGGCGCTCATCCTCTCGCGCGAGGGCGACGGCGGGCGGCTCATGCTCCGCTACCTGCCCGTCGCGAATCTCAAACAAGCGGCGGACGGCCGCGTCACCTTCGACCGCGTCGAGTGGCGCGCGGGGCTCCCGCTCATGCTGTGGGAGGACGCGAACTTCTCGGTTCCGGCCGGCGTCGAGCGCCGCCGCTGGCTCGACGACTGGCACACAGACGCCGAGTGGCTGCGCGCCGCGCACGCGACGAAATATTCCAACGCGGTCGTCGGGCTGCACGAGCAGTTGGCGCGCCACACCGTCGAGGCGACCGACCCCGACGCGGCGGGGCTCGCGGACGACGAGCGGCTCATCCGCCGCTTCCGCCGCCGCCAGCGTGTGCTCGTCGAGAGCGACCTGCTCATCCTCGCCAACGACCACTGGAACTTCGACGTGCGCGGCTTCAACCCGGGCGGCAATCACGGCTCTTTCTTCCGCGTCTCGACCCACGCGACGATGATGCTCGCGGGCGGCGAGCGCACGCGCGTCCCGCGCGGCCTCGCGGTCGAGGAGCCTTACGACTCTCTAAGCTTCATGCCGACGCTGCTCGCGCTCACCGGCCAGACCGACCAGTTTAAGGAGGGGGGAGCGCGCCCCGTGCCCGTCCTCTGGCGGCGCGGCTTCCGCGACTTCCCCGGCCGCGTCGTCAAAGAGATTTTCGAGGGCGCGGGAGCCGCCGACGCCCCCGTCGCCGACACCGCCCCCGCTAAAATGGTCGCGCCGGAGGCGAAGCCTTGACGGCCGCGCGCGGGCCGGCCGGCGAGTTCGACGTAGACCGCGAGGGTCTGTTCGACGCCGAGATTCACATCACGGCCGGCGGCGAACCCGAAGAGTCGGGGGAGTCAGGCGAGCCCGGCGGCCGGCGGCGTCGCGGCCGGCTCTTCTACCTGCACATCCTCGCCTTCGCCTTCGGCGCGTCGCTCCTCTTCTTCCTCATCCGCGCCGTCGGGCTCGAACCCATCTTTCAGGCGCTCGGCCAGATCGGCTACGGCTTCTTCATCCTGCTCGGACTGGCGGGCGTGCGTCACGCCCTGCGGACGCTCTCGATGCGGACGGCGGTCGCGCGCGAGCACCGCCGCTTCACCTTCTGGCAGGCTTACACCACGCGGCTCGCCGGCGAGACCATCAGCTTCTTCACCTTCACGGGCCCCGTGCTCGGCGAGGCGACGAAGGCGGCGCTGCTGCGCAAGCGCGTGCCTCTGGCCTCGGCCGTGCAGGCGCTCGCCGTCGACAACCTGCTCTACAACCTCTCGGTCGCGCTCTTCATCTCCAGCGGCGCGCTCGTGATGCTCGCCACCTACGACCTGCCGGTCGGCGCGCGCCTGCCGCTCTACGGCATCGCCGCCGGGATGGCGTTCGTCTTCGCGCTGGTCGCGTGGGCGGTCGTCTCGGACGTGATGCCGGTGACGGCGGCCGTCGATTTCTTCATCCGGCGCGGCTTCAAGGCGCGCTGGTTCTCGTCGAAGCGCGAGAACTTCCGGCGCGTCGAGGAGAACGTCTACGACTTCTACAAGAAGCGCCCGCGCGCCTTCTTCACGATGTTCGCGTGCGACTTCCTCTCGCACGCGACGACCGTCGCGGAGGTGGCCGCCGTGCTCTGGATGCTCGGCTTTGAGCCCGCCGTCGCCGTGTCGTACATTATCGACTCGCTGACGAAGGTGATAAACCTCGTCTTCAGCTTCGTCCCGGCGACCATCGGGGTCTACGAGGGCGGCACGGGCTTCATCCTCCACACGCTCGGCTACGCCGTGGCGACGGGGCTGACCATCGGCATCGTGCGCAAGGCGTCGATGATCGTCTGGGCGCTGGTGGGGCTGCTGATGCTCATCCGCCACACCGCGCCGGCCGCGTTCCGCAAGGCGGTCGAGCGCCACCCGCGACTGAGGGGAGTTATGGACAATCTTGTTCTCGCCAACATGACGCACCGCCCGGCGCGCACCTTCGTCAGCGTCCTCGGCGTGGCCGTCGGCGTCCTGCTGATTGCGTTCACCGTGGGGCTCGCGCACGGCGTGCTGCGCGAGCGCGGCCGGCGCGAGTCCGAAGTCGGCGCGGAGGTCATGCTGCGCCCGTCGGGCACGACCGGCTTCGGCAGCGGGCAGCGGCTCCAGATGCCCGTCTCGCGCGCCGACGAGGTGCAGAAATTGCCCGGCGTGCGCGTCGCCACGGCGGTCGCGCAGAGCACGGACACGAGCGACTCGGGCTTCGGCATGCGCGTCATCGACGGCGTCCCGTTCGAGCGCTACGCGCAACTCTCGGGACTGCGCGTCATCGAGGGGCGCGCGCTCCAGTCGGGCGACGAGGCGATAGTGGACACGATCTGGCGCGAGCAGCGGAAGGCGAAGGTGGGCGACGCGGTCAAGCTCTTCGGGCGCGACTTCCGCATCGTCGGCTTCTACGAGCCGCCGGGCGGCGCGCGCATCAAAATCCCGCTCTCGACCTTGCAGGAGAACGCGGGCAACGACGCGCACGACATGGCGACGGCCGTCCTCGTCTCGGTCAACAACCCGGCCGAGCAGGACGCGGTCGCCGAGCGCATCCACGCCGCCTTCCCCGACGACCAGCTCATCTTCACGCGCGATTTGCCCGAGCTTTACGCTTCGAGCGTGCCGGCGCTCGACGTGTTCATCGACGTGGTCGTCGGCGTCGCGGCCGTCATCAGCATGCTCGTCATCCTGCTCGCGATGTACACGACCGTCACCGAGCGCACGCGCCAGATAGGCGTGCTCAAGTCGCTCGGGATGTCGAACGCGCGCGTGGCGTGGGTCATCGAGCAGGAGGCGCTCTTCGTCAGCGTGCTCGGCGTCGTCTTCGGCGTCGTGCTGACGCTCGCCGCGCGCTTCGTCGTCATGCGCACGACCTCGCTCACCGTGGACATCGAGCCCAAGTGGATTCTCGTCTCGCTCGTCATCGGGCTGCTCGGCGGCACGCTCGGCGCGCTCTACCCGGCGCTGCGCGCGGCCAGACAAGACCCGGTCGAGGCTTTGAGCTATGAGTGACGGGCGGCGAGTAAGCTGATGCCGAACCTTTCCTACATCTCGCCGAAGGCCGAAGTGAGGGAGAGCCCGATTCACGGGCGGGGTCTGTTCGCCCGCGAGGCGTTCGCCGAGGGCGAGCTGGTCTGCGTGAAGGGCGGCTACGTCTTCGGCCGCGAGACGCTGCGCGCGATGCCCGGGTGGTACCGCGCGGCCGAGATTCAGGTGGCGGAAGACCTCTTCATCGGCCCGCTCGCGGAAGAGGAGCGCGAGGGCTCGATGATCTTCAGCAACCACTCGTGCGACCCGAACGTCGGCGTGCGCGGCCAGATCGTCTTCGTCGCGACGCGCGCGGTCGCCGCCGGCGAGGAACTGACGCACGACTGGGCGACCACAGACGACGACGACTACGAGCTGGAATGCCGCTGCGGCGCGCGCGGCTGCCGCCGACGCATCACCGGACAGGACTGGCGGCGCGCGGACTTGCAGGAGAAGTACAGAGGCTTCTTCTCATCCCACCTCGAAGAGAAGATTCGGCGCACCGCCACGCCCTGACCCGCCGCCCCGCCCCCCCGACCGCCCCGCCCGGACGCCTAGACGCCGTCGCGCCAGCGCCGCGGGAGGAGGAGGCCGACGCGCACCTCCTTCTGGGCGCGCGCGATGAAAGCCTCCACGTCGGCGACCGTGCGCGGGAGCGCCGCCGAGAGGTTGCGGAAGCCGTCGGCCGTCACCACCACGTCGTCCTCGATACGCACGCCGACACCCTTGTACTTCTCGAACGCCGGGCGGACGGCCGCGATGAACTTCTGGTTCTCGGGCGTCTTCGGCAAATTGTCGAGCGCGTCGGGGCGGACGTAGATGCCCGGCTCGACCGTGAAGACCATCCCCGCGTCGAGCTTCGAGTCGCGCGTGCTCACGTCGTGGACGTTCATCCCGAGCCAGTGCGAAGTGCCGTGCATGAACCAGACGCGGTACTGCAGGCTGTTCTTCTCGGTGATGAGCCCGAGCCGGAGCAGCCCGTCCTTGATGACCTCGGTCGCCGCGTTGTGCGGGTCGGAAAAGTCCGCGCCCGGCTTGATGGCGGCGAAGGCCGCCTCCTGCGCCGCGAGCACGACGTTGTAGACCTCGGCCTGCGCCGGGGTGAACTTGCCCGAGACGGGGAAAGTGCGCGTCACGTCCGCCGAGTAGTGCTCGTACTCCGCGCCCGCGTCCATCAGCAGCAGGTCGCCGGGACGGACGCGCCCCTGCGACTCCTGATAGTGGAGCGTCGTGCCGTTCGGGCCGCACCCGACGATGGAAGGGTAGCCCCAGTTGTCCGCGTTGCGCCGCTTGTAGGTGTAGTCGAGCTCGGCCTCGACCTCGTACTCCCACTGCGCGCGCGCCGCGACCGCCTGCGAGCGCTGGTGCCCCTCGATGCTGATGTCGACCGCGTGCTGCATGAGCCGCAGCTCGTAGGGCGACTTTCTCATCCTCAGCTCCGCGAAGACGTTCCACGCCGAGCGCACGCTCATGCCGCTCGTATTCACGCTCGCCCACGCGGCGGAGAACGCCTGCTCGCGCGCGTACTCGCGGTTGTGCTCGCCGTTCAGCAGCAGGTAGAGCGTGGCCTCGTTCTTCGCCATCGCGGCGTAGAGATTTTCCAAAGCCGGCGCGGAGGCTTGCGCCCCGGCCGCCGGGAGCAGGACGGCTTCGGGCGCGGGGGCGAACGCGCGGCGCGCGCGGACGGCGGCCATGAAGGGCTCGAACTGTCGCGCGTCCCAGATTTCGCCGACGCCGGACGCGGCGCGCGCGTCCTCGGGCGAGTACATGCGCCCGTCCCACGTCTCGGTCGCCGGGTTGCGGCGCGGCAGGAAGAGGATTTCGCGCGGCTCCCCTCGCGCGCCCGTCCAGATGACGAGCGTCGCGCCCTTCTGCTTGAGCGCCGTCAGGTAGTAGAGGTTGTTCTCCTGCCGGAACTCGTAGTCCACGTCGTTCGTGTAGACGCGCGGCTCCGCGCTGAAGAGCACCAGCAGAGAGTTCGGCCCGAGTTTGGCCGCCACCCTCTCGCGCCGCGCGCGCAGCTCCGCGTGCCGCTCCTCGTCCTTAAAGACCGGCGCGGCCGCGGCCTCCCTTATCACCGGCGACTCCGCCGCCCGCGCCGACGCGCGTGTGCCGAACAGGGATGGTGCGGCGACGCACGCGCACAACATCGCCGCCATGACTGTCTTAATTCTCAAAGCCGTTCACTCCTGAGTTGCATTAGTCGTTAGTAGCCGACCGACTCGCCGTAGTTGCGCGGGTCGCTGGCGCCGAGGCGGACGCCGGTTCCCTCCTCGATCATGACGGCGTGCGCGTCGCCCATGTAGCGCGGGCGGTCGACGAAGCGGTGGCCGCGCGATTCGAGCGCGCGGAAGGTGTCGGCGCTCATCCCGAACGGCTCGTAGGTTATCTGGTCGGGGAGCCATTGGTGGTGGATGCGCGGGGCGTCGACGGCCTGCTGGATGTTCATGTCGAAGTCCACGACGTTGACGATGACCTGTAAGACCGTGTTGATGATGGTGGGGCCGCCGGGGCTGCCGACCGCGAACCAGAGCGCGCCGTCCTTGCGCAGCACGAAGGTCGGCGTCATGGCCGAGAGCGGGCGCTTGCGCGGCGCGACCGCGTTGCGCTCGCCCTGTATGAGCCCGAACATGTTGGGCGTCCCCGGCTTGGCCGCGAAGTCGTCCATCTCGTCGTTCATGAGGATGCCCGTCCCCTTCATCACGACCTTCGAGCCGTAGCTGTCGTTGAGCGTGTAGGTGTTCGAGACGCAGTTCCCCTCGGCGTCCACGACCGTGAAGTGCGTCGTCTCCTCGGACTCCGCGCCCGCGGGCCGGCCCGCCTTGACCTCCGCGCTCGTCGAGGCGCGGCTCATGCTGATGCCTTTGCGAAGGCGCTCGGCGTAAGACTTATCAATCAGCCCGGCGACGGGGACTTTGACGAAGTCGGAGTCGCCCATGTACTCGGCGCGGTCTGCGAAGGCGCGGCGCATCGCCTCGGTCTGCGCGTGGTAGCGCTCGGACGAAGAGGCCCCCATGTTGCGCAAATCGAAGCCTTCGAGGATGTTGAGCATCTCGATGAGCACCGCGCCACCCGACGAAGGCGGCGGCATCGAGACGACCTCGAAGCCGCGGTAAGTCGAACGCACCGGCTCGCGCTCTTTGGCGACGTAGCCCTTCATGTCTTCGAGCGTGATGAGGCCGTTGTGCGCGCGCATGTCTTCGGCGATGAGCCGCGCGGTGCGCCCCTCGTAGAACTCGCGGGGCCCGAGCCGCTGCATCCGCGTGAAGGTCGCGGCCAGCTCGGGCTGTCGCCACACCTCGCCCTCCTCGCGCAGCCGGCCGTTGTCGGTGTAGACCTTCTTCGACTCGGGGTAGACGTTCAAATCCTTCGCGGTGGCCTTGAGCGAGCGCGCGAGGCCGTAGGAGAGCGGGAAGCCGTCGGCCGCGAGGCGGCGCGCGGGCTCGACGAGCTGCGCCCAAGTGAGACGCCCCGAGCCGTACTTTTTGAGCGCCAGCTCCATCCCGGCGACCGTGCCGGGGACGCCCGACGCGCGGTAGCCGACGAGCGAGCCGCCCTCGCCTTTGATAAGCTCGCCGCGCGCGTCGAGGTATACGTCGCGGTGCGCGGCGGCCGGGGCCATCTCGCGGTAGTCGATGGCGGTCGTGCGGCCGTCGCGCAGTCGAATCATCATGAAGCCGCCGCCCCCTAAATTCCCCGCCGCCGGGTACGTCACCGCGAGCGCGAAGGCGACCGCGACGGCCGCGTCCACGGCGTTGCCGCCGCGCTTCATGACATCGACGCCCACCTGCGAGGCGATGCGGTCGGTCGAGGCGACCATCCCGCGCCGCGCCCGCACCGGCAGTCGCGACGCCGCGCGCGCGACTCCCGCGCCCGCTCCGGCGTTCAACAACGGCGCGGCGGGCGAGACGAAGAAGAGCAGGACGAGCAGCAGTCTGGCGAAGGTGTGTCTGGCGGTCATAAGTTTTTGCTCTCGCGTTTTGTCGGGCGGCCGGGTCAACTCAGGCTCAACTCCATGAAGAGGCTTCCGCCGACCGGGTTAAACCGGTAGGCTTCAATCTCGCGGAAGCCGAGCGTGCGATACATCGCGATGGCGGCGCTCATCTGCGGGAGCGTGTCGAGGCGCATGCGTTCGTAGCCGATCTCGACCGCCTCGCCGATGACGGCCTCCGCGAGTTTGCGGCCGAGCCCCGTCCCGCGAAAGGCCGGCCGCACGTAGAGCCGCTTCATCTCGCAGACGCCCTCCTCCAGCCTCCGTAGCGCGACGCAGCCGGCCACCTCGTCTTCGACGTAGCCGAGAATCAGACGCCCTGCCGGCGGCTCGTAACCGCCGGGCAACGCGGCCAGCTCCTCCGCGAAATTCTGGAAGCAGAGGTCGACGCCGGTCGCCTCTTCGTACTCCTTGAAGAGACGGCGCGCCTCCTCGACCTGTTCGTCGGTTTCGGCCCGGCAGAGTCTCACGGCCCCTCCTCCACCTTCCCACTCAAAGGCTCGCGACGAGCGCGGCCAGAAGCGCGGCGCGGGGCACGACGGCGTCCGCGCGTATGTGTTCGTGCGCGGCGTGCGCGCCGTCGCCGTCGATGCCGAGCCCGTCGAGCACGGCCGCGCCGCAGGCGGCGGCGAAGTTGCCGTCCGACGCGCCGCCGACGCTCGCCTCACCCAGCTCCAGCCCCAGCGACGCGGCGACGTGCCGCGCCTTCCGGAAGAGTTCGCCGACGGCCGGCGTGCGCTCCATCGGCGGGCGGTTGATGCCGCCGCCGACGCGGAGCCGCGCGCGCGAGTCGAACGGCGCGAGGCCGCGAATCGCCTCGTCGAGCCGGCCGGCCTCTTCGGCGGTGCTGAAGCGCACGTCTATCTCGGCCGACGCCTCGGCGGGGACGACGTTGGCGTGCGTGCCGCCCCTGACGGTGCCGACGTTGACGGTCGTCCCCGCTTCGGGGCGCGCGAGCGTGTGGACGCGCTCTATCTGTCGCGCGATTTCGAGGACGGCGCTCACGCCCTTCTCGGGCTCAAGCCCGGCGTGCGCCGCGCGCCCCTCGACCGAGAGCGTAAAGATGCCCGTCCCCTTGCGCGCGGTCTTCGCGCGCCCGCCCGGCGCGGGCGGCTCAAGCACGAGCACGCACTCGGCCCCGCGCGCCTCGCGCTCGACCAGCTCGCGCCCGCTGAAGCTGCCCGACTCCTCGTCGCACGTCAGCAGCATCACGACCGGACGGCGCGGCGCGAAGCCGAGCGCGCGGCAGGCGGCCACGGCTTCGAGCGCGGCGGCGCAGGCGGCCTTCATGTCGTAGACGCCGGGGGCGTGGATGCGCCCCTCGGTCTCGCGCCACGGCATCTCGGCCAGCGTGCCGCGCGGGTGGACGGTGTCGGTGTGGCCGAGCAGGACGAGCGGGCGCGCGGCACCGTCGCCGGAGCCGGCCGCGTCGCCGAAGGCGCGCAGGACGAGGTGCTCGCCGTAACCGTCGGGCGCGTTCACACGCTCGATTGAGTCGGCGACGCCGAGGTCGCGCACGGCATCCGCGAACAGGTTGACGGCCGCCGTGCTGCCCTCGCCGTCGCCCGAGGGCGACTCTATCTCGCAGAGTTGGCGGGCGAGCGACAGAATCTCGCCGCGACGCGTCTCGAAGTGTCGGAGTAGACGACCCGCGTCCGGGCTGTTCGGCTCGAAGGGCATGTTCAGGCTTCAGGCGGCGGAGAGTTTTTCGGAGCGCACCGTCAGGGCTTCGACGAGGTCGCGCTTGATTTCAAAGCCGAGCCCCGGCGCGTCCGAAGCGACGATTGTCCCGCGCGGGGTGACGGTGACTTCGGGCTCGATGATGTCCTCGGCCCAGTAGCGCGAGCTGGCCGAAACGTCGCCCGGGAGCGTGAAGCCGCCGAGCGTCGCCATCGCGATGTTGTGCGCGCGGCCGATACCTGACTCAAGCATCCCGCCGCACCAGACGGGCACGCCCGCCTCGCGGCAGACCGCCTCGACGCGCGCGGCCTCGGCGTGCCCGCCGACGCGGCCGAGCTTGACGTTGACGATGCGGCACGCGCCCAGCTCAATCGCCTTGCGCGCGTCCTCGGCCGAGCGCACGGACTCGTCCAGACAGACGGGCGTCTTGATCTGGCGTTGCAGCTTCGCGTGGTCTTCGCGGTCGTCGTAGGCGAGCGGCTGCTCGATCATCATCAGCCCGAACTCGTCGAGCGCGCGCAGCGTCGGCGCGTCGTCGAGCGTGTAGGCGGAGTTGGCGTCAACCATCAGCCGTATTTCCGGGAAGCGCGCGCGAACCGTCTCGACAATCTCTCTGTCCCAGCCCGGCTTAATCTTTATCTTGATGCGCTGGTAGCCGGCGGCGAGTTCCTGCTCGATCTTTTCGAGAAGCTGTTCGGGCGTGTCCTGTATGCCGATGGAGACGCCGCACGGAATCTCGCGCCGCACGCCGCCGAGGTGTCGCCAGAGCGGGACGCCCGCGCGCTTCGCCTCAAGGTCAAAGCACGCCGTCTCGATGGAGGCCTTCGCCATGCGGTTGCCGCGCGCGCGCCGCATCAGTGCGCCGACCTCCGCCGCGCCTTCGACTTCGCGGCCGAGCACCATCGGCGCGAGAAAGAGCCGAGTCACCTCCCACGCGGAGTCAATCCACTCTTCGCTGTAGAAGGGGCCCTCGCCGGCCGTACATTCGCCCCAGCCTTCGGCGCCGTCGGCGTCCACGGCGCGGACGAGCATGATGCGGCGCTCGATGGTGCGCCCGAAGCTCGTCTCGAAGAAGTGGACGAGGCGCAGGCGTATCTCGCGCAGCTCTATCAGACGGATGTTCATGCGGGCCAAGACTCCGAAGTGCGGTTGATGCCGCATTGTACAGCGGCGCGGAGGCTAACTCAAAAAGAGATGAGACGGCCGCCGTGGCCGTCTCATCTCTACTCGCCGGACTTGCGACGCGACTGTCAGACGGGCAACTCCTCCGCGTTGAGCGCGGGGCCGAGGTCTTCCGTCGAAGTCGTCTCTTCGCCTTCGAGCGCCGCGTGCATGGTGTGCCACGAGAGGCTCGCGCACTTCACCCGCACCGGGAACTTACGCACGCCGCTAAAGACCGTCAAATGTCCGAGGTGGTGGGGGGTGGTTTCGGTATCCAGCTCGCCCAGAACCATGCGGTGGAACTCGTTGAAAATCGTCTCGACCTCGCCGCGCGACTTGCCCTTCACGCTGCGCGTCATCATGCTCGCGGAAGCCTTGGCGATGGCGCAGCCCTCGCCCTCGAAGCTGATCTCCTTGATGACGCCTTCCTCGACGTTGAGGTAAACGAAGAAGTGGTCGCCGCAGGTGGTGTTGTGGCCTTCGGCGGAGCGGTTCGCCGTCGCCAGCTTGCCGAAATTCCGCGGCTTCTTCTCGTGCTCGCGAATCTGTTCGTTGTACAGCTCTAAGAGTGATGACATCTCAGCCCAAGACCTCGACGACTTTACCGACAGCCTCGATTAAAATATCCACCTCTTCCTTCGTGTTGTAAAAAGCGAAGGACGCGCGCGCGGTCGCCGGCACGTTGAAATGCTGCATCACGGGCTGCGCGCAGTGGTGGCCGGCGCGGATGGCGACGCCCTCGTGGTCGAGTATCGTCCCGATGTCGTGCGGGTGAATCCCCTCTATGACGAAGCCGAGCACGCTCGCCTTCTCGCGCGCCGTCCCGATGATGCGGACGCCCTCGACCGCCGAGAGTTTTTCCGTCGCGTAGCGCAGAAGCTCCCGCTCGTGCGCGTGCGCCGCCTCGCGGTCGATGCCGTTGAGATAGTCAATCGCCGCGCCGAGCCCGATGGCCGAGGCGATGGCCGGCGTCCCCGCCTCGAACTTGTCGGGGATGGCCGCGTACGTGCTCCGCTCGAAGGTGACGGTGCGAATCATCGAGCCGCCGCCGAGAAACGGGTTCATCTTCTCCAGAAGCTCCGCGCGCCCGTAGAGGACGCCGCTGCCCGTCGGCGCGAACATCTTGTGCCCCGAGACGGCGTAGAAGTCGCAGCCCAAATCCTGCACGTCAACCTTCAGGTGCGGCGCGCCCTGCGCCCCGTCCACGAGCACGGGCACGCCCTGCTTGTGCGCGCGCGCGGTAATCTCCTTGACCGGGTTGACGGTGCCGAGCGAGTTCGAGACGTGGCCGACGCAGACGAGCTTGGTGCGCTCGTTGAGAAGCGCGTCGAACTCTTCGAGTATCAGCTCGCCCCGGTCGTTCATCGGGATGACGCGCAGCCGCGCGCCCTTCTCCTCGCAGAGCATCTGCCACGGGACGAGGTTCGAGTGGTGCTCCATCTCGGAGACGATGATTTCGTCTCCCTCGTTCACGAACTTGCGCCCGTAGCCGTGCATGACGAGGTTGACGCCCTCCGTGACGCCGCGCACGAAGATGCACTCGCGCGCCTCGCGCGCGTTGAGGAAGCGCCTGACCTTCTCGCGCGCGCCCTCGTAGGCAGAGGTCGCGCGCTGGCTCAGGTAGTGGACGCCGCGGTGTATGTTCGAGTGCTCCTCGCGCAGGTACTTCGAGCCGCGCTCGATGACGATGCGCGGCACCTGCGACGACGCCGCGTTGTCGAGGTAGACGAGCGGCTTGCCGTTGACCGTCTGCCCGAGCACGGGGAAGTCCTCGCGCACGCTCGCCACGTCCCACGCCGCGCCCGGTGCTGCGGTTCCCTCTTCGATTGTCTTCTCTGTCGCTATCATCTTTTCAACTCTCGGCTCACGCCTTCAAAACTCTCACGCCTCAAGCCGCGCGTGCAGGCGGTTCAGGATAGCCCCGTCCAACTGCGCGCGGATGGACTCGAACTTGATGCTCGCGACGATCTCCTCGGCGAAGCCGTAAGTCAGGAGGTTGCGCGCGAGGTCTGGGTGGAGGCCGCGGCTGAGGAGGTAGAACAGCTCCTCCTCTTCGAGCTGGCCGACGGTCGCGCCGTGCGAGCACTTCACGTCGTCGTTGAAGATTTCGAGCTGCGGCTTGGTGTCGACGCGCGCCTCCGAAGAGAGCAGGAGGTTCTTGTTGCTCTGCTGCGCGTCGGTCTGGTGCGCGCCCTCGCGGACGAAGACGCGGCCGTTGAAGACGGCGCGCGAGCGCCCGTCGAGGATGCCCTTGTAGTTCTGCCGGCTGGTGCAGCGCGGCACGCGGTGGTCGATGATCGAGTGCGTGTCGGCGTGCTGCCCCGTGCCGACGATGTAGAGCCCGTCCACGCGGCACGACGCGCCCTCGCTCCCGAGCAGGACTTCGATGCCGTGTCGCGAGAGCCGCGCGCCGAGCGTGACCGTCGTCAACTCGTACGCGCCGTCGCGCGCAACGTCGGCGCGCGTCGAGCCGACGTGGAAGGCCCCGCCGCCCTCGTCCTGCACCTTGTAGTGCGTGACGCCCGCGCCCTCGCCGACGAAGACCTCGACGACCGCGTCGGTGAAGTATTCGGCGTCGCCTTCGAGCGCGGCGTACGACTCGATGAGGTCGAGCCGGCTGTGGCGCTCGGCCACGACGAGCACGCGCGGGAAGACGGCCGAGCCGCCCTCGCCCGCCGCCGTCAGGAAGAGTAGCTGGACGGGCGCGGCGACTTCGACGTTCCTGGGCACGTAGACGAAAGCGCCGCCGCCCGCGAACGCCGTGTTGAGCGCCGAGAAGGCGTCGCCGCGCTCGCCGGAGAGCCTGCCGAGATGTTCGCGGACGACTCCGGCGTGCTCGCCCGCGAGCGCCGCGCCGAGGTCTTCGACGACGACGCCCTCCGGAATCGCTTCGAGCGACGAAAGCTCAGGGTTGAAGACGCCGTTAACAAAGACCAGGCGGCTACTCCGCGCTTCGGCCGAGACGAACGTCTCGACGGCCGCGCTCTCAAGCTCGACCGCCCCGGCCGCCGGCACGAACGCCCTGCGCGCGAGCGGCGCGACGCTCGTATACTTCCAATCCTCGTCGTCCGTCGTCGGAAAGCCCGCCGCCTCGAACTGCTCGAACGCGCCCTCGCGCAGACGCGCGACCCAGCCGGGCTCGCCCGCGCGCCGCCCTGAGAATTCGCGGAAGGCGTCCGCGTAGATGTTCTTTTCCTTGACCGCCTGTGACATTAAATTTGACTCTTGTTCTAGGCGCTGGCGACGGCTTCCTTGAGCCAGTCGTAACCCTTCTCTTCGAGTTCGAGCGCCAGCTCCTTGCCGCCGGTGCGCACGATGCGCCCTTTGTAGAGGACGTGGACGTGGTCGGGCACGATGTAGTTGAGCAGGCGCTGGTAGTGCGTGACGAGGACGACCGCGTTCTCGGGCGTGCGCAGCTTGTTGACACCTTCGGAGACGATGCGCAGCGCGTCGATGTCGAGCCCGGAGTCGGTCTCGTCGAGCACGGCGAGCTTGGGCTCAAGCACGGCCATCTGCAAAATCTCGTTGCGCTTCTTCTCGCCGCCCGAGAAGCCCTCGTTGACCGAGCGCGACATCAGGCCGGCGTCCATCTCGACGACCTTCGCGCGCTCCGCGAGCAGGTCTTTGAACTCCAGCGGGTCAAGCTCCTCTTCGCCGCGGTGCTTTTTCTTCTCGTTGTAGGCGAGGCGGAGGAACTGCGCGTTGGAGACGCCCGGCACCTCTACGGGATACTGGAACGCGAGGAAGACGCCCTCGCGCGCGCGCTCGTCGGGCGCGAGTTCCAGAAGGTTGCGCCCCTCGAAGAGCACCTCGCCCTTCGTCACCACGTAAGCCGGGTGGCCTGCCAGAATCTTCGCCAGCGTGGACTTCCCCGAGCCGTTCGGCCCCATGATGGCGTGAATCTCGCCCTTGTTGACCGTCAAATTGATGCCGCGCAGTATCTCCTTGCCCTCAACCGTCGCGTGCAAATCTCGAATCTCTAACACAGTAAGTTTCTCCGATACTTTCTTAGCCGACGCTGTTCTCAAGCTTCATGCCGAGCAGGCGCTGCGCTTCGACGGCGAACTCCATCGGCAGTTCGCGGAAGACGTCTTTGCAGAAGCCGTTGATGATGAGCGAGACGGCGTCCTCCTGCGAGATGCCGCGCTGCTGGAGGTAGAAGAGCTGCTCCTCGCTGATGCGCGAGGTCGTCGCCTCGTGCTCGACGCGCGCGGTGTTGTTCATCACCTCGATGTAGGGGAACGTGTTCGCGCTGCAACGCTGGCCGATGAGCATCGAGTCGCACTGCGTGTAGTTGCGCGCGCCCTCCGCGCCCGCGAGCACCTTGACGAGCCCGCGGTAAGAGTTGTTCGAGCGACCCGCCGAGATGCCCTTCGAGATGATGGTCGAGCGCGTGTTCTTCCCGATGTGAATCATCTTCGTGCCGGTGTCGGCCTGCTGCGCGTGGTTCGTCAGCGCCACCGAGTAGAACTCGCCGATGGAGTTGTCGCCCTGCAGGATGCACGAAGGGTACTTCCAAGTAATCGCTGACCCGGTCTCGACCTGCGTCCACGAAATCTTCGAGTTGCGCCCGCGGCACGCGCCGCGCTTGGTGACGAAGTTGTAAATGCCGCCCACGCCCTGCTCGTCGCCCGCGTACCAGTTCTGCACCGTCGAGTATTTAATCTCGGCGTCGTCCAGCGCGATCAGCTCGACGACGGCCGCGTGCAGTTGGTTCTTGTCGAACTGCGGCGCGGTGCAGCCTTCGAGGTAGGAGACGTACGCGCCCTCTTCGGCGACGACGAGCGTGCGCTCGAACTGGCCGGACTCCTGATTGTTGATGCGGAAGTAGGTCGAAAGCTCCATCGGGCAGCGGACGCCCTTCGGCACGAAGACGAACGAGCCGTCGGAGAAGACCGCGCTGTTGAGCGCCGCGAAGAAGTTGTCGCCGACGGGCACGACCGAGCCGAGGTACTTCTTGATGAGGTCGGGGTAGTCCTTAATCGCCTCTGTGAACGAGCAGAAGATGACGCCGTGCTTCTTGAGCTTCTCCTTGTAGGTCGTCGCCACCGAGACCGAGTCGAAGACGGCGTCCACCGCGACGTTGGCAAGCTGCTTCTGCTCGTTCAGGGGGATGCCGAGCTTCTCGAAGGTGCGCAGCAGCTCGGGGTCGACTTCGTCGAGGCTCGCCTTCGACGCCTTCTGCTTCGGCGCGCTGTAATAGATGATGTCCTGATAATCGACCTCGGGGTACTTGAGGTTGGGCCAGTGCTTCGGCTCGCGCATCTTGAGAAACTGGCGATACGCCTTGAGGCGGAACTCAAGCATCCACTCCGGCTCGCCCTTCTTCTCGGAGATGAGGCGGACGGTGTCCTCCGTCAGACCCCGCGGAATCATGTCCGACTCGATGTCTGTGACGAAGCCGTACTTGTACTCTTTGTTTGTAAGTAGCTCGATTGTGCTCATCTGATACCCGCTTCCCTAAAAAGCCTCTTCGACAAATCTTCCGAAACTCACTGCGCGCCCTCCGACGCCTGCGCCGCGCCCGGCCGCACGCCCTGAATCTGGTGGAGCATCGCGTCGGTCTTCTGCTCCGACCCGAGCACCTGCGCCAGCGTGATGCCCGAGAGCGCGCGCTCGACGGCCTCGTGGACGTTGACGATGACCGAGCGGATGCCGCAGTCGCCCGTGTGTACGCACGAGTCGAGCACGCCCGGGTAGGTCTTGCAGTGCCCGTCGACCTCGCCCGTGTCGAGCACCTTGATGACCTCGCTCAGACGAACCTCGCCCGCCGGGCGCGCGAGCATGTAGCCGCCCTTCGTCCCGCGAATCGAGGTGACGAGCCCGGCCTTGTTCAAGAGCCAGAGCACCTTCCCCGCGTTGGCCTGCGACAGCCCCTCGCGCTCGGCGATCTGCCCGAGCGTCAGGAACTCGCCCGCCCCCAGCCTCGCCAACTGCAAGAGGCACCGCAAACCGTACTCTTCCTGTGCCGAGACCTTCATAAAACACCCGTAAACCGGCCGCAAATCTCTAACGCGAGAGCCATACTAGTCATACCTGACTTTTTTGTCAAGATTGGTTAGACGCCCCGCCGGGCGACGGGGTTGTAGAGCTAAACTGTTGAATATTTGTGGCTTAGAGAGGCCGCCGGGTGGTATTTGAAGGGGACGAACCGCCCCGACCTGTGGGCTTTCGTGTCCGGAGCCGGAGAGTTGCGGCTTCGAGGCGTAATGTTGAGGAAAAAAGGTGGAAGTTTCGACCTCCGAGCCGGAACGTTCCGGCTCAGAACCCCGAATTCCGAGAAAAAAGCTCGGAGGTTCCCCCTCGGAGCCCCGACTTTCGAGAAAAAAGCCGGAAAGTCGCGGCTCCGAGCCTCAAAGTTCGAGAAAAAAGCTCGGACGTTGCGGCTCAGAACCTCAACTTCCGAGAAAAAAGCCTCAACGTTGAGGTTCAAAGGTGGTTCCGACCTGCTTAACACTCTCGCCTATTTGCGCCACTCGTCTATGAGCGAGGCGACGAGGCCCGACCAGCCGGTCTGGTGCGATGCGCCGAGCCCCATGCCCGTGTCGCCGTGGAAGTATTCGTAGAAGAGCAGGAGGTCGCGCCAGTGCGGGTCGTTCTGAAATTTGTCGTACCAGCCGTGGGCGGGGCGGCGGCCATTCTCGTCGCGCGTGAAGATGCTTATCAGGCGGTCGGCGAAGCCGCGCGCCATCTCGTCGAGCTTGACGGGCGGCTCGCCCGGGACGGGGCTCTCGATCTCGAACTGCCGGCCGTAAGCCTTCCCGAGCTTGCGCAGGCATTCGATCATCATGAAGGTCGTCGGGAACCAGACGGGGCCGCGCCAGTTGGAGTTGCCGCCCTTGAGCATCTCGCGCGACTCGGCCGGCTCGTAGCCGACCTGCGCGCCGCCGAGGCGGAACGGGTGCTGCTCGTGGAACTTCGAGAGGCTGCGCAGCCCGTACTCGGAGCGGAACTCGGTCGGGTCCCACACGCGCTCCAAAAGCCCGCGCATCTGCTCCGGGTTGACGACGGCGAGGACGTGTACGCGCTTGCCGTCGTGCTCGACGGTCGTCACGGAACGCTGGACAACGTCCTGCCGGTTCTTCAGGAACCAGTCGAGCCCCGCGCGGAACTCCGGGAACGGCTCTATCCAGTCCTCCTCCAGACGCTCGATGGCGTAGAGCGGGATGAGACCGACGAGCGAGCGCACGCGGAACTTCTGGTAGCTGCCGTCGGCGCGTGAGAGCACGTCGTAGAAGAACTTGTCGCGCTCGCTCCACATCTCGATGACGCCGCCCGCGCCCGTGTGCTTCTGCTTCATCGCCGCGCCGATGTAGGCGTAGTGCTGGAAGAACTTGGTCGCCAGCGCCTCGTAGACGCGATTCTCCTTCGCCAGTTCGAGCGCGATGCGCATCAGGTTGAGGCAGAACATCCCCATCCAGCCGGTCGCGTCCGACTGCTCCAGACGCGTGCCGTTCGGGAGGGGCTGACTGCGGTCGAGCAGCGTGATGTTGTCGAGCCCGAGGAAGCCGCCCTCGAAGACGTTGTTCCCCTCCCCGTCAACCTTGTTCACCCACCACGCGAAGTTGATGAGCAGCTTGTGAAAGCACCGCTCAAGAAAATCACGGTCGGCCACGCCCGAGCGAAGCCTGTCCATGTTGTAGACGCGCCAGACGGCCCACGCGTGGACGGGCGGGTTGAGGTCTGAGAACTCCCACTCGTACGCGGGTATCTGCCCGTTCGGGTGCTGGAACTGCTCGAAGAGGAGCACCCAGAGCTGCTCCTTTGCGAACTCCGCATCGACGAGCGCGAGCGGCACGCAGTGAAAGGCCAAGTCCCACGCGGCGAACCACGGGTACTCCCACTTGTCGGGCATCGAGAGCACGCGCATCGAGTTGACGTGCTTCCAGTGGACGTTGCGAATCCCCTTGCGCGATTCGGGCGGCGGCCACGCCGGGTTGTCGCCGTCGAGCCAGACGTTCACGTCGAAGAGATAAATCTGCTTCGTCCAGAGCATCCCCGCCAGCGCCTGACGCTGCACGCGCCGCTCGTCCTCGGTCGCGCGCGGCGGGTGTATCTCCGCGTAGTACTCGTCGGCCTCGCGGCGGCGCAGGGCGACGACCTCGTCCGCGTCGCGCAGCGGCTCGGCCGAAGGCGCGTCCGTCAGACGCAGCCGCACGACGACCGAGCCGCCGGCCGGGACGTTCAGGTTCGCGTAGTGCAGACACGCCTTCGTCCCCTCCGGCTCGGGGTTGACGGCCGCGCGCTCGCCCGCGACGACGTGTCGGTGAAAGGCGTCCTTGACGTAGGGCTTGCGGCTTCGCGCCTGCGCGCCCCAGATGCGCGGGTTGTTGGTCTCGTTGAAGGTGAAGAGTGCGTGCGCGCCCGCCTCGGCGTAGAGGTGGCGCTTGCCCAGACGATACTCGAAGGGGAGCCCCGGCAACGGCCCCGCGTCAATCGCTTCGAGGCTCGTGAAGCCGGGGCCCGAGGGGCCGAGCGTGATGGACGGCTCGGGGAGCGCGTCGGGGCCCCACGCCCAAGTGTTGCGGAACCAGAGCTGCGGCAGGAGGTGGAGCGGCGCGTCCTCTGGGCCGCGGTTGAAGACTTCGACGCGGACGACTATGTCCTCGGGGCCGGCCTTCGCGTACTCGACGAAAACGTCGAAGTAGCGGTCTTCGTCGAAGACGCCCGTGTCGAGCAGTTCGTACTCGGGCGCGTGCTGCCCGCGCGCGCGATTCTCGTCGATGAGTTTCTCGTAGGGGTAGGGCTCCTGCGGGTACTTGTAGAGAAACTTCATGTAGGAGTGCGTCGGCGTCGAGTCGAGGTAGAAGTAGTACTCCTTCACGTCCTCGCCGTGGTTCGCCTCCGAGCCGACGCAGCCGAACAGACGCTCCTTCAGGACGGGGTCGCGCCCGTTCCAGAGCGCGAGCGAGAAGCAGAGCACCTGATAGCGGTCGCAGATGCCGGCCAGCCCGTCCTCGCCCCAGCGGTAGGCGCGCGAACGCGCGTGGTCGTGCGGGAAGTAGGCCCACGCGTTCCCGTCCGCCGAGTAGTCCTCGCGCACCGTCCCCCACGCGCGCTCCGACACGTACGGCCCCCACTTTCGCCAGGGTGGTACGGGCGAGTCGTGCTCCTCGCGGAGCCTTTCCTGTTCTATGTTCGGCATCAGGCGGTTAAACGGTGAGGGGTTAAAAGTGTGTGGCGCGGTCTCACCCGAGCCGCGCAGCGGCGGCGCGGTCGACGAACCATTCGAGCGTGCCGTCGCGCGGCCGTATCGACTGCGAAGGGAGCCGCGCGGGGTCGCGCTCGCCCTTCAGGACTTCGCGCAGGCGTTCGGCCTTGCCCCCGCCGACGACGAGGAAGAGGACGTGGCGCGCGGCGTTGACGGACGAAGCGGTCAGCGTGACGCGCCACGCGCCGAGCTTCTCGACCCAGTTGGCGGCGACCCACGCGCGCGTCTCGGCGAGCGCGGCCGTGTCCGGGAAGAGCGAGGCCGTGTGGCCGTCGTCGCCCATGCCGAGCATGACGAGGTCGAGCCGGGGCCACTCCGCGTCGTCGCCGAAGAGGCCGCGCAGCTCCGACTCGTATTCGCTCGCGTTCGCGGCCGCGTCGCCGAGCCCCTCGATGCGGTGGACGTTTTTCTCAGGCACCGGCACGCGCGAGAGCAGCGACTCGAACGCCATGCGGTAGTTGCTCTCGGCGTGGTCGGCGGGGACGGCACGCTCGTCGCCGAAGAAGACGTGGACGCCGCCCCAGTCGATTTGTTCGCCGAACTCCTCGCCGGCCAGCAGCTCGTAGACCCTGCGCGGCGTCGAGCCGCCGGCGAGCGCGACCGTGAAGAGACCGCGCTCTGTGACAGCCTCGCGCGCCAGCTCGGCGAAGCGCGCGGCCGCCGCGCGCGCCACGCGCTCGGGGTCGTCGAAGACTTTCAACTCGGGTTCGGGTGTCGGCTGGGGCATTCAACTCCGGTCGGCCGAGAGCGCGTGGCGCGCCGCGCCGTAGAGCGCGGTCTTGTCGTCGAGGATGACGCGGACGGGGATGGACTGGACGAGTCCCGACATGCGCCCCTTGTCCACGTAGTGTCGCATGAAGGTGCCGTCCTTCAGCTTCTCCATGATCTTCGGCGCGATGCCGCCGCCGACGTAGAGCCCGCCGACCGACTTCAAAAGCAGCGCGAGGTTCCCGGCCATCGCGCCGTAAACCTCGACGAAAATCTGGAGCGCCGTCTCGGCCAGAGCGGCGCGGCCGGCGAGCGCGGCGCGCGAGATGGCGGCGCTCGGGTCGCCCGCGCGAATCTCCTCGGCCAGCCACGACGGCTCCTCGAAGTGCCCGCGGTCACGCAGGAATGAGTAGATGTTGAGGAGCCCCATCCCCGAGAGCACGCGCTCGTAGGAGACGCGCCCGCCGAGCTGCCCGCGCAGGTATTCGAGCAGCTCGAACTCGCGCGCGTCGCGCGGCGCGAAGTCCATGTGGCCGCCCTCCGAAGGCATCGGGTGGTAGCGCGCGCCGTCGAAGTAGATGGCGGCCATGCCGAGCCCCGTCCCGGCGGCGATGAGCCCGCGGTGGCCGTCGCGCCCGCCCTCGCCCTCGTTGAGCGTGTAGAGCTGTTCGGGCGAAAGCTCGCCGATGCCGTGCGCGGTCGCTTCCAAATCGTTGATGAGCAGCACGCGCGGGAGCCCGAGCGAGTCGGCGATGGCTTCCTCGCCCATCGTCCAGGGGAGGTTGGTGCCTTCGGCGCGGCCGCGCACGACGGGGCCGGCGACGCCGAAGCAGGCGTGCGTGAGCCGGTCGGGCTGCTGCGCGGTGACGAACTCACGGAGTATGGCTTCGAGCGAGTCGTAACGGCCGCTCGGGAACGACTGCTGCACGACGGGGCGGCCGACGCGCGCGCCCTCGGCCTCGAACAGCGCGACGTTGGTCTTCGTCCCCCCGATGTCTCCGGCAATTATCATCTGTTTAGCGATGGCCTCTCCCTGTTTTCGCGCGCGCCGCTCTAGCGCGCGGCCGCTGCGAGCATCCGCGCCGCCGACGCGACGGCCTTCTCGTATACGTCGTCTCGGTCGAGGATATCAAGCTCGCCGCTCAGGCGCTGGCCTTCGGTGCGCGCCTCGTAGTCGAGCACGCGCCCGACCGCGTGCCCCGCGCCCTTCAGCCGCGCGCCCGTCCTCAGCTTGCGCCCTTCGTGGAGCAGCTCGACGTAGAACTCGTCGCCGGCGGCGGTCGAGATGGTCAGCGAGGTGAGCCAGCCGTCGCGCCCGGCCGCGTCATCGGTCGCCGCGAGCACGGCCCCGAGTTCGCGGCCGCCGCCGTCGCGCAGCGTGAATTGCGCCCGCCCTTCGGAGAGCGCCGAGCCGCCCTCCGCCGCCGTCCAGCCGAGGCACGAGGCCATCCAGCCCAGCGCGAGCAGGGCTTTCGGCGCGGCCTGCGTGCGTAGACGGTCGGGCGGGTCGTACTCGATGACGACCTTTGTAATCTGTTCGAGCGAGGCGCGGTAGTCGGCCACGTCCCAGAAGCCCGCGACGAGCGAGCGCCAAGAAGTCAGCCGCCCCCAGTTCAAATCGCTCAGGCGGAGCCGGCCGCCCTCCAGCAGCCGCGAGAGGTGCAGAAGGTCTTCGTGCGGCTCGTCGAAAGACGCCGAGTCGATGACGACGCGGTCGGCCATCCCCGCGAGCCGCGTGAAGAGCTTGTCCTCGTAGTGCGGGATGTCCTTCCACCAGAGGAAGACCGGCACGTCCGGCACGAGCAGCGGCGCGACCGCCGTCGAAGCCGTCTCGACCGCCGCGCCGGCGGCCTCGATTGTAATCTGCTCGCCGCAGATGCGTTTTCGTCCGCGCGCCGAGAGCTGGCAGCGCGTCGAGACGAAGGCTTCGAGCCGCGGCGCGTCCGCCCCGCGCTCGGCCGCGAGCACGATGGCGCGGCACGGGTGGCGCTCGACGACCTCGCCGAGCAGGTCTTCAGCCTCGGCGCGCGCCTGCGCGCCCCCGGCGTAGACGACGAGGTTGAGCACGCACGCGCGCACGACGCCCGCCGACTGTGCCTCCGACGCGCCGCGCGCCTCGCCCGAGGTTTCGGCCCCGCCCTCCGGCGCGGACATCTCCGCCCACATCGCGTTCAGCTCGCGTTCGAGCGCGGCCGCGTCGATGCCCTTCTCCAGAGAGACCTGTGTCGTCGTCGCCTGTGTTTCCATCTTCGTCTACGGCCGACGCCAGCGCCGGCCGTGCTGTTCGAGGAGCTTGAAGGAATCTTCCGGCCCCCACGAGCCGGCCTCGTAGTTGGGGAACTCGGCCTCCGCCTTCCGCGCGCCCCACTCGTCGAGGACGGGCATGACCAGTTCCCACCCGCGCTCGGTCATGTCCTTGCGCGCGTAGAGCGTCGAGTCGCCGAGGATGCAGTCGAGTATCAGGCGCTCGTAGGCTTCGGCCAACTGGACGCCGAACGACGCGCCGTAGCGGAAATCCATGTTCACGTCGCGGATGCGCGTGACCTGCCCCGGCACTTTGGCCGCGACGCGGAGCGTGATGCCCTCGTCGGGCTGGATGCGTATGACGAGCTGATTCGGGGCGAGTTCCTCCTGCGCCTTGCCGAAGAGCGCGTGCGGCGCGGCGCGGAACTGGATGGCGATTTCGGTGACGCGCTTGGCGAGCCGCTTGCCCGAGCGGATGTGGAAGGGCACGCCCGACCAGCGCCAGTTGTCGAACCACATCGTCACCGCCGCGAACGTCTCGGTGTTCGAGTCGGGCGCAACGTCCTTCTCCTCGCGGTAGCCGGGGACGGGCTTGCCGCCGATGCTCCCCGCGCCGTACTGCCCGCGCACGCATTCAAGCCGCACGCGCTCGGGCGTGAACTCGCGCGCCGAGTTCATCGCCTTGATCTTCTCGTCGCGCACGTCCTCGGCCGAGAGCGACGAGGGCGGCTCCATCGCGACGAGCGAGAGCACCTGAAAGACGTGGTTCTGAATCATGTCCCTGACCACGCCGGACTTTTCGTAGTAGCCGCCGCGCCCCTCGACGCCGACCGTCTCGGCGTTGGTTATCTGGACGTGGTCGATGTACTGGCGGTTCCACATCGGCTCGAAGATGCCGTTGGCGAAGCGGAAGACGAGGAGGTTCTGGACGGTCTCCTTGCCGAGATAATGGTCGATGCGGTAGACCTGCGACTCTTCGAGGTGCTTGAGAATCTGCTGGTTCAGCTCGCGCGCGCTCTCAAGGCTCGTCCCGAACGGCTTCTCGATGATGACGCGCGCCCAGCCCTTCTCCTGCCGCGTCAGCCCGGCGTCGCCCAACTGCTTGACGGCCTCGGCGTAGAACTCGGGCGCGACCGAGAGGTAGAAGAGTCGGTTGCCCTGCGTGCCGTGCTCCGCGTCAACCTGTTCGAGCCGCTTGGCGAGTTCGGCGTAGCACTCGGGGTTTTTGATGTCCGAGGGGAGGAACTGGAGCTTGGCGGCGAACGAGCGCCAGACCTCCTCGTCCACCGACTTCGACTCGGAGAACTCGACGACCGCGGCCTTCATCTTCTCGCGGAACTCGTCGTCGGTCATCGGCGTGCGGCCGAGGCCGATGATGGCGAACTCGGCCGGGAGCACGCGCTCCTGCACGAGCCTGTAGAGCGCCGGGATGAGCTTGCGCCGCGCAAGGTCGCCCGACGCGCCGAAGATGACGACCGCGCACGGCTCCGCCGCACGCCCCAGACGCATCCCCACCCGCAGTGGGTTCTCGACGACTGTCGCTGCTTCCATTCGTCAGCCCTGTTTCTTTCCCTGTTGTTCCAGCAGTTCCTCCCACTCCGAGTGGACGAAGCCTGCCTCGGGGCGGTCGGTTCGCTGGTAGGTGTGCGAGCCGAAGAAGTCGCGCTGCGCCTGCGTGAGATTGAGCGGCGAGTCCGCCGTGCGGTAAGAGTCGAAGTACGCGAGCGAGGCCGAGAAGGCCGGGACGGCGATGCCGGCCTCGACGGCCGCGCTCACCGCGCGCCGCCAGTTCGCCTGCGCGCCCTGCATGTAGGCGTTGAAGTCCGGGTCGAGCAGAAGGTTCGGCAGGTCGGCGCGACGTTGGTAGGCGTCTTTGATTTTCCCGAGGAAGCGCGCGCGGATGATGCAGCCGCCCTTCCAGATGCGCGCCGTCTCGCCGAGGTCGATGCCCCAGTTCCAGTTCTCGGAGCCCGCGCGGATGAGGTTCATTCCCTGAGCGTAAGAGCAAATCTTCGACGCGTAGAGCGCGTCGTGAATCGCCTGAATCATCCCGGCGCGGTCGCCCGAGAAGCCCGCGCCCGCGGCGGGGCCGGCGATCTGTTTGTTCGCCTCGACGCGCTCGTCCTTGCGCGAGGAGATGTTGCGTCCGTCCACGGCCGCGTTGATGGTCGGGATGGGGATGCCGAGGTCGAGCGCGACGGCGCTCGTCCACTTCCCCGTCCCCTTCTGCCCGGCCTTGTCGAGCACGAGGTCAACCAGAGGCTTGCCCGTCTCCGGGTCTTTGACGCGCAGAATCTGCGCGGTGATTTCGATGAGGAAGGATTCGAGGTCGCCCCGGTTCCACTCGTCGAAGACCTCGGCCATCTCGTCGGCCGACATCCCGAGCAGCTTGCGCATGATGTCGTAAGACTCCGCGATGAGCTGCATGTCGCCGTACTCGATGCCGTTGTGCACCATCTTGACGAAGTGGCCGGCGCCGCCCGGGCCGATGTAGGTGACGCACGGGCCGTCGTCGACCTTCGCCGCGATGGCCTCCCAGATGGGGCGTATGTGTTCGTAAGCCTCCCGGTCGCCGCCCGGCATCAGGCTCGGCCCCCAGAGCGCGCCCTTCTCGCCGCCCGAGACGCCCGAGCCGATGAAGTTGAAGCCCTCGGCCTTCAGAGCCTTCTCGCGCCGCTCGGTGTCCATGAAGTAGGAGTTGCCGCCGTCGATGACGATGTCGCCGGGGTCGAGGTAGGGCTTGATCTGGTCGATAGTCCAGTCGACGGGGTCGCCGGCCTTGACGAGCAGAATAATCTTGCGCGGGCGCTCAAGCGATTTAACGAACTCCTCGGGGGTGTGCGTGCCGACGAACTTCCCCGCGGCGTTCTCCTTCATAAAGGTCTTGACGCGGTCGGGCTCGTCCTTGCTCGGCGGGCGGTTGTAGACGGCCACGGTGTAGCCGTTGCGCTCGATGTTGCGCGCGAGGTTCTCGCCCATCAAGGCGAGGCCGATCATGCCGACGTTGGCGGTCTTCGGTGTCTGTTCCGGGGTAGCCATGTTCTCTCCCTCGAATGAATGTGTTTTCTACCCGGCGGTCGCGCCGGAGACGGGCACAGCCTCGCGGATGATTTCAAAGAGGCGGCGCAGGCCCGCCGTCACGTCCGACCCGATCTCGACGCGGACGGCGCGGCGACCCCGGGTCGCGAGCGAGCGGAAGTCGCCGAGCGCCTGCGCCTGCTTGAGCGTCGAGAAGGTGAACGGCTCGCCGGGAATCTCCACGTCGCGCGCGTCGGCCGCCGTAATCTGGATGAAGACGCCGCTGTCGGGGCCGCCCTTGTGTAGCTGCCCCGTCGAGTGGAGGAAGCGCGGGCCGTACCCCGTCGTCGTCGCGCAGCGCGTCGCGTCTCTCAGGTGCGTGCGTATCTGCTGGACGAGCCCTTCGGCGTCCGCGGACTCCTCGAAGTAGTCGAGCAGCGCGATGTAATCGCCGGGCTTCACGCGCCCCAGATGGGCTTTGAAGATGCCGGGGACGCCCTCCGCGCCGAGCGCCGCGCGCGCGGCTTCGTCGCCGTAGACGGTGAGCCCGTCGCCGGAGGCCAGGACGGTCTGCTCTTGCAGCTTGCCGTCCCGCTTGAAGGCGTCGAGCAGTTCCTTCGTCGCGTCCTTCGACTCCTGCACGTTGGGCTGGTCGAAGGGGTTGATGCCGAGACGCCAGCCGGCGACCGCCGTCGCAATCTCCCAGAGGAAGAACTCTTCGCCGAGGTCGTAGGCGTCGTTGAGCGTGCGGTAGACGACCGGGTGCCCGGCGGCTTCGAGCGCCTTGAGCTTCGACTCGGTCTCGCTGTCGGGTTTGCCCACCGCGATTGAGACGAACAGGCGGTCGTCGCCGTAGACGGAAGGCGCGGCCAGCGGCTCGCCCGCGACGGGGACGACGCCCATGCCCTCCTTGCCCGTGCTCTCGGCGATGAGCTGTTCGACCCAGAGGCCGAAGGATTCGACCTTCGGGTCGGCGACGATGGTCAGCTTGTCGCGGCCGGCCTTCGCGCACTCGCCGATGATGGCCCCGAGCCGCGCGCCCGGGTTCTCCGACGCCGGCACGACCTGCGAGCAGGCGTGCATGACGCGCTCGGCGCGGTCGAGCAGCTTTTTGATGTCCACGCCCATCAGCGCCGCCGGCACCATCCCGAAGTAGGAGAGCGCCGAGTAGCGCCCGCCGATGTCCGAGGGGTTGAGGAAGACGCGCTTGAACTTGTCGCGCGTCGCGTCCGCTTCCATCTTCGTGCCGGGGTCTGTGACGGCGAGGAAGTTCTCGCCCGGGTTCTCCTTAACCTTGCCGACCTCGCCGTACCAGTAGCGGTAGAACATCAGCGGCTCGGTCGTCGTCCCCGACTTCGACGAGACGACGAAGAGCGTCTGCGCCGGGTTAATCCTCTCGCGGAGTTCGGCGACCGTGTCCGGGTCGGTCGAGTCGAGCACGAGCAGTTCGGGGAAGCCTTCCTGCTTGCCGAACGTGCGGCGCAGGACTTCGGGCGCGAGCGACGAGCCGCCCATGCCGTTTAAGACGATGTGCTTGAAGTTGTGCGCGCGTATGCGCTCGGCGAAAGCGACGAGGTCGTCCTCGACGCCGATGACCACGTCGGCGACGTTGAGCCAGCCGAGCGAGTTCTTGATGATCTTCTGGTGCTCCTCTTCGGACTTCCAGAGTGCGGCATCCTTACGCCAGACGCGGCGCATCACGTCGCCCTTTTCGGCTTCCTTGATGGCCGCACTCACCGCGTCAGCGTATTTTCCCAAGCTTGCGCTCACTCTCTCGTTGATTCCCGAAAGCAGCGCGTCGCGCTTCGACTCGATTGACTCGACCAGCGTGTCGAACGAGCCGACGAAGGCCGCGAGTCCGTCCCTCTGGAGCTTCTCGGTCACGGCCTTCAAATCAATCCCCACCTCGGCCAGTTCCGCGATGAGCGTGCGGCACTCGTCCAACCCCTCTTCGAGCGTGAGCGCGACTTTGCCGTGGTCGCGTATGGCCGTGTAGGTCGCGGGCGGGACGGTGTTGACCGTCTCGGGGCCGATGAGGTTATCGACGTAGAGCACGTCCGAATACTGCGGGTTCTTCGTCCCCGTCGAGGCCCACAGGCAGCGCTGCACCTGCGCGCCCTTCGCCTTGAGCGCGGCGAAGCGCTCGCCGTGGAAAATCTCCTTGTACTTCTCGTAGGCGAGCTTCGCGTTGGCGACGGCCGCGCGCCCGCACAAGCCTTCGAGCCGCGCCTTCTCCTCCGGCGTCGAGGCGTGGCGCGCCTTGTATTCGAGGTCGGCGTCAATCGCCGTGTCCACGCGCGAGACGAAGAAGCTGGCGACCGACGCGATGTGGTCGACGTTCTTCCCCTCGGCCGCGCGGCGTTCGAGACCCTTGATGAAAGCCTCGGCCACCTGCTCGTAGTTTTCGAGCGAGAAGATCATCGTGATGTTGATGTTGATGCCGCGGTAGATCGACTCCTCGATGGCGGGCAGCCCCTCCTGCGACGCGGGGATTTTTATCATCACGTTCTTGCGCCCGACGCGCTCGAAGAGCCGCGTCGCCTCTTCAATCGTCCCCTGCGTGTCGTAGGCGAGCTTGGGGCTGACTTCGAGGCTGATGTAGCCGTCGAGCCCGTCGGTCTTGTCGTAGACCGGCTTCAGCGCGTCGGCGGCGTTCGCGATGTCCTCGACGACGAGGTCTTCGTAAATCTCGCTCACGCCCTTGCCGGCCTGGACGAGCCGGCGGAGCTGCTCGTCGTAGTCGGTCGAGCCCGTGATGGCCTTCTCGAAGATGGTCGGGTTCGAGGTGACGCCGCGCAGGTCGTCCTCCTCAATCTTCTTCTTCAGGTCGCCGGTCGAAAGCATCGCCCGGCGGATGTTGTCGTACCAGATGGACTGGCCGAGCTTCATGATTTCGACTAGTCGATTACTCATAAACGTTCTCCTCGGACGGGGGTAAAAACGGGGTCACTAAAAGTCTACGGGTGGGGCAGTAGGGTCACACTTCGGCTGCCGCCGCGCCGGGGCCGCGCGCCCGGCAATCCCTTTCAAACGACGCTGTTAGAGGTGGCGGGATACTATCACATGACTTCTGACGCCGCCAAGAAAACAGAACCGCGAACGGCGGCGGGCGGGTCGGAGTTACGACGAGAGACCTTCTCGCGTAGCTCCGACCCGCCCGCCGCCGTTCGCGGTTTCTGTCCGGGTGACGTTACGGCGCGGCCGCGGCCGACTGCCCCGTAAAGACCGAGTCCTCCATGCGCACGCCGTAGGTGACGGTGAGCACCTGCGCCTCTTCGACCTGACTGTCGCCCGCGTAGAGGACGGTGCGGTAGGGGACGAGCGTGCCCTGCACGACGCGGTAGTTGTGGAAGGTGCGCTTGTACTTCGTGCCGCCCTCCTCGTATTCGAGCCAGAGGACGCGCGCGGACTTCGTGCTGATGTAGTAGCGCGTCGCGTGCCCCTCCTTGTCCGTCAGCTCGACCACCCAGAGGTCAATCCCCTTCTGGCTGTCCTTGCCGTTGAACTTGACGGCCGCGCCGCTCTCCTTGTAGCGCAGCAGCGCCTCGATGCCGTGGACGCGCTCGGTCATAATCCACGAGACGTCCTCCTGCTTCGGGGTGAACGGCGTCCCGCGCAGGAGGCCCGTCACGCGCCCGTCGTTAAAAACGAGCGAGTATTCGAGCGAGGGCAGGCGCTGGTCGAGCCGCACCTTGTCCTTCTCGAAGGTCTCGCCGCGCTTGAAGGTGCGCTCGTAGGCGATCTCTTCGGGGCGGCCGTCGGGGGCCGTGCGCGTAATCTTGCCGCGCTCGACGCCGCTGCGCCGAATCTGCTGGAGCCCCTGACGCGAGCCGTAGATGAGGATGACCGTCTCGGCGACCTGATCGCCGGTCGGGTTGTTCGGGTCGGGCTTGACCGGCTTGGCCTCCTCCTGCTTCTTCGGCTTCTCTTCCTTCGGGGCGGCCTTCTCCTGCGCGGCCGCGGCGGCGGCGGGCCACACTCCGGCCAGACCGGCGACCGCCAGCGCGCACACCAAAAAGCGTCGTAACACTGAGTTATTCTCCATTCCTGAGTTGATTCCCCGGCGGCCGGCCCGCCCGCCGGGACGCGCCACGCTTGAGGAGAGGTCTGGCGGCCGAACTTCGGCGGATTGTAACATACGCCCTGCCGCCAGAGCCCGGGGCTGCGGGGCGCTCCGCCGCCGCCGGCCCAAAACAATTGATGCCAACGGACTTGGGTCGGATGCCCGCCGCGCGCGTTGACACGGGCGGACGCGAGCATGTAGAGTCCTCATTTTCAAAAAATCCCTGAAATCAGACCCTTCGTCGAAAGGACATCGAACAGTGAAAAAAGTAGGACTGTTGGTCGGCCGCGAGCGCACCTTCCCGGTCTCGCTCATCGAGAGCATCAACGAGCGCGGGGGCGGCGAGGTCGTCGCCGAGTTGGTCAAGATCGGCGGCGTGCGCCACGAAGGGGGCATCGACTACGACCTCATCATCGACCGCATCTCGCACGAGGTTCCGTTCTACCGCGCCTTCCTCAAGCGCGCGACGCTCGAAGGCTGTGTCGTCATCAACAACCCCTTCTGGTGGTCGGCCGACGACAAGTTCTTCAACTTCTCTCTCGCCACCAAGCTCGGCGTCGCCATCCCGCGGACGGTGCTGCTGCCGCAGAAGTCCTACATCGAGGGCATCACGGGCGAGTCTTTGCGCAACCTCGAATTCCCGCTCGACTGGCAGGCCGTCGCCGACTACGTCGGCTTCCCCGCCATCCTCAAGCCGTTCGACGGCGGCGGCTGGAAGAACGTCTCGCGCGTCGACAGCCTTGAGGAGCTTTGGACGGTCTACGACACGACGGGCACGCTCTGCATGACCTTGCAGGAGATGATCGACTGGGATCAGTTCGTGCGCTGCTACTGCATCGGGCAGGAGGAAGTGATGATCATGCCCTACGACCCGCGCAAGGGCTACCTGTCGGGCGAGCAGTACCTGCACAACCCGACCTACCTCGCGCCCGACCTCGCCGCGCGCGTCGGGCAGGACGTGCTGACCCTGAACCGCGCGCTCGGCTACGACATCAACACGGTCGAGTTCGCCATCAAGGACGACGTGCCCTACGCCATCGACTTCATGAACCCCGCGCCCGACGCCGAGGTGGCGTCGGTCGGCGAGTTCTATCACAACTGGCTGGTGCAGACCGTCACCGACCTCGTCTTCCGCCGCCTCGCCGAGCCGCGCCCCGAGACGCGCTACCGCTGGGACGCGATGCTCAACCCGCGGCCCGCCGCCGCGCAGACCGCGACGCAGACGCTCGCCGCCGCGGCCTCCGCGGCTCAGTCGGCGGCCGAGGCCGCGCTCCCGCAGTCGGTGCGCGACGCGGCCGGCAACGTCGTCGAATCCGTCACCGACTTTCTGGGTCAGGCCGGCGGCGTCGTCTCGGGGCTGGTCGATGCCGTCACCGAAAGGGTGACCGGCGACGACCCGCAGCCCGACCCGCAGGCCACGGCCGACGACGCGACGAAGGCCGCGACGAAGAGCGCGCGCACCGCCCCCGCCGCGAAGAAGGGCGCGGGCAAGGGCTCGGTCAAGCGCGCCGCCTCGCCCCGCCCGAAGAAGTCTTCGACGGGAGGGCCGGCCGAGGGCTGAGCCGCGACTTTCCCCGCGTTTAGAGAAGAAGAGGAGGGCGACCCTTCAAAGG
>JBEVKV010000492.1:0-9850 GCA_040509515.1 Pyrinomonadaceae bacterium | reverse complement strand
CGCCTGCGGTACTCGAACGACACGATGAAGGAGCGCACCATCTCGGCGCGGCGGACGCGCGCGAGCGCCACGGCCTCGTCGCGCACGTTCTCGCCCGGCTGGGTGAAGCTGTTCATCTTCGCCAGCCAGAAGTCGTAGCCCGCGAAGTTGCCGTCGGGCGCGTCGTCCGGGTTCCTTCTCAAATATCCGAAGTACTGCATCAGCACGAACGACGGGTTGTAGAGCGCGGAGTAGACCGTGTCGCTGTCGGCGACCGACTTGACCGCCGCCACGCGCCCGGCCGTGTCGCCCGCCCCGTAGGCGGCGATGGCCGCGTTGCGCTCGGCCGCCGTCGGCGTCGCGCCCACATTGGCGAAGAGCTTGTCGACGAACTGCGCCGCCGTCATCCCCGGCGGGAACTGCGAGGTGAACTGCGTGCGCGTGACGAAGTCCTCCAGATACCTCTGCCGGTTCGCTTCGAGCCGGGCTTCGTAGCCGGGCTGCCCGACGATGACGCCCTCCGAAATCGCGCGCAGGTCGCGCAGGAACGTCGTGTAACGCGGCGTGAACTTCTCGTTCCCGAACGCCGCCTTTTGCGTGCGGATGACGAAGTAGCCCGTCGTCTGGAACTCAATCGACAGGAAGAACGCGGTCGAAACGTCCACGCGCTTCCCGTCGCGGCACTGCTCGTTGGCGCCGCACGACTCGATGCCGTTCGTCCAGAAGTCCTCGCCGGCCGCGTCGGCCTGCCGGTAGAGGAAGTCGTGGTAGTGCGTGCAGACGAAGGTGCGCGAGTCGTCAATCGGGTTCCCCGCCGACTCGGGCGCGTCGTCCACGATCTGGAGCGAGGCCGCGCTCGGCGCGCCGGCCGTCCCGTTCTGCGGGTTCTGGAGCACGAGCGTCGCGTTCTCCGTCCCCTCCGTGTAGGCGTCCTCGTTGACGAGCACCTGGAAGGTCTTCTCGGTCTCGCCCGGCTCGAAGACGAGGCGGCCGACCACGATCTGGTAGTCGCCCTTCTGCTTGGCCGTGCCGTCGTTGCTGGCGACATCGACGCTGGCGCGCGTGTTCGTCACGCCGGCGCGCAGGACGCGGACGGTGAGTGCGACGCAGTCCTCCTGCACGGCGTAGATCGGCGAGTCGAACTGGAAGAACGAGGTGGCCGGCGTCGGCCCGGGCGTCGGAGTCGGCGTCGGGGTCGGAGTCGGAGTCGGGTCGACGACCGCCGCGCAGCCCGAGCCGGGCGCGGGCGCGCACGAGCCGACGGTGAACTCCGTGCCGCCGCGCGTGATGTCGCGCTTGCCGTTGGCCTGACTGGTGAAGGTCTGGCCGCGGAGACCCGCCAGCACCGAGCCGTTCGAGATCGCGCCCTTCGACGCGAACTGGTTGAGCTTGCTGACGGCCACCTTGACGGTGACGGTGCCCGCGGCCGTGTCGAACGCGCCGCAGTCGGCCGCGCCGCGCGACGTGTAGGTGAGCGAGCCGTCCGCGTTCCTGACGGCCGTGCCCCATGTGAAGGTGCCCGCCGGGTTGTCGGTGTTCGCCTGCACGTAGAACTGGTCGCCGCGGTCGGAGATGGCGAAGCTGTAGTCGCCCGTCGGGCTCACGCCCGCGAAGGGCGCGTTGGCGGTGAAGTGCATCCGCCAGTTCGAGAGCGGAGGCACGACCGCGAGGTTCGACACCTTCATCTTGGCGACGACGACGGGGACGCCGCCCGCGCCCGACTCGCAGGTGTAGCTGACGGAGACGACATCGAGCGGGTCGTCCGCCTGTATGCTGCCGACCGAGCCGGTCTGCACGTCGCCGCGGTAGTCCGTGACCTGCGAGCCGGCGATGCCGCCGACGCTCGCGGCCAGCGGGACGGGGCCGCTCTGCGCGGCGGGCGTCGGGCCGGGGCTGGGCACGTTGGTCTTGGCGTTGTCCTTGATGGACGGCCCCGAAATCTGGCGCGTGACGTAGGTGTGGCCGTCGAAGTCGTTGTGGTCGTCCGTGTAGGCGACGACGGCCGCGCCGGTCGGGTCGAACGAGATTTGGAAGTAGTCGATGAGGTTGCGGTTCTGCCCCTCGCCGGTCGGGTCGAGCCCGCCCTCAGAGATGTTGCTGCCGTGGATGAAGTGGTCGCTGACGGTCGTCTGCCGGAAGGTCGGCGTCTCGGAGGTCGCGTTGAACGACTGCGCGTAGAAGACCTTCCAGTTGGCGTTGTTGTCGTTGGACGCGTTCGACGTTCCGTACCAGACGATGCCGACCGAGCCGGGCGTCGGGCCGGTTTCGAGCCACGGGAAGACCGCCGTCTTGGTCTCCGCGCCGTTCGAGACGCGGACGGGCTGGCTCCACGTCACGCCCTTGTCGGTCGAGTGGACGAGGAAGATGTCGTGGTCGTTCGAGTAGGCGACGTAGACCGTCCCGTTGGGCGTGCCGTCGTCGGCCACCTTGACGGGGAAGAAGATGTGCGCGACGCCGTTCGGGTCGGTCGCGGCCTGCGTGCACTGGTAGACGGCGGCCTCGCCGGTCACGGGCAGGTTGATGGTGCTGTGGCAGACCTGTCCGGTCGAGCCGCTGACGTAGACGGTGCCGGTCTTCTGGTGCACGTCGATGTAGCCGACCTGCCCGATGGTGCCGGCCGTCTGCGCGGGCGGCAGGTAGGTCAGCCCGCCGTCAATCGAGCGCACGATCTGCGAGACCGTCGGCGCGACCGTGCGGTAGAGCATGTAGACGGTGTTCGGGCCGTGCGCCTCGTGCCACTGGCGGTCGTCGACGGAGACGCCCGACGTGGAGTTGCCGGCCGGGTTGCGCTGGATGGTCACGCCGCGGTCGGCGGACTTCTGCGTCGGGATGTTCGCCAACAGCAGGCTGCTCATGGCGAGGTTCGCCGGCTCGGTCAGGTTCCCGGTCACGGGGTCTGGCAGGCCGACGGCGAGGTCTATGTCGCCGCCGCCCTGCGCGCCGGCCGACGCCACGGGGTCGCCGGTCACGGAGTCGGGCTGGCCGCGGTAGACCCAGTTGCGCATCCACGGGTCGTAGCCCGGGTTCGGGGCGTTGCCCACGGTCGGGCGCAGGTCGACGTACCAGAGGTCGTTGCCCGCGGGGACGCCGCGGATGCCGCCGACGTAGAAGTTGCCGAAGATGTCGGTGCGGTTCGACGGCTCGCCGTCGCGCGCGGCGATGGGGGCCTTGACCGTGACGCTCGGGCTGAAGGCGATGCCGCCCGAGACGTAGTTGGCCGTGCGCGAGGCGCTCGTCGCGCGGAGCGTGACGCTGCCCTGATACTGGTCGGCCGGCCCGGCGGTCGCGAAGTAGACGACGTGGACGGTGTAGTCGGCCGCCGCCGCCGCGACGCCGCCCGGGTCGATGGCCGCGTTCTCCTGCGTCTGCGGCGCGCCCTGTCCGTCCTGCCCGACGGCGGGCGTCGCGTTACACTGCGCGACGGTCGAAGCCTGCGTCGGGCACTTGTGTATGTAGAGGTCGTAGTCGTTGGCCGGCACCGTCCACTGGATGCGGACGCCGATGTGCTTGCCGGTGTAGTCGCCGGGCGCGACCGTCAGGCGGAAGGTGTCGCAGTTGACGCCCTCGACGCAGGTGCCCTCGCCGCCAGCCGAGCCGGTGCCGGTCGCGGTGCCCGTCCAGGTGCCCGCGAAGGGGATGACGGGGCCGAGCGGCGAGATGGTGCCCGAGGCGGGGCTCGCCGCCTCGACCACCGTCCGAGAGCCGCGCAAGGAAGGCGACAGGAAGAGCAGCGCGCCGGCCGCGCACGCTACGAGCAGCGCTAGTAGGAGCAGGCGCGTGAATCCGCCCTCGCCCCGCCTGAAGATTTTTCCCCGCCCCGCACCCGACAAGCGGTGGGGCCTGCCTTTAACAGTCTCGGAAGACTCTTCGTCTCTTAATCTCATCTCAAAATACTCCTCGGTTAAATAGGACGGGAGCGCGACGCGGCCGTGGGCAGTCGTGGCCGTGCGCGTGACGAGGGGGGCAGCCGGGCAAGATTGGCTGCGGCCCTTGCGACTTGTGCCTCGGGGGTTTCGAGTTGTCGGGCTGATTAGGGGTTGCGCGGAGTTTTATACCACATCGCGCGCGCGGCGCGCACCTAAAAAAGTAGACAGTAGATAGTTGCCTACTGACTGCTGTCTCCCGCCTTCGGCATCAGGTCGCGCCGCGCGTAGAGCACGAGGTTGACGCCCGGCCGCAGCGGGTAGACGCCGCCGACGCGCGCGTAAGCGTCGGCCATCACGGGTTCGAGCTGCGGCAACTGCTCTTCCTTGCCGATGACGGCGAGCGTCGATTTCGGGTCGTAGTAAGTGGAGAGCCGCCCCTCGTAGCCCGCGTGCGAGTTGTCGCGGAAGTACCAGGGCAGCGGCCAGTAGTCGGGCGAGGCCGTCGCCAAGCCGGGCTCCTTCGTCCCCGCGCGCTCGCCTATACGCTCTATCTCGCGGACGAGGTCGAGGAACTCCCGCCGCGTCTGCGAGTAGACGTAAGGATGTCGATCCTCGTCGTACTCGCGGAAGTTGACGACGAACGTCTGGTAAAGGCCGAGCGCGCCGGCCAGCACGAGCAGCGCGGCGGCCGCCTGCCACCGCGCCGCCGTCCGCCCCCTCAGCGCGCGCGCCGCCCACTCGCCGAACGCCTGCACGGCGTAGCCGGCCGCGACCGCCAGCGGCAGCAGGAAGTTGAGCACGAGCCACGGCGTCTTGTAGCTGATGAGCGAGTAGGCCGCGAGCAGCCCGAAGCCCCATGCCGCGAAGAAGACCGCGAAGCGGTTGCGCCTGCGCTCGAAGAGCGCGACGGCGGCCCCGAGCGCGCCGAGGACGAGGATGGCCGCGTCCTCCTTGAAAAGCCATGTGAAGTAGGTGTGCCACGGCTTGCCGTGAAACTCGCTCATGCCCGTCTTCTGCCAGATGGCGAACGTCTTGAGCGAGTCCGCGAGCCCCTTCGCGTTGAAGAAGAACGACGTGTAGAAGGCGACCCAGATGAGGGCGAAGAGCGCGGCCGCGCTGGCGAACATGACCCACGCGCCCCCGCCCGCGCGCAGCCTCGCCGGCCCGTCCGCGCGCGAGCCCACGGCGTACGCGTCGCCCCGGATGCGCTCCCACGAGACGGCCGTCAGCCACGCCAAACAGAGCGTGCCGACCGAGATGAAGGCCGTCTCCTTCGTCGCGAACATCATCGCGGCCGAGGCCGCCGCGAGCAGCAGGTCGGCGGGCGAGCCCGACTCCCGGAAGCGCAGCGCGGCGACGACGAGACCCAGCGTGAAGAAGACGAAGGGCATCTCGTGTATGAAGTAGCGCGAGTAGAAGACGAAGGCGGGCGAGACCGCGACGAGCGCCGCGGCCGAGAGCGCCGCGACCCAGCCGACCCAGCGCCTCAGCGACAGCAGGAGCCAGACGGCGCCGACGCCGAAGAGCGAGGGGATGAGCCGTATGACGAACGTGCTCAGCCCCGTGACGGCGACGAACGGGAGCGTCAGGTAGTAGAGCGTCGGGCCGTGGTAGTTGGCCGGGTCGTACTTATAGCTGTTCCTCAGCAGGAGGTTCGACAGGAAGAAACCGTTGACGCCTTCGTCGTGGTGCAGCGGCTTCAGCTCCAGCGCGTAGAGCCTGAGCGCGGCGGCCACGAGCAGCACGGCGACGCTCGCGTAAAACCACGCGCGCGGTGGAGACTCGAACGCCAACCCCTCGCCCGGCGGCGGCGCGGCCGTCTTGCGACGCCCCGGGCCTTCGGCCGTCTGACGCTTCGCCGTGGAGGATGTGGTGGAGCCCCAGTCGGAGCGCGCCTTCTTACGGTTTCGTTTTGTAGAGCCGGTAGCCACCTGCTTCCCCAACCTTCCTGTACCTGCCGACGAAGAAAGACTCGTTGATTGCGACGCCCTGCCGCGACAGTTCCGCGCGCTCAAGCGGCCCGATGACGACGTACTCGATGCCAGCGCGCTCGATGAGCGCGGGCGCGTCCGCCGCGCCGGAGTAGATTCGCTTCAGCTCCGCCTCGCGCGCGAAGTAGTCGATGCCGTGCGACCAGACGTGGCCCGGGTAGCCGAGAAACGTCCGCCGCCCCGTCAGGTAGACCGGGTCATTATATGTCGGCGCGTGAAGAATCAAAGAGCGCGGGCTCGTCTCGCGCCTGACGAGTTCGGCGAAGGCCACGCCCGCCGGGTCGAACGAGCGGCGCTCGACCGCGCCCGACGCCGCGCGCCACACGTCGAGCCCCCCGGCCGCCGTCTGTGCGAGCAGCAGCGCGAGCATCGCGGCGCGCCACGCTCCGCCGCGACGCCACAGACGCGCCAGCACCAGCGCGACCAGCGGCGCGGAGGCGATCCACCAGTAGAGCAAAACCTTGATGTTGTCCCAAATCCACGGCGAGAGCTTGTAGACGTTCGGCACGACGAAGCAGAGCAGGAAGGGGAGGAAGAAGAAGAGCAGACGCCTGCTCACGCCCGCGCCGCGCCACGCGAGCGCCGCGACGAGCAGCGGGATGAAGACCGCCGTGTTCTTTATCCAGAACCAGACGACTTCCCGCTTATCCCTGTCCCAGCCGAACTCCCAGCCGAAGAACTGCGCGGCGTTGACCGCCGAGTCGCGCGTCGCCCAGAGCATCTGCGGCACCGCCAGCGCCGACGCCGCGAGCGCGAACGCGAGCCACGGACGCCACACGCGCCACACTCCCGCAGGCGTCCCCGCCGGCGCTCGCCCCTCGGCGTCGTCCGCCTCGCGCTTCGACAGCAGCACACACGCGCCCTGCATCAGCGCGAGGCACGCGCCCATCAGCAGCATCACGACGAAGCTGTGCGCGTGCACCAGCGGCAGAAGCCCCGCCACCACGCCCGCCGCGACCATCGGCCTGAAGGCAAAGGGCAAAAGGCAAAAGGCAAAAGTGTTGTCGGCCGAACCGTCTTCCTCATCGGCCATACCCCGCGCCGACGCCCCGCGCCGACCGTCACCTCGCGCTGCTTTGCCCTTCGCCTTCTTCTTCACTCCGACACGCCGGCTCTCAAGCTCCGCCGGGCGCGCATCCTCTTCACTTTTGCCCTTTGCCTTTCGCCCTTTGCCTTTTGCCTTCCCGCTCGCGTCCCACCACAGCGTCCAGACGACGAGCGCGAGCGCGACCCCGAGCAGGATGCTGCGCTGCGTGACGAAGAGCGCGGTGACCGCGTTTCCCCAGCGGTAGCCGAAGTGCCCCATGATCGTGTAGTCGTGTTCGAGCGCGCCGAGCAGGCCCAGCACGCCCTTGTCGCCCGTCGCGGCCTCGCCCACGAAAACCCACCACCCGAACCCGCCGCTCAAAAGCACCAGCGCCGGCACGAGCAGCGCCGCCAGACGCTCGCGCGTCAGCCTCAGCGCCCACGCGTGGAGCAGCCCCACGAGCGCCATGATCATCGCGAAGTTCTGCCAGAACATCGCGCCTTCGAGCGTAGCCCCCGCGCGTACGAACAACGCCGTCACGAAGTCCACGACGAACGGGTAAGTCAGCCGCACGCCCGCGTACTCCGGGTGCTGCGGCGGGAAGTTCTCGCCGTAGGCGAAGCCCGTCACGACCGAAAGATGAAAAGGCAGGTCGCCGATGTTCGTGTCGACGCCCGTGAAGATGCCCTGCGGCGTCTGGTACATCGCGCGCGCGAAGACCATCCAGAAGAGGACGGCCGCCGCCGCGTAGAAGACGAGCGTCCCCGTCCCACCCTTCCCCGAGAGGGCGTGCACGACCGCGCGCACGCCCTCTCTAACATCCGCGCCCGCCCGCGCCCGCAACTCGCCGCGCGCGAGCAGCAGCAGCGGCGACGCGCAGACCACGCCGGCGAGCGCCGCCGACGCCGCGCCCATCCCGGCGAGCGACGCCAGCACGAAGCCCACCAGCCCGAGCGCCGCGAAACCCAGACACACGCCCGCCGACAGGCGCGGCCAGAACGTTGAGTCGCGGTCGTAGACGTAAGTCAGCGCGGTCGCGCCCGCGATTGCCGCGAGCGCCAGCAGGAGTGCGAAAGGCATAAGGTGCGCCGAAGGCTCGGCCGCGCGGCCTCTTAAAGCGAGTTTGGAAAAGCGGCGCGATTATACGCGAACGCGCCCGCCCGCGCCGAAGGCCCGCGCGCCGCCCGTCTGCTGGACAAGTCTTGAGGCGGGATGTTTAGATGTCTGTTTCGACCGCCGGACTGAAATTCGTCATCCGTCGTCCGTCATTCTTATCAGAGGTTTCCGTATGCTCCGTGCAGGTATCGTCGGGCTCCCGAACGTCGGCAAGTCCACACTCTTCAACGCGCTCACCGCGCAGGCGTCGGCGCTCGCGGCCAACTACCCTTTCGCCACCATCGAGCCCAACGTCGGCGTCGTCCCCGTCCCCGACGAGCGGCTCGAACCGCTCGCGAAGATAGTCAAGACGACGACAATCGTCCCCGCGACCGTCGAGTTCGTGGACATCGCCGGGCTCGTCCGCGGCGCGTCTAAGGGCGAGGGCTTGGGCAACCAGTTCCTCGCCAACATACGCGAGACCGACGCCGTCATACAGGTCGTCCGCTGCTTCGAGGACGAGAACATACACCACGTCGAAGGCTCGGTTGACCCGCGCCGCGACATCGACACCATACAGGTCGAGTTGGCGCTCGCCGACCTCGCCACCGTCGAGCGCCGCCGCGAGAAGGCGCAGAAGACCGCCAAGGGCGGCGACAAGACGGCCAAGACGGAGATCGAAGTCGCCGACAAGCTGCTCGAAGTTCTCTCCGACGGCAAGCCCGCGCGCACGGCCGAGCTTGACGAGGCGGAACGCGCGGTCGCGCGCGGCTTCTTCCTGCTCACCTTCAAGCCGACCGTCTACGCCGCGAACGTGGACGAGGCGACGCTCGCCGACCCGGACGCGAACCCGCACGTCGCCGCCGTGCGCGAGATCGCGGCCGCCGAGGGCGCGGAGTTGGTCGTCATCTGCGCGCAGCTCGAAGCCGAACTGGTCGCGCTCGCGCCCGAAGACCGCAAGGGCTATCTCACCGAACTCGGCGTCGGGTCGAGCGGCGTCGACCGCCTCATCCAGAGCGCCTACCGCCTGCTCGGCCTGATGTCGTTCCTGACGGCCGGCGAGAAGGAGGTGCGCGCCTGGACGGTCACGCGCGGCACACGCGCCCCGCAGGCCGCCGGCACCATCCACACAGACATCGAGCGCGGCTTCATTCGCGCCGAGATCGTCTCCTACGACGACCTCACGCGCGCCGGCTCCTACGCCGCCGCCCGCGAGCAGGGACTCCTCCGCCTCGAAGGCAAAGAGTACGTCATGCAGGAAGGCGACATCGTCAACTTCCGCTTCAACGTCTGAGCGTCCGTCCGCAGAGTAGAGCTTATGAACTGTCCCGTCTGTCAGTCGGAGAATTTTGGTTCGGCGGAGTTGGACGCCGGGCTCGTGGCGCAGCGGTGTGGGGCGTGCGGGGGAAATTGGGTGAGCGGCCGGAGCTACTGGCAGTGGCTCCGCGAACGCGGCGAGAACCTGCCCGAGCGCCGCGAGCCGGCGCAGGGCGAGGCCGCGCCCGAAGACCGCGCGCCGAAGGTTTGCCCGGAGTGCCGCACGGCGATGTTCCGTTACACGGTCGGGCGCGGGCTCGGCTTCGGGCTCGACCAGTGCCCGGCGTGCAAGGGCATCTGGCTCGACGCGCGCGAGTGGGAGGCGCTCCGCGAGCGCAACCTCCACGACGACATCCACGCCGTCTTCACCGCGCCGTGGCAGGCCGAGGCCACGCGCGAGGAGCGCCGCCGCCGGCTCGAACAGATTTACACGAAGCGCTTCGGCGCGGAGGGCTACGCGGAGGTTAGGCGCGTCCGCGACTGGCTCGACGCCAGCCCGCGCAAGCAGGAACTCATCGCTTATCTCACCGACCCCGACCCGTGGGGCGTCTGAACAAGCCGCGCCCGCCCAAGTC
>JBEVKV010000491.1:0-11847 GCA_040509515.1 Pyrinomonadaceae bacterium | reverse complement strand
GCCGCCGGCGCGGCCGGTGCGGCCTGCGGGGCCGGGGCCTCCGCCTCGACGATGACTTCGGCCCCGCCGTTGTCGTCGGCCTCGCCCTCGGGGGCGTTTCCGTTGCCGTTCTCCTGCTGCTCTCCGGGCGCGCCGCCCGGCTTGCGGCGTCGCCGCCCGCCGCGGCGCGCGAACTCGCCGCGCGCCGGGCGCTGCGTCACGCTCGCCTCGGCGTCACCTTCGTCGTCGCCGTCACCGGCAGCCTTCTTGCTCCCGCGCTTCGACGAGCCCTTCGACGCCGACTTGGAAGCGCCCTTCGCGGCCGACTTCTTCGACGCGGCCTTCTTCGAGCCCTTCTTCGACGCGGCGGACGCGGCCTCCTCGTCGCCCTCGCCCTCTTCGGCCGCGGGCGTCGCGCCCTTCTTTGAAGCCTTCTTCGACGCGGCCTTCGCCGCGCCCTTCTTCGAGGAAGCCTTCTTCGACGCGGCCGGCGCGGACGCCGCCTCGTCGTCGTCGGCGATGCGCTCGAACGACCGCGCGCCGGCGGCGAAGGCGTCCGCGCCGCCGTCCTCTTCGTCCACGAACGAGGCGACCGTGGCGGCCACCTCCGGCTGGACGGCGTGCAGGCGCGCGTTCGTCTCTTCCTCCGCGTCGTCGTCGTCGGCGATGCGCTCGAAGCCGCCGCCGCTAACGCCGCCGAGCAGCGAGCCGACCTCGGCCGCGTCCGTCGGCTCCATGTCGAACTCGACGGCGCGCGTCTGGTCGGTCAGGCGCTCCTGGAGCCGCGCGTCCTTGAAGGTCGAGCCGAACTCGGCGGCCGACTCCTCTTCGTCGACGACGCGCTCGAACGAGTCAGCGCCCGCGACGAATGGCGTCGAAACGTCTTCGAGCCCGAACCCGCCGCCCTCTTCGGGGAGCGAGACGCCCGGCGGGACTTCGCCCGCGGCCGAAGCCGGCAGGCCGGCCTCTTCGCCTCGCTCGCCACGGCGGCGGCGGTCTCTGCGACGCTTGCGCCCGGCCGGGGTGGAATCGTCATCGTCGCGCGGCTGCTCGGCCTGCGCGACGGGTTGGGGCGCGGCCTCCTCTTCGGCCAGCTCGTAAGCGTCGGCGACGGACGTGATGGCGGTCGGGGCGGCGGGCTGCTCCTGCGCGGCGTAGCCCTCTTCCGGCTCCGCCTCTTCGCCCTCGGGCTCGGCATCGGCCTGCGCCTGCTCGGCGGCGCGCTCGCGCTCGACGCGCGAGCGTTCGATGCGCTCGGAGGCGGCGCGCTGCGCGGCCTCGTCGTCGGCGCCCTCGCTCTTCTTCTTGTCCACGACGATGCGCTCGAACTCCTCCTCCTCGTCGAAGAAGTCCGAGACGTAAAGGAAGGCGTCGCGTTCGAGCCCGATGTCGACGAAGGCCGACTGCATCCCGGGCAGCACGCGCATGACGCGCCCCTTGTAGATGTTCCCGACAATCCCCTGGCTACTCTCGCCGCGCTCGATGTAGAACTCGGTGACGCGCCCGTTCTCGATGATCGCGATCTTCTTCTCGCGACCGTTGACGCTGACAATCATCTCTTTCGGCATCTGTGTGAAACCGTCTCCTGGAAGGTGTGTGGTGCCGCGCGCCGGGCCGTGGCGGCCGCGTCGCGCCGCGCGGGACTGTTGTGGTGTGGAGCCCGCGACGGCGGGCGCGTGAGAGAGCGGTTGGAGTGAGTCCGCGTGTCTAGCCCGTGGCGCGCCGCGTCGCCGGCCGTGCGCGAGAAGCGCCGGCTGGGGCACCGCACCCGCCGCGCGTGCGGGAAGGCCGCAGCCACCCGCGCGCGGAAGCGTTCCGAACTGTTCACCTGGAAACCCCGTCCGCCTTTAGCCGCCCGCGGCGCGTCGGGCCGGCGGCCTTCCGTCGCCCTCTCAGGCGACCGAGGCTCCCGGCCTTCGCAGCCCGGCGGACGCCGAGCGCGCGACCTTTGTAAGTCGCGCCTCCCGCATCCCGCCGTCCGGCGGCTCGCGTAAAACCTTTCAAACCGAAGCCGTCACCGGACGCTCGCGCTACCTGCGCGGCGCTCCGGGTCGGCCCCGCAAAAATCCTTCGAGCCTGTCTACTCAAAAGGCGCGCCCGTCCGCCGATAATCCCTCGTGCGTACGCGCCGTGCCGGAAAGTTTTAGGTTCTGGCAATCAGGACAGGCGTCCTCAGTATAAACGACCGCCCCGCGAAAAGGCGAGCGAAGAAGGGTTTGGCGGGAGAATTCAGAAAGTTAATTGCGGCGACGGTTCGGCCGCGGCGCTCATCTCAAACGCCCATCTCAGTTGACGAAGCGGCGGAGGCGGATGCTGATGGCGAAGCCGATGGCGACCGAGGTGGCGAGGATGGCCGAGAGCCCCGCCGACATCAGCGGGAGCGGGACGCCGATGACCGGCAGCATCCCGAGCGCCATCCCGACGTTGATAAAAATCTGGAAGGCGAGCCCGCCGACGATGGCCATGATGACGAGCATCCCCGTGCGGTCGGGCGCGCGCCGCGCCCCGTGCATGAGCTTCGTCAGCAGCACCGCGTAGGCCAGCAGCAGCAGCACGCAGCCGGCGAAGCCCGTGTTCTCGGCCGTGACGGCGAAGATGAAATCGGTGTGCGGCTCGGGCAGAAACTTGAGCTGACTCTGCGAGGCGGCGCCCTTCGTCGCGGAGCCCCACAGGCCGCCCTTGCCGACGGTGAGGATGGACTGCCAAGTGTGGTAGCCGTAGCCGCGCCGGTCGGCGTTCTCGGGGTCGAGGATGACGTTGACGCGCTCCTGCTGGTACGACTTGATCTTGCCGGTCTTGACGCCGACGACCCACGCGGCCGGGACGAGCACGACGCTCAGCAGGACGGCCGCCAGCACCATCCACATCCGTATCGAAGAAAGGAAGAGGATGACGAAGAGCAGCGGGAAGTATGTGAGCGCCTGCCCCGGGTCGGGTTCGAGCAGGATGAGCCCGACGGGGAGCGCGAGAATCCCCGCGCCCACGAGCATCTGCTTGACGGCGAGCGTCCCGCCCCGGTGCCGCCCGAAGTAGCGCGCGAGCATCAGCACCGTCGGCACCTTCATGAACTCGGAGGGCTGGAACTGGCCCAGACCCGGGATGCCGATCCAGCACCGCTGGCCGTTGATCTTCAGGCCGATGCCGGGGATGAGCACGATGATGAGGAGGAAAAGGCCGAAGGCGTAGAAGGCCGGCGCGAAGTGGACGAGCTTGCGGTAGTCGGTGAAGGCCACCGCCAGCATCACCACGGTCGAGACGCCGATGCCGATGAGCTGCTTCTTCCAGTAGCCCATCTCGGGCTGCGCCTGGTAGATCATCCACGTCCCGAACATGGCGATGGCCATCGCCAGCAGGGTCAGCACCCAGTCGAAGTCGCGGAGTTTACGCTTTTCTAAGATCGCAGCCATGGTTCGAGTTTTAGCGGCCTAGTCTACGGGCGCTTCCTTCTTCGCCGACTGTTGGGGGCGCGGGGCCAGCGTGGGGTGCTTCTTGCCGACGTAAACGTCGTAGACGGCGCGCACGGCCGGAGCCGCGTAGGTGCCGCCGAAGCCGACGTTCTCGATGAGCGCGATGGCCGCGATCTCGGGCTTCCACGCCGGGGCGACCGAGACGAACCACGCGTGGTCTTTGTTCTTGCCCGTGTCCTTGCCCAGACTGACGACCTGCGCCGTGCCGGTCTTGCCGGCGATGTCGAAGCCGTCGAGCTTGATGCGCCCGCCGGTGCCGCCCGCGTTGACCACCTCCCACATGCCCTCCATGACGAGCTTGTGGTTCTCGGCCGAGATGGGGACGACCTTAGGCTCGGGGCGGTCGAAGCCGCGCGCGGGGCGCTCGGGGAACGGGCCGACGCCCGCCACGGCCCGCGCCTCCTTCAGGAGGTGCGGCGTGTAGAAGCGCCCGCCCGCGCCGATGCCGGCGACGGTCTTGAGCATCGCCAGCGGCGTCACGAAGTCGTAGACCTGCCCGAACGAAGCATAAACGGTGTCGATGTCCTTCCAGGTCGGGTCGCCGCCCTTGGGCGTGAAACGCTTCTTGAACTCGCGCGAGGGCGTCCAACTCACCAGCTCGTTCGGGAGGTCGACGCCCGTCCGCTTGTTGAGGTCGTAGTCGTCGACCATCTTCATGATGCCTTCGAGCTCCATCTTGAGCCCGAGGCGGTAGAAGTAGCCGTCGCACGAGACGCGGATGGCGTACTTCACGTCCGGGGAGCCGTGGCTCCCCATGCAGCGCGTGAACTTGTTGCCGATGGTGATGCCGCCGCCGCAGGCGACGTGCGAGTTCTTCTGGGTGATCGCGCCCTGCTCAAGCCCGGCCATCGCCATCGGAATCTTCCAGGTCGAGCCGGGCGGGTAGCGGCCGCGGATGGAGCGGTTGAAGAGCGGGGTCGTCGGGTCGCGCAGGAGCGCGTTGGCCTCCTTGCGCCCCTCGGGCGTCCCGATGCGCTGCGAGAAGAGGTTCGGGTCGAAGGTCGGGAAAGAGGCCATGGCGAATATCTCGCCGCTGTTCGGGTCGAGCGAGACGATGACGCCGCGCTTCGAGGGGGTGTTGCGCAGGTACTCTTCGGCGGCCTGCTGCATCTCGAAGTCGATGGTCGTGACGATGTCCTGACCGGGCTGCGGCAGCGCGACCGACAGCTCGCGCTGGATGCGGCCGCGGCTGTCCACCTCTACCTCGCGGTAGCCGTCGCGCCCGCGCAGGTAGCGGTCGTAGGTGGACTCGACGCCCTCCTGCCCGATGATGTCGCCGGCGCGGTAGGGGTTCTCCGTGTAGTCCTTGAACTTCGGCTGCTTGAGCTGCTCGGGGCTGATCTCGCCGACGTAGCCGAGGACGTGCGCGAGCATGCCCTGCTCGGGGTAGCGCCGCTGCGGCTGCTCGCGCACGATGAGCATCGGGAGTTCGAGCGTGTGCGCCTCGACCCAGGCGATGTCGGCCGAGGTCGCGCCCTCCTTGATGGTCACCTCCTCGAAGGCGGCCTGCCGGTTAGCCACCTCGAAGCGCTCGCGCAGCAGCGCCGGGTCGAGCCCGAGCCCGTCGGAGAGCGGCTCGACGAGCGGCTCGACCTGCACGTTCCAGTCCTTGTTCTTGCCCTTCATGTCCTCGGCGGCGAGGACGATGTTGTAGGTCGAGCGCGAGTCGACGAGGAGCTTGCCGTTGCGGTCGAAGATGGCGCCGCGCGGCGCGGGGATGCGCAGGCGGCGTATGCGCTGGTTCTCGGCGCGCTCGGCGTAATAGTCGCCGCTGACGACCTGCAGGAAGTAGAGCCGCGCGCCCAGCACGACGAGGATGGCCATGACCAGCCCGTGGATGACCGCCACGCGCACCTTCAAGTTCTGTGTCTCGTCCTCGAATTTCATATGAGCAGGTAGACGGTAGACATTGGTCAGTAGATTTTGACGCTTCGGATACTCGGAGAGATGCCGCCAGCCGTAGATGTCTTTATGCCGGCCACTGACTACCGGCCGCTGACTGTCCCCCTAAAACTTTCTCCGGCCGAGTCCGCGGCGCGCGACGCGGCGTCGGAAGGCGAAGGCGCGTCGCTGCCGGACGCGCGTCGACTCGTTGAAGAAGAGGTCTAAGACGAAGGCGACGACGGTGCCGGCGACGGTCGTCCAGATGACGGAGAAGGCGATGGTCTCGGCTATCGTGCCGCCGAGAGGGCTCCCGGGCGGCTGGCCGAGCAGTTGGTGCATGAGCAGGTAGACGAGCGTGTTGAAGCCGGCCGCGCCCGCCATGACGGGGATGCGCAGCAGCGGGTTGTCGAGCATCACGCGCGTGACTATCGCCGCCACGAGGTAGGCCGTCAGCGTCATCGAGAAGCCGCGCGCGCCGAGCAAGCCCCCCGAGATTACGTCGGTCAGCAGCCCCGCCGCCGTCCCGATGACCACCGCCTGCACGGCGTCGCGCTGGAGCGCGAAGTAGACGACGACGACCAGCGCCAAATCGGCGTAGACGAACGGCGTCCAGACCGTCCTCAGGCTCGACTGGAGGACGGCGGCCAACGCCACGCAGATCGCGATCTTCCACTTCATAAAGATGGTGACGAGTGATACGTGATGGGTGATAAGAAAATTGCCTTGAGTTCTTTCTTATCACCCATCACTCGTCACTTCTGCTTCCCCTTCTCGACGTTCGGCAGCGTCCGCTCGGGGGCGGCGCGCTGCGGCGCGCGGTAGTTGAGCACGGCGACCTCCTGAAGCGAGTCGAGCCGCGCGCCCGGCTTGACCCTGATCGTGTGCGGCGTGGTGGCCGACCCCGGCACCACTTCTACCACCTTCCCGACGCTCAAGCCCTGTGGGTAGATGCGGTCTTGCCCCGTGGTGACCACGTAGTCGCCGACGTTGACCGTCTCCAGCCCGGAGACGTAGCGCATCTCCAGCAGCCCGTTCTTGCCGTAGCCGCGCACCGAGCCGACCGCGTTCGACTGCCCCAACTGCCCGACGACCGCGCCGGCCGCCGAGCGCTCGTCCGTGATGAGCATCACCTGCGCCGAGACGGGGCCGACGCCGACGACGCGCCCGACGATGCCTTCGGGCGTCACCACGGGCATGTCGAGGTCGACGCCCGAGGCCGTCCCGCGGTTGATGATGAGAGAGTTGAACCAGACCGAAGGGTCGCGCGCGACGACGCGCGCCGGGATGGACTGGTATTCGAGGTCTTTCGTGAAGTCGAGCAGCTTTTTGAGCCGCTCGTTCTCGTCGCGCGCCTGCCGCCCCTCGCGCAGCTCGTTCTCGGCCTCGGCCAGCCGGCTGCGCAGTTGCTCGTTCTCGGCCTGCGCGGTGCGCATGTCGGCGAGCCCCCGGAAGAAGCCGACGCCGGCGCCGCCCACGCCCGTCGTCGCGCGCTGGACGGGCGAGAAGACCGACTGCGCCCACGCCTTGACGACCGGCTGACCCGTCTCCGAGTCCTTCGCGTTCCAGGTCATCAGCCCGAAGTTGAGGGCGAGCAGGACGAGCAGCCAGAGCGGCGCCCGCTGTCTGATCTCCTTCTGCGTGCTCCGAACCATCTTCTTAAGGTGATAAGTGATGAGTGATAAGAGGTTGGAACTGCTTTTCCTTATCACTTATCACTCATCACTCGTCACGGGTCTTCTACATGCCGCCCGTCAGGTTGTTGTCCCAGCGGACGCGCTTCAGGAGGTCGAAGTCCGAGAGCATCTTGCCGGCGCCGAGCACGACGGAGGAGAGCGGGTCGTCGGCGATGGAGACCGGGAGCCCCGTCTCGATGGAGAGTCGCTTGTCGAGGTTCTTGAGGAGCGCCCCCCCGCCGGTCAGCACGATGCCGCGCTCGACGATGTCGGCGGAGAGTTCGGGCGGGGTGCGCTCAAGGGCGACGCGCACGGCGTTGACGATGGTCGCCACCGAGTCGGCGAGCGCCTCGCGCACCTCCTCGTCGGTGATGGTGATGGTCTTGGGGATGCCCTCGATGAGGTTGCGGCCGCGCACGTCCATCGAGAGCGGCTCGTCGAGCGGGAAGGCCGAGCCGAGCTGAATCTTGATGGCCTCGGCCGTGCGCTCGCCGATGAGGAGGTTGTACTTGCGCTTGATGTACTGCGTGATGGCCTCGTCCATCTCGTTGCCCGCGACGCGCACCGCGCGCGAATAGACGATGCCCGACAAGGAGATGACGGCGATGTCGGTCGTGCCGCCGCCGATGTCCACGATCATGTTGCCGTGCGGCTCGGTGATGGGGAGCCCCGCGCCGATGGCCGCGCACATGGCCTCTTCGACGAGGTAGACCTCCGAAGCCTTAGCGCGGTAGGCCGAGTCTTCGACCGCACGGCGCTCGACCTGCGTGATCTCGGAGGGGATTCCGATGACGACGCGGGGGCTGACCCACGTCTTGCCGTTGTGCGCCTTGCGGATGAAGTGCTGGAGCATCTTCTCCGTGACCTCGAAGTTGGCGATGACGCCGTCCTTCATGGGCCGGATGGCGACGATGTTGCCGGGCGTTCTGCCCAGCATCTCCTTGGCCTCTTTGCCGACGGCCTCGGGCGTGTTGGTGACCTTGTTGATGGCGACGATGGAAGGTTCGCTGACGACGATCCCGCGCCCCTTGGCGTAGACGAGCGTGTTGGCCGTGCCGAGGTCGATGGCGAGGTCGCTTGAGAAAAGGCTGAAGAGTGACTTGAATGCCATTCGTTACTGTTTACGCACCTCTAACTTCTGGTTGATGCGCCCGGGCCTTCGGACTAAGGGGTCGCGGCCCGAAAATTGGCCTCGACGCGCCCTCCGGATGCACTTCGGGCGTCCCTGCTCCCTTTGTCTTCGCCACGCAGCGCGGAACGAAATAACAAAGATACAACGAACGGGGCAAGAACGCTAACCGCCGCAACCTACGGGTGGGCCTGGGAAAAGCTTAGACTCTCTGGCTTGAATTGTCCTTCGAGCGGGGGGTGCTTTCCGGCAAGTCGTCAAACAATGCTTTACAGCATGCGCGGGAAATTGTCTACAACTTTTTTGATTGCGCGGTTTCGGCGGGCGGGGAGTGGCTCGGGAGAGGGCTCCGAGCGCGCCCGCTGGCGGCCGGGCCGCGCTGTGTCGGGGCTACTTTGAGCGCTCTGACCTGAACTCCTCGAAGCGCCCTTCGAGGAGTTCGCACCTCTGCCGAAATGGCGTGAGGTCGCCGGTTATGCGGCTTACGCGGCTTATGCGTCCTGGGCGGCCTCGGCGGCGTGGCGGACGCAGTTCTTGCGGGAGGCTTTGGCCTCGTACATGGCGGCGTCGGCGCGCGCGACGAGCTGCTGCGGCGACTGCGCGTGCTCCGGGAACGCGGCGACGCCGAACGACGCCGTGAGCCGCAGACGCAGACCCCGGCCGCCGTTGAACTGGTGGCCGCCGATGCGCTCGCGGACGCGCTCGGCCACGCGCAGTCCCATCTCAAGGTCGGTCTCGGGGAGGACGACGACGAACTCGTCGCCGCCGTAGCGCGCGACCATGTCGGTGTCGCGCACCGCGGCGAGGATGACGCCGGCCATCTCCATCAGGACGTGCGAGCCGACGAGGTGGCCGTGGCAGTCGTTGACCTGCTTGAAGTCGTCGATGTCGAGGAAGAAGACCGTCACCTGCGACCCGTAGCGGCGCGCGCGCTTCAGCTCGTTGACGAGGTACTGGCGCAGGTAGCGCGCGTTGTGGAGCTTGGTCAGGTCGTCGGTCTGCGACAGCCGCTCGGCCTCGGCCACGCGCGCCGAGTTCGAGAGCGCGGCCGCCAAGGGGAGCGCGAGCGCCGACAAAAGCGACGCGTCGCCCGCGGGGAAGCGCCGCGCCTTCGCGCCCTCGCGCACGGCTTCGAGCACGCCGACGACCCTCTCGCCCGAGACGAGCGGGACGGCGAGCGTCTGCCGCCCGCCTTCCTTTCGGCGGACGGTCTCGGCCGAGGCGGCGGCCTCGCGCGCGGCCTTCGACTCGGCCCCGGCGAGCGCGAGCGCGTCGCCCATCAGCGCGCGCCGCCAGTCGCCCTCGGGGACTGCGCGCTCGCTCTCGGTCAGGCCGCGCACCGCCAGCGGCTCGAAGGGCGGCTGGCCGAGCGCGCCCGAGTCCGCGACGAGGTAGATAGTCCAGCGGTCGGCGGGGACGAGCGCGGCGAGTCCGGCGAGCGCGGCGGCGGCCGCGCCCCTCTGGTCGGCGGCGAAGTGGAGCGAGGCGACGACCTCGAAGGCCGCGCGCAGGCGCTCGACATTCAGGCGCTCGGGCAGGAGCAGACTCGCGGGCGTGAAGTCGGCGGGCGGCGCGCCTTCGTCGCCGCGCCCGTCCTCGGTGCCGCGCTCCTCGACCTCGCGGAGCAGGGCGGAAATCTGCGCCGGCCCGGCGGCGACGGCGTGAAAGCCCAGACGCTTGAGCGTCGCTTCGGTGAGTGCGTGATGCGTGCGTCCGGGGCCGGCGGGCGCAGCGGCGCGGCGGCACGCGACGACGGGGACGCGCGGCCAGACCGCGGCGGCGCGGGCGGCGCGGTCGCGCAGGTCGGCCAACTCGGCCCCGGCCTCAAGGTCGAAGAGCACGGCCAGAGGCTCGGCCCCCCAGCCGGCGCGCGCGCGTGCGGCCTCTTCCTCTTCGTCGCCCTTGCCCGGGGCGATGACGACCACGCAGACGCCCCCGTGGCGCAGAGCCTCGAACAGCTCGCGCCCCGGCTCCGTCTCCACACCGCTGAGGAGAATGACGTAGTGCATAAGAAAGTGATGAGTGATAGGTGATGAGTGATAAGTGATAAGAAAATACGACTTCTTCTTATCACTTATCACTCATCACTTATTACTTTCTGCTCATCCTCCCGGCGGGAGCTGGAATTTGAAGGCGTTGCGGTTGCCCTGTGTGTCGGCGGTCTCGATCTGGACTTCGCGCGCGCCGCGCGGGGCGTTGATCTGGAGCTGGAAGAAGCCGTCTCGCGCCGCGAGCGTCTCGCGCCCCTCGCAGCGGACGGTGTTGCCGGCCTGCGTGCGCCCGCGGACGAGGTAAATCTGGCCGGCGACGTACTCGATCTGCACGCCCGCGACGCTCAGCTCGTCGCCCGTGCCGCCCTCGCCGACGACCATGAACTTCTGCGGCTCGCTCCAGTCCGAAGCCTGACCCGACTGCGCGACCGCGAGCACGCGCCAGTAGTAGTTGCCCTGCCGCAGGTCGTCGACGGTGAACTCGGTGGCCTGAAGCCGGTCGCGCTCGATGAGCTTGCCGGCGGGGACGAAGAAGGGCGAGGTGGCGACCTCGACGCGGTAGTGCGCGGGCGCGCCGGTCTGCGGCCTCTGCCACTTGAGCGCGACGGCGGTCGCGCCGCCTTTGCGGCCGGCGAGGCGTTCGAGATTTTTGGGCGTGACGGGGAACGGGGCGGCCAGCAGCTTCTCCTTCTGCGCGATAGCGCCCTGCTGGTTAACGGCGGCGTACTCGCCCGCGCGCAGCGTCGTGGTGTCGCCGCCCGAGGTGCTGGTCTCGACCGCGCCGGTGCCGACGCGGATGGCCTCGGTCTTGTCGTCGCGGACGTGGAAGCTGGCGTCCGTCTCGGAGTTGAGGCGGCTCTCGGTCAGGTGCGTGCCGACGATGTTCTGCGCGCCCTCGGTCTGCTGCTCGGTGCGGACGTTGACCTGTCCGCTCTCGACCGCGACGCGCACCTTTGTGGACTTCCCGCCCTCGGCCGAGGTGTTCTCGGCGATGGTGACGACCGAGTTGGGCTTGACGAAGAGGGTGGAGCCGTCGGCGAGCGTGACGCGCGCGCGGCCGTCCTCCTGCGTCTGGACGAGGTCGCCGGGGAAGAGGCGTGTGTCGGCGCGCGCCTGCAAGGTCTCGCGCGTGTTGGCGCGCACGACCTTCACCACGCCTTCGAGCGAGACGAAGCGTGCGCCCGTAGGCGCGCCCTCGGCCTCGGCCGCCCCCTTGAAGGGGTTGCCGTAGGCCCAGACGTAGAGCCCGACCCCGCCGGCGACGACGGCGAGCGAGGCGATGATGACGGCGATGTAGATGAATCGCTTCTGGACGATCCACCAGTCGGCGTCGTAACGGCTGACTCTGGTGACCATTTGCTGTGACTTTCGTCTGTTTTTCTCGGAAAACCGCCCGGCGTGCGGATTCAGGAAGCCCGGCGGCGCGGGAGCGGAGGGCATGAGAACCGTTCCCGTGGGCGACCCGCCGCGGCGAATCGCCCTATAACGAACTTAACAAACGGGAAAGGTAAAAGGCAAGCAACTTTTAAAAGCGCGAGTCAGGAGTCTGTAGACCGGAGCCAGAAGGGCTCCGCCGGGCGTGTGTGGACGATTTTCGTGCGACGTTCGCGGGCAATTGAGAGGCGAGGTTGAGCCTCGGAGCCTCGAAATTCGGCTTCCGAGGCTCAATGTTGAGCCTCGGAACCTCAAATCTGACTCTCAGAGGCTCAAAATTCCGTTTCAGA
>JBEVKV010000490.1:0-10405 GCA_040509515.1 Pyrinomonadaceae bacterium | reverse complement strand
TGAGAACAGTAACGAGTGATGAAAATGTCGAATAGAGTGGCGCAGGAGGCTTTCAACCAGCTCGTCGGCGACCTGAAGGCGACGCACGGCGACAACCTCGCGTCGGTCGTCCTGTACGGGTCGGCGGCGTCGGGTGACTTCGTGCGGTTGGAGTCGGACTACAACCTGCTCATCGCGCTCCACCGCATCACGCCGGAAGACTTGCGGCAGGCGCAGCCGCCGATGCGCGAGTGGCGGAAGCTCGGCCACCCGCTGCCGGTCTACTTCACCTTCGCGGAGCTGCGCGACGCGGCCGACGTCTTCCCAATCGAGTTCCACCAGATGGAGCGCGCGCGCGTCGTGCTCTACGGCCGTGACCCGTTCGAGGGCTTCACGTTCTCGGACAAGAACCTGCGTCACCAGACCGAGTACGAGCTGCGCAGCAAGCTCATACAACTGCGCCGGCTCTACATCCCGGCGTCCACGTCGGCCGAGCGGATGCGCGACCTGATGAGCGACAGCCTTTCGAGCTTCGCCGCGCTGTTCGCGCCCGTGCTGCTGCTGCACGGCGAGGAGCCGCCGGTGCTCAAAGTTGACATCGTCCGCGCGGCGGCGCGGCTGCTGGGGCTCGACGGCGCGGTCTTCGAGCGCGTCTTCGCGCTGCGCGGTGGCGGCGGCGGGCATGCGCCCGGCGAGCGCGAGTCGGACGAGCTATTCGCGTCCTACCTGTCGCAAATCGAGCGCGTCATCGACGCGGTGGATCGCCTTGAGATTTCCGGCGAGGTGTAGGCGAAAAGTTTCCGGCGGGAGGTCAGGCATTTTACCGCGGGACTTAAGTCCCCGCGGCGGCATCGTCAGATTTGAGGAGGAGTATGATGAAAACTAGAAGGGGGTTGCTGCTGGCGCTCGTCGCCTTCGTCGCCTTCGCGTCGAGCGGCTGCGGCTACAACACGCTCACGGCGAAGCAGCAGAACGTAAGGCGCTCGTGGGCCGACGTGGAGAGTCAGCTCCAGCGGCGCGCTGACCTGGTGCCGAACCTGGTCGCGGCCGCGCAGTCGGCCGGCATTCAGGAGCAGGAGGTCTTCGGCCAGATCGCCGAGGCGCGCTCGCGGCTCATCAACGCCACGAGCGCCCCGGGGCAGGGCGAGGGCGGCGACAAGACGCCCGAGCAGAGGCAGGCCGTCATCGACGCGGCCAACAGCTTCGGCGGGACGGTCGGCCGGCTGCTCTCTTTGCAGGAGACCTACCCACAGTTGCGTTCGAGCGAGCTGTTCATGAACGTGCAGACGGCGTTGGAGGGGACGGAGAACCGCATCAACGTCGCGCGCACGGACTACAACGCGGCGGTGCAGGACTACAACACGTCGCGCAACAGCTTCCCGCAGGTCATCGCCGCGAAGATGTACGGCTTCAAGGAGGAGCCCTACTTCAAGGCAGAGGAGGGCGCGCGCCAGGCGCCCCGCATCGACCCCAACGCGATGCGCCGCGATCAGGCGAAGTAAGTCAGTAGCGACATAAGTCGGCAGGCAAAACCAAAGGTGGACGAGAGTCAGCGTGACTCTCGTCCACCTTTTGCCTTTTTACTTTTGATCTCTTAGAAGCCGCGCGCGCTGCAGATGCCGCAGTGGTCGCAGGGCTTGCCGCCGGGCTCGACGGTGCAGGTCTTCTCGCTCTCGAAGAACTCGACGAGTTCGGAGACGGCTTCGCCGAGCCCCTCGAACTGCTGCTGGCTCGGGTGCGAGGTCGCGGGGACGTACGTGCCGCTCAGCCACGTCGGGCGCGTCTGCGTCCGCGGCGTTGAAGAGTCGCCCCGCGCCGCGGCGGCGTCGTTCGCCCGGCCCGCCGGCTTCGACGCGTGTTCGCAGTCTTCGCCGTGCGTGATGTGCGACTCGATGTGCGCGAGCCGGCGCTGAATCTCCGAGAGGCTTGCGCGCAGCGCGGCGAGGTCGTCGCCGCCCGCGCCGTCGCCCTGCCCGCGCGGCGCGTCGGCCAGCCGGCGCGCGACGCGCTCGGCCAACTCACGCACCCTGTCCTGTTCGCTGCCGCTGCTCATCGGTTACCGTTTGGCCTTCTCTTCTTCCAGCAGGTCGACGTAGTCTACGACGCCGACGATGGCCGAATCTATCGCCGCGCCCTGCTCGCCCGTGGCGGCGGTCGAAGCGCCCCAGCCCTCCTGCACTATCAACACGATGTCGCCCACGCCGGCGTCGACCGAGTCGAGCGCCAGAAGCGTCAAGCCCGTCTCCTCACCCGAAGGCGTCACCGGCTGGCAGAGCATCACGCGCGCGCTGGCGTAGCGCTCGTTCTTCTGCGTCGCCACGACGTTGCCGACCACGCGCGCCAGAATCAACGCCCGCCCCTCCCCTTCGAGACGTGCGCGTCCGAGTCCACGATGCCGATGATGGTGCAGTCGGTCGGCGTGTCCTCGCGCCGGAACGGGAAGCTCGCCTCCTTGCCTCTGCACCAGAAGACCAGCTCGCCCACGCCCGCGCCGATGGCGTCGAGCGCGACGAGCGGCTGCCCCTGCGGCTTCAGGTCGGCGTTGAGCGACTGGACGACGAGGAGCTTGCGCCCTTCGAGCGAGTCGTTCTTGACCGTCGCCACCACGCACCCGATGACGCGAGCGAGCTGCATCGTCAGTCGTTCACAAAGTCTACCGTGTCGATGACGCCGACGATGGCGGCGTCGATGGGGCGGTCTTTCTGCCCTTCGGCGAGCCGCGCGGACGAGCCGGCGACGACGAGCACGCGCTCGTGAAAGCCCGCGCCGACCGTGTCCACGGCGACGACGTAGCCGGAGCCGTCCGAGCCGTCGAGGTTCAGCGGCCGGACGAGCAGGAGCTTGCTGCCCTTCAGCCGCTCGTCCTTCTGCGTCGAGACGACCGTGCCGAGGATGCGCGCGATAATCATTTGAAAGAGTGATGAGCGCTGAGTGCTAAGTGATGACTTAAAGGCAGGCCGCCTCTTATCACTCATCACTTATCACTCATCACAGCCTTTACCTGTCGCCGCCGACCGGGAGCGCCTCGTCGACGCTGCCGTGCGGGCGCGCGATGACGTGGACGCTGACGAGTTCGCCGACGCGGCGCGCGGCCGCGGCCCCCGCGTCGGTCGCGGCCTTGACGGCGGCAACGTCGCCGCGGACGATGGCCGTGACGAAGCCCGCGCCGATCTTCTCGTAGCCGACCAGCGTGACGTTGGCGGCCTTCACCATCGCGTCCGCGGCCTCGATCATCGCCACGAGTCCCTTCGTCTCAACCATGCCGAGTGCTTCCTGTGGCATTCTTCCTTCTCCGATCCGCTATCCGATTTATTTTAAAGCTCGTGTACTTGCGTCGAGTATACCCGAAGTGGCCGCCTCCGCCACACCCCGGAGGGCGCGCGCCCGTGCGCGCTCAGTTGCGCCCGGCGCGGATGTGGTTGGCGACGTACGGGTACCTCACGTCGTCGCGCCTCATGCCGCGGCTGTACCAGTCCTGCACGAGGAGCGCCTGCTGCTCGACGTTGTAAGTCCGCCACGGCGCGCCGGGGTAATACTCGTACGCCCTGCGGCGGTCTCCCTTTATGAGGATGGCGTGCCCCTGCGCGATCACCGACTGCACCATGTACTCCCAGCCGAGCCCGCTGTGGTAACCCTGCCAGACGTGCGTCAACTCGTGGACGAAGGCGGCCCTCACGCGGGGGTGGTCGGCCCCGTTGCGGAAGACCTCCGCGCCGAAGTAGATGGTGTAGTGACGCATCGTGCTGACGGGGATGAGCGAGGAGACGGAGGCCAGCGTGACGGGCACGTTCCGGTTGCCGGGGAGGTAGTAGCTGGCGATGTGAACTTTGCCGTAGGGCAGCCTGTCTTCAAAGACCTGGCGGGCGAACTCCACTTCCGACTGCTTGAGCAGACGACTGGCCATGCCGGCGACTCCTTTCGCGAACCGTCGTGTGAAGTGTGTAAGGCCGTCGCGTTGAAATTCAGTCCTACCGGCCGGCGCGCGCCGCCTGACTCAGAAGCTCTATCAACTCCTCGCGCGTGAGGCTGATCTTGCCGTTCGACGCGGCGCCGTTCGGCTCCGCGCGCCGGGCGGCGGGGGCGGCGTCGCGCTCGCCCGTGGGGCAGACGACGCGCGTCTGGTGCAGGTAGCCGCACGCCTGACAGCGCGCTCGCTCGTCGAGGTAGCCGGCGCGCTCGCGCACTTCGATGAGCTTCTCGATGGAGTCGGCCGGGAGGTCGCGCGCGCCGCCCAATGCGCGCGCGAGGATGGCTATCTTCGCCGTGTGCTCAAGCGTCTCAAGGCGGTCGAAAGCCTGCCACACGTCCGCGCCGTAGGCGACCGCGCCGTGGTTGGCCATCAGGAGCGCGTTGTGATTCTTGACGAGCGGTTGCATCGCCTCGGTCAGCTCGTCGGTCGAGGGCGTGCCGTACTCGGCGAGCGGGACGCAGCCCAGAGTTAAAATAACTTCGGAGAGAATCGGCTGGTCGATGGCGAGCCCCGCGACGGCGAAGGCCGAACCGTGCGGCGGGTGCGCGTGACAGACCGCGCGCACGTCCTCGCGCTCGCGGTAGATGAGCAGGTGCATCGCCAACTCCGACGACGCGCGCCGGTCGTTGAGCGGCTGGCCCTCCAAATCCGTGAGGGCGAGCGAGTCTTCGCTCATCCGACCCTTGTTGGTCTGCGTGGGCGTGGCGAGGACGCGCCCGTCGTCGAGGCGCACGCTGACGTTGCCGTCCGAGGAGACGACGTAGGAGCGCTCGTACAAAAGTTTGCCGACGCGCACGATCTCGCGCCGGGCTGTTTGCTCGTCCATCAAATTTTCTTCGCGCCGCGCCGCTCAGTCGGCGAGGAAGCGTATCTCGACATCCCGCTCGACCGAGACGGGGACGCCGTCAACGGTCTCGGGCGTGAACCGAATCTGCCGCGCCGCGCTCTCGACGGCGTCCCACATGGCCTTCACGCGCACGAGGTCTTCGTCCGGCCCGTGCAGCCAGCTCGCGAGCGGCCTGACCGACTTCACCTCGCCGTCCGCGCCGAACGTCACGTTGACGCGCACGCGCCCCTCCGGCGCGAGCGGGTAGCGCGCGTCGGGCTTGAAGAGGATGAGGAGCGGCCGCGTCTCGGCGACGAGTTTGCGGCCGCGCATGCGGCAACGGCCGCCGTAGTCGTAGGTGCGCGTGACGACGACCGTCTCGGTCTTCTTCGCCGAGCCGCCGAACAGCCACGTCAGGCCGCCGAGCGCCGTGCCGACGACGAACGTCAGCGTGAACGGAAGCGCCTTCTTCAGCAAGAACAAATACATGACGAACTCCTTGTTAGCCCGCTGTCACTCCCGACGGCCGCGCGCTCCTCGCGCGCCCGCTAGGCCATCCGCTTGTCCGCGTCCTCTTCCAGCTTTTCAATGCGGACGCGCAACTGGAAGATGTCGGCGACGTATGACCTGAACTGCCGGTTCATGCGCGCCAGTTCAGACTCGACTGAGGTCAGCCGCGCCAGCACGCCCTCCCAGATGGGTCGCGTCTCTCGCAGCCGCGAATCAACCTTCTCTTCGAGCGCCGTCAAGCGCCCGTCGAGCGCGTCCACCTTGCTTTCGATGCGTGACTCGAACCTGTCCATGCGCGCGTCGAAGGCGTCGAAGCGCGCGAAGATGCGCTCCTCGAAGGAGCGCGAATCGGGAATCTCCCGCGTGGGGTTGTCGCTCACGGCGTACTCCTGTCGGCGGGATAGAGAGCCTTCACTCGGAAGCGCTCAAGCCTCGGTTCGCCCCGCTCGGCCGCCGCTGTCGTGTCGGTCGCGGACGGCGCGGGGTCAGCTCTGCAACTCCTGCTCTTCGCGCTGCGCGATCTCCTCGTAGGGGAGAATGCTGCGCGGGTTGGTGACGCATGTGATCTGCGGGCGCGCCAGAAAGTACGATAGCGATTCCAGCGAAATCGTCAAGTCGACCGTCTTGACCTTGACGCCGAGCCGCGCGTGCAGGCGGACGGGCGCGAAGTTCAGGACGGCCTTGACGCCCGCGCTCATGATCTGGTTGAGCACGCGCTGCGCGACGCGCGCGGGGACGGCGACGACGGCCACGTCGATGCCCTCCTCGCGCACCACGCGCGCCAGCTTGCGCACGTCGTGGACGAGCGTGCCGGCGACGCCGACGCGGCGGCCGATCTTCTCGCGGTCGTTGTCGAAGAGCGCGACGACCTCGAAGTTCGACTCGCGGAAGCCGTTGTAGTTGGCGAGCGCGGTGCCGAGGTTGCCCGCGCCCACGATGCCGACGCGGTGCGTGCTGTCGAGTCCGAGGATCTGCGTCAGGTGGCGGCGCAGTTCGTCCACGGAGTAGCCGACGCCGCGCGTCCCGAACTCGCCGAAGTGCGCGAGGTCTTTGCGTATCTGCGCCGAGTTCAAACGGAACTGGTCGGCGAGCGCCTGCGACGAGATGGTCTTGATGCCGGCCGACGCCAGCAGGTTCAGGCAGCGCAGATACACGCTCAGCCGGCTCGTCGTCAGCTCAGAAATTTTCTCCGACTTCATTCTTAAAACCTTTTCCGTGGAGAGCGACTCGTAGTATAGCCCCAACCGTGGCGGCGCGGAAAGAAGCGCGCCCGCGCCTCGAAAAAAAGCGTGGACGCCCGCCCGCCGCGCGTCCATAATGCGCCCGCCCGTCCGACGTTCAAAGACACTAACAAGAGAGGCCAGCTTTATGAGAAGAGTTGCCCGCCGCCGCGACGCCGCGCTCGCCGCCGGCCTTTGCACCCTGCTCGCGTGCGCCGACGCCCCGGCGCAGACCGCGCCGCGCGCGCGTGACCTCGGCGTGCCGTTCGAGGGGACGCCCGGGCCCCTCAACGCCGTCACGGACGTGCGCGGCGTCGAGGTCGGCTTCGTCACGCTCGTGAGCGGCGAGGGCAAGCTCACGCCGGGGCGCGGCCCCGTGCGGACGGGCGTGACGGCCGTGCTGCCGCGCGGGAAGGAGTTTCGCGGGCGCGTCTTCGCCGCGTGGCACACCCTGAACGGCAACGGCGAGATGACCGGGACGACGTGGCTCGAAGAGTCCGGCGCGCTGGGCACACCGATTCTCATCACCAACACGCACAGCGTCGGCGTCGTGCGCGACGCGGTCATCGAGTGGAACGCGCGGCGCGGCGCGGGCGACGGATACTCGGGCGACTTCAGCCTGCCCGTCGTCGCCGAGACGTGGGACGGCTTTCTGAACGACATCAACGGCTTTCACGTCACGAAGGAGCACGCCTTCCGCGCGCTCGACGGCGCGAAGGCCGGCCCCGTGGCCGAGGGCAACGTCGGCGGCGGGACAGGGATGGTCGCGCACGGCTTCAAGGGCGGGACGGGAACCTCTTCGCGCGTGCTCGCGGCGGCCGAGGGCGGCTACACGGTGGGCGTGCTCGTGCAGGCCAACTACGGGCGGCGCGACCTCCTGCGCATCGCGGGCGTCCCCGTCGGCCGCGAGATAACAGACCTCTTGCCCGAGCCCGGCAAGCGCGGCGACGGGGAGGGCTCCATCATCGTCGTCGTGGCGACGGACGCGCCGCTGCTGCCGCACCAGCTCAAGCGCCTCGCGCGCCGCGTCTCGCTCGGCGTGGGCGACGTGGGCGGGCGCGGCGAGAACACCTCGGGCGACATCTTCATCGCCTTCTCGACCGCCAACCCCGAAGCGAGCAAAGAGGAGGGCACGGCGCAGCTCACGATGCTCCCCAACGAGCGCATCAACCCACTCCTGCGCGCGACCGTCGAGGCCACGGAGGAGGCCATCGTCAACGCCATGGTCGCCGCCAAAACGATGCGCGGCATCGACGGCAACACCGTCCACGCCCTCCCGCACGAACGCCTCCGAGAAGTCTTGAGAAAGTACAACCGGCTCGCCCGTTAGCCGCGCGCGACACGCCCCTTGAACGGAACTCGGGCGGGGTTCATAATCCCGGCCATGAGTGCAGAAACGACTCATACCCGCGAGTTAGGGCTCGCACAGAGGCCCGCGTTTGACCGCCATCCGACGCCACGCCAACATTTTCAACCGACACAAAAACAGGCACGAGCGGGACGCGGACGCCGCACAGGGGCCGCGGGCGTCGTCGCTCATCGGTGTCGCGCTTTCGGTGTGTCCGGCCTAACGGAGGGATGATGAAGAGAGCTGTGCGTTACTCGCTCGGGCTGCTGCTCGTACTGTGCTGCTCGGCGTCGCGCGCCTCGGCGCAGGACGAGGGCGGCAACCCCGCCAACTGGTGCCGCAACGGCGCGTTCACGCGCGACTCGGAGGAGTTCAGGACGGCGCGCGTCACCGGCCGGAGGGGCTCGCGCGTCTACTTCAGCGACGACGAAGAGGGCTGCCCCGGCGCGTCCGCGAAGTGCCGTCAGAAGGCTTACGTCGTCGCCGGCAACGAGGTGCTGACCTCGCGCACGTTCGGCGACTGGGTCTGCGCGTGGTATCAGCCGGCGCGCGGCTCCGAGACGGTCGGCTGGCTCCCCGCGCACCAGCTCGGCGTCGCGGAGCCGGCCGCCGCGACGCCGCTCGCCGCGTGGCTCGGCGCGTGGGGCTTCTACGACCACTCTCTGCGTCTGACGCGCGCGAGGCGTGCGGGCGCGCTGCGCGTCGAAGGCAACGCGACGTGGGTGGGCGTCAACCCCGGCAACGTCCACGTCGGCGAGGTCAGCGGCGAGGCCGCCCCCGCGGGTAACGTCCTCGAAGTCGGCGACGGCGGCGAATACGACTGCCGCCTCAAGCTGCGCCTCGTCGGCTCCTACCTCGTCGCCTCCGACAACAGACAGTGCGGCGGCGTTAACGTCACCTTCGACGGCGTCTACCGGAAGAGGAGGTAGACAGTAGTCGGTAGTCAGAAAAGCGGCGCGTCCGACCTTTGAGTGGGACGCGCCGCCTGTTTTTCTACTGACTACTGGCTACTGTCTACTTCCCCGACTGTTCCGTCCTCATGAGTTTGCTCACGTCGAACCCTTCGGCGGCGGCGCGTGCGACGGCGCGGCCGTAGGTCTCCTCGTCGATGCGCGGCGCGCGCGCGAGCACCCAGAGGTATTTGCGGTCGGGCTCGCCGACGAGCGCATAGGAGTAGTCGGGCGCGAGGTCTATGACCTGATAGTCGCCCCAGACGATGGGCAGGAAGGAGAGGAAGCCGGGCGCGAACCTCACCTCAAGCTTCGAGTTCGGCCCGCGCTTGCTGGCGGGCCGCGCCTGCCCCTTCGCCGAGGTCACCGTGCCGTCGGCCTTGCGGCAGCGGTTGAGCACGTCGAACCCGCCGTCGTCGCGCACGGCGTAGTCGGCGGTCACGTCGCCCGCGCACTTCTTCTGGAAGCGGTTCGGCAGCCGCGCTATCTCGTACCACCTCCCGGCGTAGCGCGCCGGGTCTACCGAGGGCACCACGCGCAGCGGCTCCCTCTTCTTGTCCGCCTTGACGACGGCGGCCAGTGCCAGCAGGGCGCAGGCGCCGAGGATGAAGCGTCTTAACATTTCGCGTCCCTCCGCATGAAAAATGAATCACGCCGGACGGACTCCGTCCGACCAGCGGCCCGACGATACTGCACGAAGGCTGTCCCCGAATGTTGTTGAAAGTCTCGCGGCGGCTCAAGAAAGCTTGCGCCGTGCGTGTCGCCGATTGCCGGGCGGGGGCGGTTCATCTAAAATTCGACTCGGTAACGTGAGGCGCTCCCGAAATTCCTTCTCTCGTCAAAGCAAGTAAATAATGATTTCACACCTTTCAGGGAACCTGCTGGCGAAGCACGCGACCAGCGTGGTCGTCGAAGTGGGCGGCGTCGGCTACGAGGTGACCATCCCCGTGACGACCTTCTACGACCTCGGCGACGTGGGCGCGGGCGTCCGGCTCAACATCTACACGCACGTCCGCGAGGACGCCTTGCAGCTCTTCGGCTTCCGCACCTTGCGCGAGCGCGAGCTGTTCACGCTGCTCATCTCCGTGAGCGGCATCGGCCCGAAGTCCGCGGTCGCGATGCTTTCGGGGATGAGCGCCGACGAGATAATCACGGCCATCCGCCAGAACAACTACGCGCGCATCACTTCGATTCCGGGCGTCGGGCGCAAGACGGCCGAGCGGCTCGTCATCGAGCTGCGCGACAAGATGGCCGCGCTCTCAAGCCCCGCGCTCGAACAGGAGATCGCGGCCGGCGGCCCGACCGCCGCGCAGTCCGAGGACGCGCTGCGCGAGGACACGCTCGCCGCGCTGCTCCAGCTCGGCTTCCCCAAGCCCGCCGCCGACAAGGCCATCAACAGCGCGATGCAGGAGGGTGGCGACCTCTCGGTCGAGACGCTGCTCAGGCGCAGCCTGCGACAACTGTCGAAGGGCTGAGGGAGGTGGCGCATGGCGGAACCGGTCTACGAACCTTTCGACGAGGATAGGGTTCGGCTCATCCTTCTGGAAGAAATTTACTACCTGATGCGTGCGGCCGACGGCCGACTGCGGGAAACGTTAAAGG
>JBEVKV010000489.1:0-20216 GCA_040509515.1 Pyrinomonadaceae bacterium | reverse complement strand
TCTCGTCACGGTTTACGGCTCACGGTTCACGCGAACGAAGTGAGCATGGAGAGTCTCGTCACAGCCAACGTGCGCCAGCGCCCCGTGCGCGCCGTCGTCAGCGCGGCGGGCGTGGCGCTGGGCGTGTGCCTCGTGATGCTCTTCACGGGTCTCGCGCGCGGGCTGTCGAACGACCTTGAGCGTCGCTCGCAGAATCTGAAGGCCGAGATAGTCTTCACGCGCTCGGGCGGCACCGAGCTGATGAGCTCGACGGCCAACCTGCCGGTGCAGTACGCCGAGGAGCTTCTCAAGGTCGAGGGCGTGGCGATGGCCGTCCCGGACATCCGCTACGTCTCGCAGGGCGGCAAGGGCTTCGGCTTCGAGCAGGTCGAGGGCGTGGACTGGAACCAGTTCGCCGCGATGAACGAGATGACCCTCGTCTCGGGGCGCGCGCCCGGGGCCGTGGACGAGGTCGTCGTCGACGAGGCGAAGGCGCGCAACAACAACCTCTCGGCGGGAAGCGAGATCAAACTCTTCGGCAACCAGACCTACAAGGTGACGGGCGTCTACACGCCCGAGGCGGGGCCCCGCGTCAAGATGTCTCTGGCCGCGATGCAGGACGCTCTGGAAGCGCCGGGCAAGTGCACCTGGATTTACGTCAAGCTCAAAGACCCGGCGCGCGCGGTCGAGGTCGCGCGCCGCATCGACGAGCAGTTGCCCGGCAACAAGATTCAGCTCACGCGCGACATCATCACCAACATCGAGAAGAGCATCCCGTACCTCGGCGTCTTCCTCCGCGTGCTCGTCGGGCTCTCGGCGCTGGTGAGCGGGCTCGTCGTGATGCTCGCGATGTACACGACCATCACCGAGCGGACGCGCGAGATAGGAATCCTGAAGGCGCTCGGCGCGTCGCGCGGCTACATCGTCGGCGAGATCGAGAAGGAGGCGGTGCTCATCAGCGTCGTCGGCGTCGCGGCCGGCTTCGCCATCTCGTTCCTGGCGGGCTACGTGATTCAGCGTGCCTACGCGTTGCCCTTCGAGTACAGTTGGGCCTGGGGGCTGACCGCCGCGCTCATCGGCCTGCTCGGCGGCGCTTTCGGCGCGCTCTACCCGGCCGTGCGCGCCGCCAACCTCGACGCCGTCAGCGCACTCGCGTACGAATGAAATGAGAACGATTCTACAGGCGGAAAATCTGACGAAGGTCTACCGTGTGGGGAGCGTGGACGTGCCCGCGCTGCGCGGCGTCTCGCTCGAAGTCGAGGAGGGCGAGTACCTCGCCATCATGGGGCCTTCCGGGTGCGGCAAGTCAACGATGCTACACCTTTTGGGCGGCCTGCTCACGCCGACCACCGGGCGCATCCTCATCGACGACGAAGACCTGACGGCCGCCACCGACGCAAAGCGCACGGACATCCGCCGCCGCAAAATCGGTTTCGTCTTCCAGCGCTTCAACCTCTTCCCGACGCTCTCGGCCGAAGGGAACTTGAAGCTGGCCGAGGGCATCCACGGTGGAGCCGACGGCAGGAAGGGCGGCGACCCCGAGCGACGCCGCGAAGTCCTCCGCATGCTCCAGCTCGAAGACAAGATGCACCACAAGCCGCTCGAACTCTCGGGCGGCGAGCAGCAGCGGGTCGCGCTCGCCCGCGCCGTCGTCAACCGCCCTGCCATCATTCTCGCCGACGAGCCCACCGGGAACCTCGATACCGAAAATTCGGCCATCGTGCTTAACATGTTTCAGGAGATGAATTACCGCTTCAACCAGACCATCATCATGATCACGCACAACCCGGAGGCCGCCGCCATGTGCCGGCGCATCATCCAGATGCGTGACGGCCAGATTGTTGCCCCCGGCCCGCGTGTACAGATATAATGCAAGTGGCGAGTGGTGAGTGATAAGTGATAAGGAGACTGCAATCTTTTCTCATCACTCGTCACTCATCACATGTCCGATTTTTTATGCTCTGGGGCGTCTTCAAAAAAGTCATTTTGTGGTCGTACGGCCGGACGACGTGGCAGTACGACGTTTTGTGCGTTCTCATCCTCGCCTTCGTATTTCTTACGCCTAAAGGGTGGTTCGAGCGGGGCGAACTCGCCTGCGCGCCCGCGCATCAAAACGGGCTCATGGCGGCACAGAAGCTGCTTATAAGGACGACGAGTACGGCCTCCGCCGCCCAGCCCGACGCCAACGACCTGGAGCGGTGCGCGCGCAAAATCACGGGCCAGCCGTCGCTGCGCGTTAAAAGCTGGCAGGAAATGGAGAGCACCGACGGTCGTACCATCGGTTTTGAGGTTGACACCGAGCCGTAATTCCCTATACTTACCCGGATTTTGAGACCGGGCAGGAGTCTCCCCAACGTTTGAAGGAGTTTGCATGAAGAAGTTTTTCGCGCCCGCCCTCGCCATTTTAATGCTCGCCGCCTCGCTCTCGGTCGCGCCCCCCGCCGCAAAGGCGCAGGGGCCGGGCATGATCAGCTCCATCCTCAACAAGATGGACCGTAACCGCCGCACGCTCGGCTCGCTGCGCGCCGCGGTGCACATGCAGAAGTACAACGCGCAGCTCCGCATGTCCGAAGACCAGTTCGGCGACGTGCAGTACGTCGCGGCCAAGGGTCGTGACGCCAACGTCCGGCTCGACTGGAAGCGCCCCGTGCAGGAGGTGCTCGCCGTCTCGGGCGGCCAGTACAAGCTCTACCGCCCGCGCCTGCGGCAGATTCTTGAGGGTTCGACCAAGAACATCAAGGGCGGCAACGGGAAGGCGAACAACGTCCTCGGCATGGCGCTCAACATGTCGAGCGCGCAGGCCAAGAATCAGTTCAACGTCGAGCTGGTCGGCGAGGGCGAACTCTACAGCGGCAGCCCGCACGTCTGGTGGCTGAAGCTCACGCCGCGCGGCGGCGCCAGCTACCAGTTCGCCGAAATCTGGGTCGGGGACGACGGCATGCCCATCCAGACGCGCGTCACCGAGAAGAACGGCGACGCGACGACCGTGCGGCTGACCAACATCCAGCGCAACCCGAACATCCCGATGGACGTGTTCAACTTCGCGCCGCCCGAAGGCACGAAGGTCGTCAGGGGCTAAGCCGGCCCGCGAGTTTGAGAGTCCGAAGAGGCGGAGGGTTCTGCGAGCCTGAAATGGCCGGAGCCCTTCGCCTTTTCTGCGCCCGCCGCGACCGGCGGCCGGCCGCTTGATTTGGGCGTCGGCATTGCGTATTGTCTAGCGGTCATTTCCCCGAAGGAGAGCCCGCGCGTCAGAACTCCCGCGCGCCGGGCGCGTCAGAAGAAACAGCCCTGATGAAGCGAAGCACGTTGCTTAAGTTGAAGCTGCGCGAGGCGAGGTTTATCACCCGCGCGCTGATGCACACCGACCACCCCGTCCTGGCGCACATCATCCCCATGCGCCGCTGTAACCTCGCCTGCACTTACTGCAACGAGTTCGACAAGACCTCCGACCCCGTGCCGCTCGACGCGATGAAGAGCCGGCTGGACGCGCTCGCGCGGCTCGGCACCTCTGTCATCACCATCTCGGGCGGCGAGCCGATGATGCACCCCGACCTCGAAGAGATCATCCGCCACATTCGCCGGCGCGGGATGATCGCCGGGCTCATCTCGAACGGCTACTACATGACGCCCGAGCGCATCCGCGGCCTGAACGCGGCCGGGCTCGAATACCTGCAAATCTCCATCGACAACGTCAACCCCGACGAGGTCTCGAAGAAGAGTCTTAAGAACCTCGACCGCAAGCTCCAGAATCTCGCCGAGCACTCGGACTTCCACGTCAACATCAACTCGGTCATCGGCGGCGGCATCAAGAACCCGGAGGACGCGCTCGTCATCGCGCGCCGCGCGCAGGAACTCGGCTTCTCGACCACGGTCGGCGTCATCCACGACGGCCACGGGCTCCTGAAGCCGCTCGGCGAGCGCGAGCGCGAGGTCTACGACGAGCTGAAGCGCGTCTCGAAGTCGGAGTACGCGCGTTTGGGGTGGTTTCAGGACAACCTCGCCTCGGGCAAGGAGAACAAGTGGCGCTGCCGCTCGGGCGGGCGCTACCTCTACGTCTGCGAGGACGGGCTCGTCCACTACTGCTCGCAGCAGCGCGGCACGCCCGGCATCCCCGTCGAGCAGTATACGAAGGCCGACGTGGTGCGCGAGTACAACACGGACAAGTGGTGCGCGCCGCTCTGCACCGTCGCCTGCGCGCACAAGGTGGCTATCCTCGACAACTGGCGCAACCCGCAGAAGGGCGAGGCCGACGCCGAGGTCGCGCCGCAACGCCTGCGCGACGCCATCGTGCGCACGCTGCGCGCCGGCTGATGAAACTGCCACTGCTTCTCGCCCTCTCCGCGGCCGCCTTCATGGCGGCCGCGCCGTCAGGTGCCATCCCCCCGGCCACACAGCAGACGGGACTGACCGCCTCGGAGAAGTCGCTCGTCGAAGGCTCGCGCGAGGCCGTCGTCAGGACGGGCATGAGCGCCGAACACTTCGACGGGCATTTCCGCGTCGAGCGCGTCTACGACCGCCCGGGCGACCGCCGCGTCGTCTGGCGGTTCACGGTCGGCGGCCACGAGGCGCTCGTCACGGACTCGATAGGCTTCTACACGGAGGGCGGCCGGCGCTTCGACACGCACTCGGTCGCCGGCGTCTTAGGCACGACCGGCGACCTCACAAACGTCATCGCGCGCGGTCGCGCCGAGCGAATCATGCGCCGCTGCCTCGGCCGCTTCACCAACCCGCAGGTCGAATATCGCGCGCACGGCCCCGGCGGCGCGGCCGCGCTCCTGCTCACGGCCGAAAGGCTCGTCACGACGCGCGGCAGCACGGGACACGAAGCGCGCGAACGCGAGGAGCGTGAGCAGCGCGAGAGGCGAGAGAAGGAGAGCCGACAGTCGCGTAACTCGCGACGGACGGACACGGTCGACGAGGAGGACGAGGGGGGCGATGGCGTCGTCGTCCTGTTCGGCGCGGTAGACCTCTCGGACGGCAGTTGTACGGTCGGGCGCGGGCAGGTCGGGCCGCCCGCCGCCCCGGGCACGCGCCAGTCGCCGCGCTAAGCTTAAAAGTGTCTTGCGGGGCTCATGCCCTTCAACTATCATGCTCGTCACTCCCCGTCGCACCCGAGTTGTCTTTCGACCGCCGCAGGCTGGAACAGATTCAGGCATGAGAACCAAGTTTCACGCGCACGGCCGCGCGCCGCGCGCCGCGCGGAGGCTCGTCCTCGTCGCACTCCTCTCGGCGCTCGCCTGCTCGGCGCTTTTGCCGCCCGCGGCCCGGCCCGGCGCGAGCGCGCAGGTGCGCCCGCCGCGCAAGGTCTCGACGCCCGCCGCGCCGGCTCGCACCGCCGTCGGCACGCCCGCGCGCAACCCGGGCGGCGGCGAGGCGGCGGCGACGGCGACGCAGCCTCAACAGCCTCAGCAGCCGGAGCCCGTCACGGCCACGCGCGTGCGCCCCGCCACGGTGGCCAACGTCAACTTCCGCGCGCTCGCCGCTCAGCAGGCGAAGGAGCAGGCCAGAGCCGCGCGCACCGCGCTCAGGCGGCCGCCCGCGCGCTACGAGGCCATCCACCCGCCGCTCACCATCGACGACTCGGCGCGGGGCGTCGCGCGTCCGTCCCGCGCGGCCGAGGCGACGCCGCAGCAGCCCGCGCCCTTCGCCCTCGACGACCCGGGCGGGCCGCTCGCCCCCAGCCCTTCGCCCTCGACGACCTACAACGCGCAGGAGGACGGGCCGAAGGTTGACGGCCCCTCCGCCGGGCTCTTCAACATCCCGCCCGACACGCAGGGCGCGGTCGGGCTCGACAAGGTCTTCACCAACACGAACCCGAACTACCGCGTCCACGACAAGACGACCGGCGCGCCGCTCTCGACCGTCTCGACCGACACGTTCTGGGCCGCGTCGGGCGGCTCGGGCTTCTTCGACCCGCGCATCGTCTTCGACCCCTACAACCTGCGCTGGATTCTCGTCATCGCCTCCAACACGCAGACGGCCAACTCCTCCGTCATCATCGCCGTCTCGCAGACGCCCGACCCGCAGGGCTCTTACAGCGTGTACCGCTTCGTCGTCGGCTGCGCGGGCGGCACCGCGGGCTGCGACAACCTCGGCGAGTGGGCCGACTTCCCGATGCTCGGCTTTAACAAGAACTGGATCGCCGTCTCGATGAACATGTTCGGCCTGCCGAACGGCTCGCCGCACGTCAACGACAAGATTCTGGTGCTCGACTACCCGCAGGCGCGTTCCGGCGCGGCCAACGCATACGTCTTTGCGGGCGACGCCATCGGCTTCTGCAACCACCCCGTCGAGACCTACGACGCCGCCGAGGCGACGCTCTACTTCGCGCAGCACCTTTCGAGCGCCGAGGCGGTCTACAAAATCTCGACCGTCACGGGCGAGCCGCCCGCGCAGCCCGCGCTCAACTTCGGCGACGAGAAGGTGCGGCCCGGCGGCGCGTGGACTCAGCCGGTGGGCGACATGCTGCCGCAGACGTGCGTCGGCACGCCCGGCGTCAACTGCCCGACGACCGTCCGCCGCATCGACCCGCTCGACGCGCAGGTGCGCAGCAACGCCGTCTTCCGCAACGGCGGCATCTACTACGCGCAGACCATCGCGCTGCCCGCCGGGGCGGGTCAGATCACAGACCCGTTCGGCCACCTCGTCTCGACCGCCGACCGCACCGCCGTCCAGTGGACGCGGCTCGACACGTCCGGGAACTTCGTGGACGGCGGTCGCATCGAGGACGCGACCGCCACGCCGACCAACGGCGGCCGTTGGTACGCCTACCCTTCCATCGCGGTCAACAAGCACAACGACGTGCTCGTCGGCTTCTCCGAGTTCGAGTCGGACGACTTCGCCGACGCGGGCTACGCCGTCCGGCTCGGCACGGACGCACCCGGCGCGATGCGCGACCCCGTCATCTACAAGGAGGGCGAGGACTACTACTCGAAGGACTTCGCCGGCGCGCGCAACCGCTTCGGCGACTACAGCGCGACGCGCATCGACCCGGTCAACGACCGCGACATCTGGACGGTGCAGGAGTACGCGGGGACGCGCACCGTCGCCAACAATCTCTCCACGACGAACAACAGCCGATGGGGCACTTGGTGGGCGAAGGTCGCGCTGCCGGCCGCCGCGGGCGAGCTTGTCATCAGCGAGTTCCGCCTGCGCGGGCCGAACGGGGCCAACGACGAGTTCGTCGAAATCCACAACGCGTCGGGCTCGGCGCACACCGTGACGACCGCCGACGGCTCGGCCGGCTACGCCGTCGCCGCGCAGGACGGCGTCGTCCGCTGCGTCATCCCCAACGGCACCGTCATCCCCGCGCGCGGGCATTTCCTGTGCGCCAACTCGGCAGGCTATAGCTTAGGCGGTCACCCGGCCGGCGGCGTCACGACCGCGACGCCCGACGCCGCGTACACCGTCGGCATCGCAGACAACAGCGGCGTCGCCCTCTTCAACACGGCGACGCCCGCGAGCTTCTCGACCGCGACGCGCATCGACGCCGTCGGGTTCACGACGACCCCGCCCGGGCCTTACGTCGAGGGGGCGGGCCTCCCGACGCTTCTCGCGGCCGATGTTGACTACAGCTACTACCGCGACCTGTGCGGCAAGGGCGGCTCGGTCACGGTGCTCGGCAACTGCCCGACCGCCGGCCTCCCGAAGGACACGAACGACAACGCCGCCGACTTCGTCTTCGTCGAGGTCAACGGCAACTCGAACGGCGCGGCCCAGCGGCTCGGAGCGCCCGGCCCCGAAAACCTTTCGAGCCCCGTCCAGCGCAACTCGCAGATGGCGGGCACCAACATCGACCCGGCCGTCGGCAGCTCCAACCCGCCGAACCGCGTCCGCGACTTCACGAGTGACCCGGGCAATAACGCGACCTTCGGGACGCTCAGCATCCGCAAGACGATCACGAACAACACGGGCGGCAACGTCACGCGGCTCCGGTTCCGCGTCATCGACGTTACGACGTTCCCGTCGCCCGCGACCTACGCAGACCTGCGTCCGCGCACTTCAGGCCCGGCCGTCGCCGTCATCACCGGGACGAACGCCGCGTGCCCGGGGGGCACCTGCGCGGTGCAGGGGACGACGCTTGAGCAGCCGCCCGCGCAAGTGAACGGCGGCGGGTTCAACTCGACGCTCTCGGCGGGCACGGTGACGCTCGCGCAGCCGCTCGCCAACGGTGCCTCGGTCAACGTCCAGTTCCTGCTCGGCATCCAGCAGACCGGCACCTTCAAATTCTTCATCAACGTCGAGGCGTTGCCGTAGTGAGAATTTGAGATTTGAGATTTGAGATTTGAAATTTCGTTAAGCGGCGTCGCCGGCCGCGGCGGCTTCTGCTTCGGGCGTCACGGCTTCGGTCGGGGTCGCTCGGCCGCGGCGCAGGACGACCAGCCCGATGCCCGCGAGGATGAGCGCGCCGCCGGCCAGAGTCCTCCACGTCACCTCCTCGCCGAGCACGAGCATCCCCAGCAGCACCGCCGCCAGCGGCGTGACCAGCGCGATGAGCATCGTCTTGGTCACGTCTACGTGGCGCACCAGCCAGTAGAAGAGCAGGAAGGCCGCCACAGACCCGACCAGCGTCAGGTAGAGCAGGCAGACGACCGCGAGCCGCGTCCAGCGGAAGTTGAGAGGGTTGCCCTCGAACGCGAGCCCGGCGGCGGCGAGCACCACGAAGCCGCACGCCATCTGCCCCGCCGACAACACCGCCGCGTCGAGCCGCGCGCCGCGCGCCTTCACCAGCACGTTCGCGTAGGCCACGAAGCCCGCGCCCGCCAGCACCGCCGCGCTCCCCCACACCGCCATCCCGCCCTCCGCGCCGAGCTGGCTCGAAAAGATGACGCCGACGCCGACGACGCCCAGAAGCGCGCCCGCCAGCTTGCGCGCGTTCAGACGCTCGCCCGGCAGGTAGGGGTGCGCGAAGAGCATCCCGAAGACCGGGATGGTCGCCTGTATGAGCGCCGCTAAGCCCGAAGAGATGTGCTGCTCGCCCCAGAAGAGGAGGCCGTAGTTGAGCGCGAAGGCGAGCACGCCCGTCCGGGCGATGAGCCCCCACTCGGCGCGACCCCGCGGCAGGCTGGCGCGGCGCGCGGCGACGATGGCGGACAGGATGAGCGTGGCGAGCAGGAAGCGCGCGGCGGCGAAGCTCAGCGGCGGCAGGTCGCGCAGGCCCAACTTGATGAACATCCAGGTCGAGCCCCAGATGAGGCAGAGCAGCAGGAAAACGGCGCGAGCCTTCATCCACTTTTTTTACGCGAATCCGCGGCGAAAGGCAAAAGGAAGTAGACAGTAGACAGAAGTCGGTAGTCAGTAGATAAGAAACGGGCGGCGCGTCTCAGCTATGAACCGGGACGCGCCGCCTTTAGTTTTTCTGCTAACTTCTGTCTTCCGCTTATCGCTCGCTGCCTTCCTGCGCCTCGCGGTAGAGGTCTACGACGTTGCCGGAGGGCGAGGCGTGCGGGCTGATGCGGTAGCGTTTGATCTTGGCGTTGAGCGTGGTGACCTTGAGGTTGAGCATGCGCGCCGCGCGGCGCTGGTGGCCGCCCGTGCGCAGCAGCGCCCAGCGGATGAGGTCGGTCTCGAAGCGCCGAACCTCGGCGGCGAAGTCCACGGTCGGCTTCGACTCGAAGGAGCCTTGACCCTTGATGGAATCTATCTCCTGAACGAGCGCCGTCGCCAGCTCCCTCAGCGTCTTGAGCCTGACGGAGGCGGACTGGTCGGGCGCGGGCGCGGCAGCCTGCTGTTCGGCGGGCTTGTTGAAAACGTAGTGCTTCTGTTCCAGCATCGTCGGTGTAACTCCCTTCCTGGCAGATGGGGGCGGGGTTCTCCCTCCGCCTTGGTCGAAGAAGGAGCCGGCGCGCGCTGGGTTCGTACGCGGCCCTCCGTCCGTTCTACTAAGAGGGGATTGTAAAGAGGGGCGAAGGCCGCGTGAATACTTTTGTGATGAAATGGACGCGCCGCGTGATGAAGCGGCCTCGGCGGGCGGGGCGTCCCACTTTCAACTCACAGGCTGTTGCCGAGCGCGGCCTGTAGCTTCTCGCGGTAGCTGCGCGAGAGCGTGAGCTGCGTGCCGTCCTGAAGGATGACGTGGTACTCGCCGTGCGACCACGGCTGGAGTTCCTTGATGCGGTTGATGTTGGCGATGGCCGAGCGGTGGATGCGGACGAAGTCTTTCGGGTCGAGCTGCGCTTCGAGGCTTGAGATGGTCTCGCGCAGCAGGTACGCCTTCTTGTTGGTGTGGATGGAGACGTAGTTGCCCTCGGCCTCGATCCAGTCTATCTCGTCCGTGTTGAGGAAGAAGACGCGGCCGCCGGTCTTGACGACGAGGCGCTCGCTGTAGCGCGTCTGCCCGCGCATCTGTTCGAGCAGCGCGAGGATGCGCTCGTCCAAAGCGCCGCCGTTCTCGCGCCGAATCTGGCGCTTGGCGCGCTCCATCGCGGCGCGGAAGCGCTCGCGGTCGAAGGGCTTCAGCAGGTAGTCGAGCGCGTGGAACTCGAAGGCGCGCACCGCGTAGTGGTCGTAGGCCGTGATGAAGATGACGGGCGGCAGCCCCTCGTCCTTCAGGGCTTCGAGCACGGCGAAGCCGCCGACCTCGGGCATCTGCACGTCGAGCAGGATGAGGTCGGGGCGCATCGACTGGACGGCCTCGATGGCCTCCGCGCCGTTCGTGCACTCGCCGACGACGCGCAGGTCGGGGTCGTCGGCCGCCATGCCGCGAATCTTCTCGCGCGCGAGCGGCTCGTCGTCCACGACGAGCACGCGGATGGGTGCCTGTGCGGCTTCCGTCATAAATTGTTGAAGCTTGAACCGCCAGTCGTGAGCGGCGACCGCGGCCAACGATTCACGACCTGCTGAAGAGAAAACACCTCTCCGAAGGGGTTTGTGGCAAAAAATACCTTCGGGTTTCAGATATTTTAACGCGAGGACTGGCGGCGGGTTGCAAACTTTCAGGCGGCGGCGGCCGGAATCTCAAGCGTCACGAGGAGTCCGCCGCCGGGGGCGTTCTCCATCTCGAAGCGGTGTGCGGCGCCGTAGAGCTGTTCGAGCCGCGCCCGCGTGTTCGAGAGTCCCAGTCCCACCTTCAACCCGTCGTCTGGCCGTGTGATGGCTTTTAAGCCCGGCCCGTTGTCCCAGACTCGTATACGCAGAGAGCCGTTCTCGCGTTTCGCGGAAATCTCGACGCGGCCGGGGCCGCGCGTCTGGGCCACGCCGTGGCGCAGCGCGTTCTCGACGATGGGCTGGAGGATGAGGTTCGGGACGGGCGTGTCGAGCGCCGACGGCTCGACGTCGACGCTGGTGGTCAGTCGATCCTGGAAGCGGACGCGCTCGATCTCAAGGTAGCAGGTCAAAAACTCAAGCTCCTTCTGGAGCGAGACCTCCTGCGCGCCCGAGTTTTCGAGCGTCAGGCGGAGAAAGTCGCCGAGCCGCGCGATCATGCGGTCGGCCGCGTCCGGGTCGCGGTGCAGCAGCGCCGAGATGGAGTGGAGCGTGTTGAAGAGGAAGTGCGGCTGAAGCTGCATCTTCAGGGCTTCGAGCTGCGCGCGCGTGAGCTGCGTCTGGAGGCGCGAGCTGCGCAGCTCGCCCTCGCGGAAGCGCCGGTAGTAGCGGAAGACCTGATTTAAAAGCAGCAGCAGGCCGTAAATGCCGTAGTTCTCGGACGAGTTGTAGATAATCCACTGGAGCGTCGTCCACGGCTCGTAGGGTTTGTCGGGGCCGTGGAGGAAGATGAAATGGTAGATGATCTGGAACGTGCCCGAGATGACGACGACGAAGGCCGTGGCGAAGAGCAGGTGGAGCAGGACGTGCCCCGGCCAGCGCCGCCCCTCGACGGGAAAGCGGTTGGCGAGCCACAGCACGACGACCGTGCCCAACGCCCACAAGTACGGGTAGATGAACTGCTGCGTGGCCGCGTAGCTCCAAGTGACCGGCCGCTCGCTCAGGAGCCGCGTGTAGTAGAGCTGCCCCGTGAAGAAGAAGGCGAGCACCGTCCAGACGGCGAAGATGATTCCCCAACGCGCCAGACGCACGCGCCACACGCGCTCGCCGCCCGCCGACTCCGCCCCCGCACCGGCGAGCCGCAACCCCTCCAAAGTCTCCGCTTCAGTCATCTCGTCGAACTTTCCTGCCGTCCTTTCAGCACACCCGCGCCCGCCCCGGCACCTCCCCGTCCGCGGGAGGCGCATGCGTCAGGCGCACGTTTGTCGGTTTGACCTTTCGGCGCGGGCTTCTGGCGCGGTCGGGCGCAAAAAGGGAGGATAAAGGCTGGCGCGGGGTTTGTGAAGGGTTGTGTGACAAAACGGACTGCGCGCGGGACGAATCGGCGCGGGCGGTGACGGCTTCTCGGCCGCGCTGTGGCAAAATCGGGGCATGAAGCGCGGGCTGAGATTCGTCGTGCAGGAGCACCACGCGAGCCGTCTACACTGGGACTTCCGTCTGGAAATCGGCGGGACGCTCAAGTCGTGGGCGGTGCCGAAGGGGCCTTCGCTCGATTCGTCGGCGAAGCGCCTCGCCGTCGAGGTGCCCGACCACGCGCTCTCGTACATCGGCTTCGAGGGCGTGCTGCCCGAGGGCACGTACGGCGCGGGGCGCGTCTACCGTTGGGACATCGGAAAGTTTTTCCCCGACGGCGACCCAGAGGAGGGATGGCGCGCGGGCTCGCTCCGCTTCCGGCTCGAAGGCTCGCGGCTCGGCGGCGGCTGGCGTCTCTTCAAGATGAAGGGGCGCGAGGAGCGCGGGCGACCGCTCTGGCTCCTACAGAAACTTGCGGACGACTTTGCCGCCCCCGGCCACGAGGCCGAGACCGTCGGCGAGCCCGACCGCCCGAAGCCGGCGGCGAAGAAACGTGCGACCAAGAAGCGGAAGACGAGTTGAAGCTCACGCGGTCGAGCGGCGGTTCTGTTTGGGAGTTAATTTCAGATGTGAAATTTGAAATTTCACATCTTCACGGGTGCATCTGTTTGTAGAGTCGCTTGAGGCGCGCCACATCGTCCGCCTCGCGCGTGCTCTTGTCGGTGCGGACGCGTTTGAAGCGCGGGATGCGGAGCGCGTAGCCGGCGCGGTAACGCGCGGTCTTCTGTATGTCCTGAAAGTCGACTTCGATGACGACCTCGGGCTCAAGCTCCACGTCGCGGCCGCGGGTCGAGATGACGTTCGGCTCAAGCCGCGTGGTCAGCGCGCGCAGCGCCTCTTCTGAAAATCCGGTGCCGACCTTGCCGACGGTTTTTAGCTCGTCGCCGTCGCGGACGGCGACGATGAGGCTTGAGAGAAGACCCTTCCTGCGTCCCGAACCCCAGATGCCACCCGTGATGACCACGTCGAGCGTCTCGAACGCGGGCTTGAGCTTCATCCAGTTCTCGGTGCGGCGGCCGGGGACGTAAACGGCGTCGGGGTCTTTCGCCATCAGCCCCTCGTGCCCCTCTTCAATCGCGCGGCGGAAGAAGGCGGCCTGCTCCTCCGTCGAATCGGTGACGACGCTCTCGGTCATCTTCACGCGCTCGGTCGGGCGGAAGAGACGGACGAGGCGCGCGCGCCGCTCCGACTGCGGGACGTTCATCAGGTCTTCGCCGTCGTGATAGACCATCTCGAAGAGGTACAGGACGAGCGGTATCTCGCGCGCCTTCTCTTCAATCCCGTGGACGCGGCCGAGGCGTTGCAGCACCGCCTGAAACGGCTGCTTCTCTTTGAGCGTGGGGTCGAAGGCGACGGCCTCGCCTTCGACGATGGCGTCGCCGCCCTTCCACGCTTTGGCGAGCGCGGCGGCCACGTCGGGCATCGCCGCCGTGTCGTCGTTCAGCCGTCGCGAGTAGGCGCGTATCTCGGGCGGGCGTCCCTTCTTCAAGTGAATCTGCAAACGCGCGCCGTCGTACTTCACCTCGAAGATAATCCGCTTGCCTTTGAGCTTCTCGAAAATCTCGCTGGGGTCGTCAACCTTCTGCGCGTTCATGAACTGGTACGGGCGGAAGAGCGTGAGGCCGGCCCGCGCCAGCGCGCGCTGACCTTTGCGCGCCTGCGCGGCGGCGAGCCCGATGTCGTTCGTCATCGCGTAGAGGTGTTCGACCGCGCCGGGCTCGACGCCGAAGGCCGAGGCCAGCGCGCGCGCGACGGTGCCTACACCAGCGCCGATGCGCATCTGGTTGAGCACCATCCGCGTGAAGAACTTCGCGCCGAGCGCCGTCGTGTTGCGGAAGACGTGTTCGACCAGACTTTCGCGGCTCTCGTCGCGCTCGACGCCGCGGTTCAGACGCCCCCAGAGCTTATCCACCTCAAGCGTGTCCGCGCCGCCGACGTGCGCGGCGACGACCTCACTCATGTCGCCCGTGCGCCTGACCTCTTCGTCCACCTCCGCGGCGTCGAGTCCGTAGAGCCGCGCGAGCACCGTGCGGAGCGTGCCCGGCCCGATGCCGAGCCGTTCGGAGAGACGCGTGTCCACCACTTCGCCGAGCGTGAAGTGCGCGGCGGCGGCGAGCGTGCGCGCGTCCGCCCCGCGAAACATTTCGGCGAGGAGCCGCACGCGCGCCGGGTCGCCCGCGGCCGCGCCGACGCGCTCGTACGTGTTCGCCAGTTCTGAAAACTTCACTTCAGTTCGCCGCCGGACAAAGGAATTCGAGAGAGCTTTCGTGCTGTTGAGCATGCAAGTTGCAAGCCTCTTCAACTGAAAACTGGTGCCATCGGGGTGGCAGCCGTCGAAGTCTTAAAGAGTACGCGGGGTTTGTCCGGGACGTGCCGCGCGGTGCCGGCGTCCGCACGCCCGCCCGCGTGCACGGGTCGCGTACACAGGCTGTACCGTCAGGCGGCAAACGTGCGCGAAGGGATTTTGTCGATGGGGCTTGAGACCTACCAGAAGATGCGCGACTTCCGGCGGACGCCGGAGCCCAAAGGGGCTGTGTCGAAGACGAACCGGCGGCGCTTCGTCGTGCAGGAGCACCACGCCTCGAAACTCCATTTCGACTTCCGTCTCGAAGTCGGCGGCGTCCTGAAGTCGTGGTCGGTGCCGCGCGGCCCTTCGCTCGACCCGTCGGAGAAGCGTCTGGCCGTCGAGACCGAAGACCACCCCGTCGAGTATTTGAAGTTCGAGGGGCTCATCCCCGAGGGCGAGTACGGCGCGGGCGAGCACATGAAGTGGGACGGCGGCACGTTCGACGTGCTCGGCGAGGCTTCGGCGGCCGAGCAGTTGGAGGCCGGCCGTCTCGACTTCGCGCTCAAGGGCGAAAAGCTGCGCGGCGCCTTCACGCTCGTGAAGATGAAGCGGCGCGCGGGCGAGTGGCTGCTCTTCAAGCGGAGCGACGAGTTCGCCGAAGCGGGCTGGGAACTGCGTCTGCGCAAACCCGTGGACGGGCAGGAGACGATAAAGGGCAAGGGTAAGAAGGCGAAGGGCGCGGGCGGTGCGCTCAAGGGCGGCGGGCGCGTGAAGAAGTTCGACGCCGCGAAGAAGGCCGGGGGCGGAAAGGTCGTGCCCGTGGCGAGCGCGATGCGGGGGAGGTCGCTCGAAGGCGATTTGAACGTGCGCGCGGGGCGCGAGGTCGTGCCGCTGTCGCACGTCGAGCGCGTCTACTGGCCGGAAGAGGGTTACACGAAAGGCGACCTCATACGCTACTACTACGAGGTCGCCGATTACATCCTGCCTTACCTGAAAGACCGGCCGCTCATCATGAAGAGGTACCCGGCGGGCGTCGGCGGCCCCTCCTTCCACCAGCACGACGTGAACGAGGCTCCCTCCTTCGTTCGCACCGTCCCGCTCGAAGTCGAGGACGGCGGCGGCCACGAGGTTGACTACGTCGTCGGCGACAACCTCGCGACGCTGCTCTACATGGCGAACCTCGGCGCGGTCGAGCGTCACCCGTGGCACTCGCGCGTCGCCGACCTCGAACACCCCGACTGGTTCGTCTTCGACCTCGACCCGGCCGAGGGCGTGCGGTTCGAGACCATCTGCGACGTGGCGCTCACCACGCGCGACGTGCTCGCGCGGCTCGGGCTCGACTCGTACCCGAAGACCTCGGGCTCGCGCGGCATACACGTCTACGTCCCCGTCAAGCCGGTCTACGACTACGGGCAGATAGCCGAATTAGCGGAGCAGGTGGCGACGGTCGTGGCGCGCGAGCAGTCGGAGGTGGCGACCGTCGAGCGTTCAAAGCGCAAGCGCGGCGAGGGGATGATCTACGTCGACCACATGCAGAACGCGCGCGGCAAGTCGGTCGTCGCGCCCTACTCGGTGCGGCCGAAGCCGGGCGCGACCGTCTCCGCGCCGCTCGAATGGAAGGAGGTCGAGCGCAGGAAAATTAGGACGTCCGACTTCCACATCAGGAACATGCTCCGCCGAATCGAGCGCAAGGGCGACCTCTTCACGCCGGTGCTCAAGGGCGGGCAGAAGCTCGAAGACGCCTTCGAGCGCGTGCGAGATTTTTCGGCTCGGAAGAAGAGGGCGACTTAAAAACAAGGAGGGTTGAAGTCATGGCAGGCAAAGGTGAACGCGAGTTGATCGACACGGGCACGGACAAGCGTTACGTGCGGCGCGACGAGCAGGGGCAGTTCAAGGAGTCGGACGACGTTGGGCGCTCGCTCTCGCAGGACGTAAAGAAGGCGGCCAAAACGGAGGTCAAGTCGGGGCAGGGCGACCGCGGCGACCAGAAGCGAAAGTAGAGTCCGAGTCTTCTCCCCGCGCCTCACTCCGGAAGGATTTCGACGGCAGACGATTAGAAGGAGGTTGATGATGTCATCACGTTACGGCGACAGAGGGTTCGGGCGCTACGGCGACCCGGAGGAAGAGCGCACCGAGGACAGAGACTTCGACGAGCGCGACGCGTCGCGACAATACGGCGAGTCGGCGCGCGGCGAGGCGGGCGAGCGCTACGGGCGCGAGTACGGCGCGGCGCGGCGCGGCGGCTACGCGTCAACGCGCGGCGGCGGCGACTACGGGCGCGAGCGCGACCGCGAGTACGACTCGCGCGACTACTTCGCGCGCGAGTACGGCTCGCGCCGCGGCGCGGGCGACTACGCCCCGCGCGAGTACGGCGGGGGCGAATACGGCTCGCGCTACGGGCGCGAGGCGGGCGGCTACTCGGGCTCCACTCCGGCGCGACGGCACGAGGGCGACGACTACGGGCGCGCGTATCCGGCGGGGCCCTACGGCATCAACGCCCGGCGCGAACACGAGCGGGCGCGCCCGCGCCGCGCCCCCGGCGACGAGGAGGTGCGCGACTACGACACGGACTACGGCCGCACGACGAGCCGCTTCTACGGGCGCATCGGCTACGAGTACGGGCGCGAGGACTACGACCGCGACGACGACGACCGCGACGAGCGCCGCGCCTACGGCGGGCGCGCTTACGCCGGCCGTGGCGACGAGCGCGGCGGCGGCAGTTGGCTCGACCGCGCGGCCGACCAGGTGCGCTCGTGGTTCGGCAACGACGACGACGACCGCGAGCACGGCGGCCGCCGCGAGGAGTTTCGCGGGCGCGGCGACGGCAAGTTCCGCGGGCGCGGGCCGAAGAACTACCGCCGCTCGGACGACCGCGTCCGCGAGGAGGTGTGCGACCGCCTGACCGACAACGAGTGGCTCGACGCCTCGGACGTTGAGGTCAACGTCGTGGCCGCCGAGGTCATCCTGACGGGCACGGTGGACAGCCGCTACGCCAAGCGGCTCGCCGAGAACATCGCCGAGTCGGTCGCGGGCGTCGCCAACGTCCAGAACAACCTGCGCGTCCACAGCTATCAGGCCGCGACGGACACGCCGCTGCCCGCGCCGTCCGCCCCGGCGGGCGAGATTACGGCCGGGGCGGCGACCGACGCGACCGCCGTCTCGCCGTCCCCCGTCTTAGACTCAGACCTGGGCGATATGCCCCCCGCGGGCCGCTCGTCGCGGGCAGCCGGCGGCGGGAGCTGACACAGGGGTGATGAGTGGTGGGTGATAAGTGATAAGAGAAAACAGGTATTGCTTTCTCTTTCTCATCACTCATCACTCATCCAGAGGTGCGTTATGGCCGAAGCGAAGAGGGCGAAGGTGGCGGAGGTGGTGCGCGCGGCGGCGCGGCCGCTCGAAGGCGCGGGCGCGGACTACGACTCTCTGATGGAGTTGGTCGGCGGCGCGCGCTTCGTGCTGCTGGGCGAGGCGTCGCACGGCACGCACGAGTTCTACGCCGAGCGCGCCGAGATTACGAAGCGGCTCATCGCGGAGAAGAAGTTCACGGCCGTCGCGGTCGAGGCCGACTGGCCCGACGCCTACCGCGTCAACCGCTACGTGCGCGGCGAGGGCGAAGACCGGGAAGCGCGCTCGGCGCTCGGCGGCTTCACGCGCTTCCCAACGTGGATGTGGCGCAACGCGGTCGTCGTCGAGTTCGTCGAGTGGCTTCGCGCGTACAACGACGCGCTGCCCGCGGGCGCGCAGAAGGTCGGCTTCTACGGGCTCGACCTCTACAGCCTCTACACGTCCATCGAGGCCGTGCTCGGCTATCTCGACAAGATCGACCCCGAGGCCGCGCGCCGCGCGCGTGCGCGTTACTCGTGCTTCGAGCACTTCGGCGAGGACGCGCAGTCCTACGCGTACGCGGCGGCCTACGGCGCGGCCGAGTCGTGCGAGCCGGGCGTCGTCGAGCAACTCGTCGAGCTGCGACGGCGCGCCTCGGAACTCGCGAACCGCGACGGGCGCGTCGCGCGCGACGAGTTCTTCTACGCCGAGCAGAACGCGCGGCTCGTCAAGAACGCGGAGGAGTACTACCGCTCGATGTTCCGCGGCCGCGTCAATTCGTGGAACATGCGCGACGCGCACATGGCCGAGACTTTGGACGCGCTCGTCACGCACCTGAGCGCGGAAGGCCGGGGCGCGCGGGTCGCCGTGTGGGAACACAACTCGCACCTCGGCGACGCGCGCGCGACCGAGCTGGGCGAGGGCGGCGAGTGGAACGTCGGGCAGCTCGTGCGCGAGCGCTACACGGCGCGCGACTGCGTGCTGGTTGGCTTCACGACGCACAGGGGCACGGTCACGGCCTCGACCGATTGGGACGAGCCGGGGCGGCGCAAGCGCGTGCGCCCCGCGCTCGAAGGCAGCTACGAGGCGCTCTTTCACGAGGCGGGCGTCGAACGCTTCATGCTGAACTTGCGCGCGGAAGGGCCGGCGCGCGAACTTTTGCGGCGGCCCCGACTTGAGCGCGCCATCGGCGTCATCTACCGCCCGGAGACGGAGCGGCTGAGCCACTACTTCAACGCGCGCCTCGCGGAGCAGTTCGACGCCGTGCTCCACTTCGACGAGACGCGCGCCGTCGAGCCGCTCGAACCCGCCGCACACTGGACGGCGGGCGAAGAGCCGCCCGAGACTTACCCGTCGGGGTTCTAAAGTACAAGGGGGAAACAAGCAGACATGCCGGACTTAAACATACGCATCCGCGCCGGGAGCGACGAGACGAAGACGCAGCAGATTTTCAACCAGATAGCCAGCGCCATCCTCGCCGGCAAGTTCACGCGCGGCGACGCCATCACGTCCGAGCGCGCGCTGGCCGAACAGTTGGGCGTCAGCCGCAACATCGTGCGCAACGCCTACCGGCGTCTGGAAGAGCACGGGTTGATCGAGACGTTCAGCACCTCGGGCCGCCGCGTGCGCGGCGCGAAGAAGAGCCGGACGGCGGGCGGGCAGGCCGGCGTCGCCAGCCGCGACCGGCGCACGATGCAGGCGTCGGCGGGGGCCGCGCCCGGCGATTCCGCGCCGGGCCGGTTCGGCGACGCGGGCGCGGCGTCGAAGAAGGCGGGCGGCGGGCGGCGCGGCTGAGACTTACGAACGGAGGAGACGATGCCAGAACGTAAAGACACGGCGGGCAAGGACGACGAGCGGCAGGTGCGCGGCCGGCCCGGGCCGCCGAGCCAGTCGAGGGCCGAGAAGAACCGACGCCCCTCGCGCAAGGGCGGCGCCAAGACCGTCCCCAAGATCGGCAAGCACGACCCGTCACGCGGCGACACCTCGGGCGACGGACTGCACTGACGTGAAGGCAAAAGGCAAGGGGCAAACTTCAAAAGGCAAAAGTGAAGACGGGAAACGGCGCGACCTTCGTCAATGACTGACGAGAGAAGCGCCACCTTCCGTCCTTACTTTTGCCCTTTGCCTTTTGCCCATTGCCTTTTGCCTTCAGGCTGTTCGCGTCGCGACGCGAACCGCCTGAAGGCAAAAGGCAAAGGGCAAAAGGCAAAGGGCAAAAGTTAGGACGGAAGGTGGCGCGTCTCTCGTCCGTCCTTGACGAAGGTCGCGGCGTTTCCCGTCTTCACGTTTG
>JBEVKV010000488.1:0-41303 GCA_040509515.1 Pyrinomonadaceae bacterium | reverse complement strand
GGAGAGTTATGGGCAGAAAATACTTCCTCGTCGCCGCCGCACTCTGCGCGCTGGCCGCGGCCTGCGCGCGCCCCGTGCCGGAGAACGATCTGGACACGCTGCTGATGCCCCTCGCGGGCGAGTCGGAATCGCGGAGCCCGGCCGACCGCCAACTCGGCGCGGCGCGCGCCGCCGTCCGAGCCCGCGAGTCAGACCCGAAGGGCTACAACCTGCTCGCCGCCGCCTACATGCAGAAGGCGCGCGAGTCGGAAGACTTCGGCGTCAACGCGAAGGCGATGGATGCGCTCGACCGCTCGCTCCGACTCGCGCCGGACAACTACGACGCGCTGAAGCTGCGCGCCAAGCTCCTGCTCACCTTCCACCGCTTCGAGCAGGGGCTCGAAGTCGCGCGGCGCGCGCAGGCGCTCAACCCGCAGGATCACGACAACTACGGCGCGATGACCGACGCGCTCGTCGAGCTGGGCGAGTACCCGGCGGCGGTCGAGGCCGCGCAGCGGATGGTCGACCTCCGCCCGGACACGTCCTCCTACGCGCGCGTCTCCTACCTGCGCTGGCTGCACGGCGACACCGCGGGCGCGGTCGAGGCGATGCGCGTCGCGGCGCAGGCCGCCGCCCCGCACGACCCGGAGCGTGTGGCATGGTGCCACGTCCAGCTCGGCGACGCGCTGCTGAACACGGGCAAGGCGGCCGAGGCCGAGCGCGAATTCGACCGCGCACTCTTCGTCTTCCCCGGCTACGGCGCGGCGCTCAACGCGAAGGCGCGCGCGCGTGTCGCGGCGGGCGACCCCGAAGCCGCGCTCGAAATCTACCGGCGCGAGTACGAGGCCGCGCCTTCGGCCGACACGGCGCTCGCGCTCGGCGACCTCTACGCGAAGCTCGGGCGCGACGAAGAGGCGCGCAAGCATTACGCGGCCTTCGAGACTCTGGAGCCCGAGAACGCCGCCGCCGAGAACGACATGCACCACCTCGTCGTCTACTGGGCCGACCACAACAAGAATCTTGACGAGGCGCTGGCGCTCGCGCGCAAAGAGAGGGAGCGCCGCCGCGACATCTACACCTGCGACACGCTGGCGTGGGCGCTCTACAGGAAGGGCTTGCACGCGGAGGCGAAGGCGGCCTCGGACGAGGCGCTGCGTCTGGGCACGCGCGACCCGCGCCTGCTCTACCACGCCGGGATGATCGCCTACGCGCTCGGCGAGCGCGAGCGCGGCGCGGAGTATCTGCGGCAGGCGCTCGCCATCAACCCGTCGTTCGACGTTCTACAGGCGGACGAGGCGCGGCGGACGCTCGGCGGTCGTCCCGCGTGAAAGGCCGTGCGTCACGACGCCGGAGCGCGGGCGAAAGGAACTCTCGATCGTGGGCGTGAGGGCGCGTGAATTTCCCGCGCGGCGCATCCGAGCCGGGCGTGATATAACGGCTAGGCGGAAGAAGTTCTGCCGGCGCTGCAAGACCCGCGTCGGCAGGTCGGCGGGCAAGTGCGGGTACTGCGGCGCGCGCCTGCTCAACCCGATGCGACGCGTCCTCATCGCGCTCACGGCCCTCGTTGTATCGTTACTCCTCTGTAGATTTCTTGGCTTGTTCTAACGGGGCGCTTCAGGATTCGGACGCGAGTCGCGGCGCCGTCTCGGGCGGAATCAGTCACGCGGGACGCGGTACGTTGAGGGCACATGGCCACTGAGTTCGAGCTTGAACAAGGTACGGCGGCGGCGAGCGTCGCGCCCGACGCGCGCGTGCGGCCGCGCATCCCCGTGGCGGCGCCCGTCTTCGCCGGCCGCGAGAAGGAGTACGTCGCCGACTGCATGGAGTCCGGCTGGATCTCCTCGGGCGGGAAGTACGTGGAGAGGTTCGAGGCGGCCTTCGCTGAGTTCTGCGGCGTGCGCCACGCGATAGCCTGCTGCAACGGGACGGCCGCACTCCACGTCACGCTCGCGGCGCTCGGCGTCGGCCCGGGCGACGAGGTCATCGTCCCCACCCTGACCTTCGTGGCGACCGCCAACGCCGTCACCTACTGCGGCGCGCGCCCCGTCTTCGTGGACGCGGAGCCCGCCACCTGGAACCTCGACCCTTCGCAGGTCGAGGCGAAAATCACCGCGCGCACCAAGGGCATCGTCGCCGTCCACCTCTACGGCCACCCGGCGGAGATGGACGAGCTGCGCGCCGTCGCCGGCCGCCGTGGACTGTTCCTCCTCGAAGACGCGGCCGAGGCGCACGGCGCGCTCTACAAGGGGCGCGCCGCTGGCTCGCTCGGCGACGCGGCGGCCTTCAGCTTCTACGGCAACAAGATCATCGCCACCGGCGAGGGCGGCATGGTTACGACCGACGACGACGCGCTCGCGGCGCGCGTGCGGCTGCTGCGCGGGCAGGGCGTTGACCCGGAGCGGCGCTACTGGTTCCCCGTCGTCGGCTACAACTACCGGATGATGAACCTGCCGGCGGCCGTCGGCCTCGCGCAACTTGAGCGCGCCGACTGGCACACCGGCCGCCGCCGCGAAGTGGCCGCACGCTACCTCGAACTTCTGCGGGGCGTCTCCTGTCTGCGCTGGCAGGACGAGAGCGAGTGGGCGCGGCACGCCTACTGGATGTTCACCGTCATCCTCGGCCGCGAGTCGGGTGTCGGCCGCGACGCGCTGATGGAGCGTCTGGAAGAGCGCGGCATCGAGACGCGCCCCGTCTTCTACCCCGTGCACCTTCTGCCGCCGTACCGCGAGGCGGCGCGCGGCGAAGAGTTTCCCGTCGCCGAGTGGCTGGCGCAACGCGGCCTCAGCCTCCCGACGTGGGCCGGGCTCGGCGGCGACGACCTGAGTTACGTCTGCGAAACGTTGCGCGAGTGTCTGGACGTGAAAGGGTAGGCGTTGAAACAGAAACAATTTTCGGTCGTCGTGCCGACTTACAACTGCGGGCGCAAGCTCGCGGCCACGCTGGAGTCCGTGCTCTCACAGCCGAGGGAGTTGTACGAGATCATCATCGTGGACGGCGGCTCGGGCGGCGAGACGCTGGGCGTCGTCGAGGAGTACAGCGGGAGCTTGAGGTTCGTCTCCGAGCCCGACCGTGGCGTCTACGACGCGCTCAACAAGGGCGTCGGGATGTCTTCGGGCCGGCACCTGCTTTTTCTCGGCGCGGGCGACCGTCTGAAGGAGGGCGTGCTGGAGCGCGTCGCGGAGATTCTGCCGGAGGGCGAGCCGTCCTTCGCCTACGGCGACGCGTACCTCGTGCGGCACGACGTGCGGCAGGGCGGCACCTTCGGCAAGAAGGACTTTATCGGGAGGAACCTCTGCCATCAGGCCATCTTTTACGAGAGGACGATCTTCGACCTGCTGGGCGGCTTCGACCTCAGGTACAAGGTGTACGCCGACTGGGCCTTCAACATGAAGTGCTTCGCGGACGCGCGCGTCCGCAAGCTCTACCTCGGCCTGCTCGTCGCTGACTTCGAGGGCTGGGGCATCAGCGACGTGCAGCAAGACCCGGCCTTCTGGAGAGACCTGCCCGGCCTCGTCAGGCGGCACGTCGGGTTTGACGACTACCTCCGGTACAGGGTCTACCTCGCGCGGGTCTCCTTCTACGACTTCCGGCACAAGCTGGCGGGCTCCGTGAAGGCCGCGCTGCCCGCGTCGCTCCTCAGGCGGCAGAAGCGTTAAAGGCTCGCCCGGCGAACGCATGAAGTTGGCGACGGTAATGAAAATCACGTACGGGATAAGGTTGGCGGCGGTCGTCTTCTGCGTCGTCGTGGCCGCGCAGAACGTCGGGGCGCAGGCGGCCGGCGGGCGCGTACTCTCGGGCGTCGCGCTGACGACGAGGGGCGAAGCGGTGCCCGGCGTCTCCGTCGCCGTCATCACGCCGGGCGGCGAGTTGCAGACCGAGAGCGACGCCGAGGGCGGCTTCCGACTCGCCGTCCCCTCGGGGGCACTCACGCTGAAAGTCTCTGGGAAGAACATCACACCCTTCACGAAAGAGATCGCGGCGGGCGACGCGGCGGAGAACCTTCGGCTCGTCGTCGAGTACGCCGTCCCGCCCATCCACGAGAGCGTCGTCATCGTGGATTCGTCGCTCGACCCGGGCGTCGAGCGGCGCAACGAGGAGGTCTACCGCAGCACGCTCTTCTCGCGCGACGACCAGCTCTTCGACACGCTCGCCGCGGGCGTCAACGCCGGGCAGCACGAGGGCGGCGGCAAGTCGCTCGAAGTGCGACGCTTCGGCTTCAACATGGATCACGGCGGGCTCTTCGGCGGGTTCAAGGTGCTGGTCGACGACGTGCAGCAGAACTTCGGCACGCAGGGTCACGGGCAAGGCTACCTCGGCCAGCTCAAGAGTCTGACGCCCGAGCTGGTCGAAGAGGTGGACGTGCTCAACGGCCCGTTCAGCGCGCAGTACGGCGACTTCTCCGGCCTCGGCGTCGCGCACGTACGCACGCGCGAGTCGCTGCCCGACGTGTTCACGGCGCGCGTGCAGGGCGGCTCGTTCGACGCCCTCCGCGGTTTCCTCGCTTACAGCCCCGCGCTCAGGAACGGGGTCGGCTTCGTCGCCTATGAAGGCTCGCGCACGGACGGGCCTTTCGTCAGCCCGCTGCGCTACCGGCGCGACAACCTGACGGCCAACTACACGCGGGACTTGAGCGACAAGTCCGCGCTCGGCTTCAAGCTCAACGTGGGGCGTAACGACTTCTTCTCTTCGGGCCAGATTCCGCTCGACGAGGTGGCCGCCGGGCGGCTCGACCGCTTCGGCTTCGTAGACCCCGACAACGGCGGGCGCGTCCGCAGCGGCACGGTCGCCGTCTACCACCGCCGCGAGTTTGACGACGGCGGCCTCCTCAAAGTCGACGGCTACGTGACGCGCTCGCTCTTCGACCTGTGGTCGAACTTCACCTTCCATCTGAACGACCCGGAGTTCGGCGACGAAATCCAGCAGCACGACTCGCGCTTGCAGCAGGGCGCTAACGTGCAGTACGTCCGCCCGCACATGCTCTCGGGCGCGCGCGCCCTCCTGACCGTCGGCGCAAACCTACAGGCGTTCCAGACCAACGTCGGCCTCTACCCGTCCGCCGGGCGCGACCCGGGCCGCGCCGGCGTGACGCGCGCAGACCCCGCGGCCTGCCCGGTCGAGGACGAGCCCGGGCGGCCCGGCCTCCCCGACAGGCTCAACAGCCCGTGCTTCCTGCTCACGAGCGCCCGCGCGCGCGTGACGAACTCGGGGCTCTACGCGCAGCAGGCCGTCGACCTCTTCGGCGGCCACCTGCACCTCGAAGGCGGACTGCGCTACGACTACTTCCGCTTCAACGTCGAAGACCAATTGAGGCCCGCCTTCTCGGGCGCGCGGGGCGAAGGGCGCTTGCAGCCGAAGGCGTCGCTGGCCTACACGCCGTCGCACACGCTGCCCGCGACCATCCACCTCAACTACGGCCGCGGCATCAGCAGTCAGGACGCGCGCGGCGTCGCGCGCCGGCCCGAGAGCCCGCGGGTCGCCACGACCGACTTCTACCAGCTCGGCACGTCGCACAACTACGGGCGCTTCTCGCTGAGCGCAGACCTGTTCCTGATCGACAACTCGAACCAGCAGGTCTACGTCCCCGACGACGGCTCGATCGAGTTCGCCGGCCCGAGTCGCGCCTACGGCTTCGAGTTGAAGAACTCGTTCCGCGTCACGCGCAAACTCTCCTTCAACGGCGGACTGACCCGCGTGATGAACGCCTTCTACCGGGGCACGCGCCCGCGCGAGTACGTGGACAGCGCGCCGCACACGGTCGCCAACGCCGGCTTCACGCTCTCCGACTACAAGGGCTTCAGCGGCTCGCTCCGCTACAGGCACGCGAGCGAATACCGGCTCGACCCGCTCGACGCACGCGTCCGCGCGTCGGGTCTCGACGTGGTCGACCTCGGCGTCAGCAAACGCCTCCGGCGCGATTTAGACTTCAACCTCGCGATAGATAATCTTTTCAACAAGCGTTACTACGAGACGCAGAACTTCTTCGAGTCGCGCGTGCGCCCCGGCGAAGAGCCGGCCGCGCGCGTCCACGCGACGCCCGGCTTTCCCTTCGGCGTGACCGTCGGCCTGACGTTCAGATTCCACGGCAAGTAGGCTGGAGAGCGCATGTGCGGGATTAGCGGCATCATCGACGGCAGGGGCGTCACGCCCGAAGACCTCACGCGGGTCGCCTCGATGAGCCGCGCGCTCGCCCACCGCGGGCCGGACGACTCCGGCGTCTACAGCGCGCCGCACGTCGCGCTCGCGTCGAGGCGTCTCTCGATCATCGACCTCGGCGGCGGCGGCCAGCCGCTCTACAACGAAGACCGCTCGCTCGCGCTCGTCGCCAACGGAGAAATCTACAACCACGCGGAGCTGCGCCGCCGGCTCGAAGCACGCGGCCACCGCTTCACGACGGGGAGCGACTGCGAGGCTATCCTCCACGCTTACGCGGAGTTCGGCACGGCCTGCGTCGAGCACCTGCGCGGCATGTTCGCCTTCGCGCTCTGGGACGACGCGCGTCGGCGGCTCGTGCTGGCGCGCGACGCGATGGGCGAGAAGCCGCTCTACATCTGCGAGCGCGAGGGCCGGCTGCTCTTCGCCTCGGAGATGAAGGCGCTGCTGCGCTCGGGCGAGGTCGCGTTCGAGTTAGACCCCGAGGCCGTCGACCTCTACTTCCATTACCAGTACGTGCCCGAGCCGCGGACGGCCGTAAGCGGCGTGCGTAAGTTGGACGCGGCGCATCTGCTCGTGGTCGATGTCGAGCCGTGGCGCGTCGGGGAGAGTTGTTACTGGCGCATGGAGGACGCGCCGCCGTTGGAAGGCGACGCGCCCGCGCTCATACGCGAGCAGCTTGAGGCGGTCGGCGAGCTGGTAACCCGCGCGGACGTGCCCGTCGGCGTCGCGTTGAGCGGCGGGCTCGACTCAAGCGTCGTCGCCGCCGTCGCGGCTCGACACCGCCCGGGCGGGCTGCAAGCCTTCAGCGTCGGCTACCCCGGCCGCCCCGAGGGTCTGGACGAGCGCGAAGAGGCGCGCGCCCTCGCGCAACACCTCGGCCTCCCCTTCCACGAAGTCGAGGTCGAGACGCGCGAGGTGGTCGAGTTCTTTCCGGAGCTGAACTACTGGCGCGACGACCCCGTCGCGGACTACTCGGGGCACGCCTACTATGCGGTCATGCGAAAGGCGCGCGAGCGTGGCGTGCCCGTCATGCTGCAAGGTCAGGGCGGCGACGAACTGTTCTGGGGCTACCCGCACCTGCGCCGCGCCGCGGTCGAATCCTCCGAGAAGGAGACGCTCAACGGCGGCGGCCTCGTCGCCCCGCTCCGGTACCTCTCGCCCGCCGCGCCCGCGTCGCTGTCGGGCGCGGGGCTGTCGGCGTGGGCGCGCGACCTCGGCGGCGCGCGTTCGGGCTGGCGTCGCCTGCGCGAGCACCGCGCGTCGCCCGCCGGGCGGCTGGTCTTCTACGATCTCTCGCCCGACTTTCGCGCGGCGGCCGAGGGCGTCCGCCCGCTCTACGGCGAGGCGTTCGCCGGACAACTCGACGCGGGCGGCGCGGCTTCGCTGTTCACGCTCGCGCTCCCGTGGCCTCGGGTTGACGTGGCGCTGACGCGTCTGGTGAGCGACACGTACCTGCGCGCGAACGGCGTCGCGCAGGGCGACCGTCTCGCCATGGCCTCCTCGGTCGAGATGCGTCTGCCGCTCCTCGACCGCCGCTTGGTGGAGACGGTCGTCGGGCTGCGCAAGACGCGGACGGACGTGCGGCTCCCGCCCAAGTCGTGGCTCAGGAGCGCCGTCGAAGGTCTGCTGCCGGAGTGGGTTTTGAGCCGTCCCAAGCGGGGCTTCGCGCCGCCCGTGGGCGAGTGGCACCGGGAGTTGTTCGCCGCGCACGGCGACACGCTGCGCGGCGGGCATCTCGTGCGGTCGGGCGTCCTCCGCCCCGAGAGCGCCGACCTGCTCGCGCGCGGCCCGTTCCCGGAGGGGCTGACGAGCCCGCTCTCGTTCAAGGCGCTCGTGCTCGAACAGTGGTGCCGGCGGATGAGCGCGGAAGCAAGCAACGCCGTCGTATCGCAAGAGTCGGCGCGCGCCTGTCTGGAGAGTGCTTAGTTGAAAGAGAGGCTCAGGGTCGCCATCAACGCGCAACTCAAGCCGGACGGCGGCTCGGGCGGCGTCGTCACCGTGCTGCGCGCGCTGGCCGCGCTCGCCGGCCTCGACGACGGCCCGGAGGAGTACGTCTTCATCGCCCCGCACGACTCGACGGAGTGGCTGCGCTCGATACTCCCGCCGGGGCAGACCATCGTTCGCGGCCCGGCCCCGGTCGAATCGAGCGCCGACCGGCTGGAGCCCTTCAAGCGTGCGCTCGGCCCGCTACGCCCCGCGGCGCGCGGCCTCAGACGGATTCTCGACGCGACCGTGCAGACCGCGGAATCCGGCGCGTCGCGGCTCGCCTCGTCAAAATCTCTCGCGCCGCGGCGGCCGAAGAATTTTTACGAGGGGCTGGGCTGCGACGTGATTCACTTCCCGTTCCAGTCCTACGCGCCCTGCGGCCTGCCGACCGTCTACAACCCGCACGACTTGCAGCACCTCCACCATCCAGAGTTCTTCACCCCGGCGGAGATCGGCCTGCGCGAAGCACTTCACCCGGCGGCCTGCCGCGCGGCGCACACGGTGGTCGTCGCGTCTGAGTTCGTCAAGCGCGACTTGGTCGAGCGCTATCACGTCGAGCCGCAGAAAATTCAGGTCATCCCGTGGGCACCGCCGCCGCCGGATTTCACGGCCGCCGAGGACTTTTCCGCGCTCGGCAGAAAGTACGGGCTGAGCGGACGGCCGTTCGCGCTCTACCCGGCGATGACGTGGGAGCACAAGAATCACGTCCGGCTTCTTGAGGCGCTGGCCGCCTTACGCGACCGCGACGGGCTGAAAATAAGCTTCGTCTTCACGGGCTACAAGACCGACTTCTGGCCGCGCGTCGAGCGCCGTGTGAATGAGTTGGGGCTCGAAGGGCAGGTGGATTTTTTGGGCATGGTCGCGCGCGAGGAGTTGAGCGCGCTTTATCGCGCGGCGCAGTTCGTCTTCGTCCCGACGCTGTTCGAGGCGGCGAGCGCGCCCCTGTTCGAGGCGTGGCAGCACGGCGCGCCCGTGGCCTGCTCGTCCGTCACGTCGCTGCCGGAACAGGCGGCGGGCGCGGCGCTGCTCTTCGACCCGTTCGGAGTCGAGACCATCGCCCGCGCGCTCGCGCGCATGGCGACGGAAGAAGGTTTGCGCGACGAGCTGAGGCAGTCGGGCGCACGACGCCTCGACGACTTCAGCCTCGAACGCACGGCGAAGGCTTACCGCGCCGTCTACCGGCGCGCCGCGGGGCACACGCTCGGCGAAGAGGATCGCCGGCTCCTCAGTTGGGACTGGACGCGCCGAAGCGCGACGGCCCGACGGCCGGGCGTCGACTAAAGATAAGGGGACTTAAAAGAAGATTATGAACACCAACAGGCTGGCAAAACTACTCATCATCTCCGCGGCGCTCGGCTTTGTCGGATGCGGCGGGGGCGCGGAAAGGGCGGGCGGCGAAGGTAAGGCGGCCGACGCCGCGCCCGCCGCCAACGCGGCGAGCCCCGCGCCCACGACCGGCGGCAGCGCGGGCGCAGCGGCGACGCCCGCCGACACCGCTTCCACGGTTCCGGCATCAGCGGGAGCCGCTGCCGCGGGGCAGGGCGCGTCACCCGCGTCCTCACCACGCGGCTCGGGCAGCGCGCCGCCGGCAAAAATGCCGACGCCGCAGGTTGGCTCCGGCGGCAACGACCTCTTTCTCTTCACGCAGGCGCGCGCGGCCGTCAACGCCGACCCCGAGTTGAGAGCCGCGAACCTCATCATCGAGGTCAAGGAGGGCGTCGTCACCCTGAGCGGCGCGGTCGCCAGCGCGGCGCTCAAGGCGAAGGCCGAAGAACTCGCGCGCGGAGCCGGGCCGAAGGCCATCAGGAATCAGCTCCGCGTCTCCGCCGGGAAATGAACACGGCCGCTTTCATCAGAAGGGGAAGTTACATGAGGGGAAGACGAACACGCTTATTCAACTTTGTCGTCGCGGCGCTGATTCCGGCCGCCGCGTTGTCGGCCCCGGCCGCCGCGCAGGACAAAAGCAAGGAGGCGCAGAAGCCCGCCACCGGCACCGTGGACGCGTGGCGGCAGGCGCTCCCGCCGCAGGCCGAGTCAGAGGGGACGGCGGAAGCGTCCGCCACCGTCGCGCAGCAGCGCGCCACCCGCGAGGTGACGGAAAAGACTCTGCTCGCGCTCGAACGCAAGTGGATGGGCGCGCTCCAACAACGCGACGCGAGCGCGCTGAGTCAACTCGTCTCCGACGACTTCACGCTCGTCAGCCCGCGGCTCGTCGTCGCGGCAGGCGACCGGGACAAGTACTTTCAGCACGCCATGCGCGACCTGAGCCTGACCTCCTACGAATTCGAGACGTTGGCGGTGCGGCTCTACGGCAGGACGGCGGTCGTCAGCGGACGCGTGAAGCAGAGCGCCACCGTCGCGGGCGAAGACTGGGGCGGCTCCTACCTCTTCACCGACGTTTGGGTCAGCCGCGACGGAAACTGGCAGGTCGTCAGCAGGCACACGAGCCTGCCGTCGCCCGACAAGAGATAGACGCTGGCTAAAGGGGAGTGATGAAGCAGTCGGAACCGCCGCCCCGTTCCTGATTCATCGTCCGCGGCGGATGGAGTACAGCCGGCTCTCCGTCCGTATCAACAGGCGTTCGCCGACCAGCGCCGGCGTCGCCAGAGCCATCTCGTCCAGCTCGTTCACATGCTGAAGCTGGAACTTCTCGCCCGCCGCGATGACGAACGTCCGCCCCTCTTCGCTCAGGCAGAAGAGCTTGCCGTTGTAGGCCCACGGCGAGGTCGTGAAGTTCGCCGCCGCCGGGTCGATGCGCGTCTGGTAAGTCATCGCCCCGGTCTTGGCGTCGAAGCGGCTCAGGATGCCCGTCTCGGTCAGCGCGTAGATGGCCCCCTCATAAGCCACGGGCGTCGGCAGGTAAGTCCCGCCGCGCGGCTGCGACCACGCGACGAACTCGTTCGAGGTCTGACCCTCCTTGAGCGAGATGTCGCCCGCCGCGCCGGGGCGGAGCGCGAACAGCGGCTTCCTCCGGCCGCCGTCAACGTAGAGCAGCCCGCCGTAGGCGAAGGGCATCGGAATCGGCGTGATCGCCATCCCCGACAGTCGCCACAGTTCCTTCCCCGCCGGGTCATAGCTGATGGCCACGTCCGGCCCCACCGTCACGATCTCCGTGCGCAGACGGTTGCGCCAGACGAACGGCGTCGCCCACCCCGAACGCTGTATCGGCTCCGTCTTGCCGCCGATGTCCCGGTTCGTGCGCCAGACCTGTTTGCCCGTCCGCTTGTCGAAGGCGGCGATGTACTGCTGCTGCTGGTTGTCGTTGACGATCACCAGATTGTCCCCGGCGAGCGCGGGCGAGCTGCCCGTCCCGAAGTCGAGGTAGATGGGGTGCGCTTCGAGCGGCGTCGTCCAGACCTGCTTCCCCTTCAGGTCGAACGCCCACAGCCCCAGATTCGCCACGTACACGTAGACGTTCTTGCCGTCGGTCACGGGGCTCTCCGAGGTGAAACTGTTCTTGCGGTGGCGACCGCCGGGCGGCCGCCCCGTGTGAAACTCCTTCCGCCATTCGACCTCGCCGGTCTTCAGGTTCAGGCAGTAGAGGAAGTAGTGCAGCGCCACCTCGTGCGGCTGCTCGATGTCGCGCGCCTTCAGCTTCTCCAGCACCTGCTCCATCGGGAGCCCCTGCTTCATCAACTCCGCGGCGTACTCGTTGCTGTACTCCGTCCCCGTCTGCGGCGGCTTCGACTTGCCCTCCGTCGTGACGCTGGTCAGGTACACCTTGTCGCCCGTCACGATTGGCGAAGACCACCCGCGCCCCGGTATCTCGCGCGACCATTCCACGTTCTCGGTCTTCGACCAGCGGTCGGCGAGGCGCGTGTGCGCCCCCACAGGGTTCGAGTCCGGCCCGCGGAACTGCGGCCAGGCACCGTCGTTGCCGTAGACCGCGGGCGACGCCGCGAGCAGCAGGCACGCCACTGCGGCCCGGCGCAGGAGAAGTGAAGGGTCGATAACTTTGCGAATACTTTTCAGTGCCGGACGGCGTGTGCTCATCTTTTCCACCTGCGTTTGAGTTTGACCGGTTGGTAATTATGTTGGGGACTCGACTCGAATCTACTGAGAGCGCCGGGCCGCGTAGAGCCCCATGAAGATGTGCCCGATGGAGCCCCGCTCGTCGGGCACGAAGAGCACCTCGCCCTGCTCGTAGCCGAAGCGTTCGCGGCCGACTTTCGTCAGCTCGAAGTCCTTGCCGTCCTCTTTGAGAAAGAGTTTCCCGTCTTTGACGAACACCTCCCACGTCTGCGGGGCGTGCGCGTACTTGCCGACGTAGCGCCTCATCTCGTCGGCGTCGGGCGGCCGGGGCTTGGGCTGCTCGGCCGGGTCGGGCTTCAACGGCAGCGCGAGCTGCATCGCGCGCTGGCGCGTCCGGGGCAGCGTCTCGCCGTTCCGGTTCGTGAGGACGATGACGGCGAACTTGTGCTCCGGCGCGAACATGATGGTCGAGCCGTAGCCGCTCGACACCCCGCCGTGCGAGACGGTCTTGACGCCGCCCGACTCGAAGCCGAGCAGACCGTAGCCGTAGAACGCGCGCTCCTCGCCCGGCAGGTAGAATTGCGGCTTCGGCAGCTCCTCGACGACGAGCGGCGCGAGCGCCTGCCGGCCTTCGAGCCGCCCGCTGTTCATCATGGCGACGGCGAATCGCGCCAGCTCGCCCGCGCTCGAATAGATGGAGCCGCCCGGGTACTTCGCGACGTTGTTGGCGATGGGGCGGATGACGACGGCGCCGTCCTTCTCGACGTTGTGGCCGAGCGCGAGCGGGTAGGTCATCGCTTCGAGCGGCCTCAGCGTCGTGCGCCTCATGCCGAGCGGCCGGAAGACCAGCTCGCGCATGGCGTCTGAATACGGCCTGCCCGCCAGCTCTTCGACGACGAAGCCGGCCAGCCAGTAGTTCGGGCTTGAGTAAGAGTAGATTTTGTTTGGCTCGGTGAAGAACAGCCCGTCGTCCCACGCGCGGATGTTTTTCGCCAGCGCCGCGTCGTCGTCGGAGGTGACGGTGGGCGCGAAGTCGCGCAGCCCCGACGACTGGCTCAACAGTTGGTGCGCCGTGAGCGCGGCTATTTTGGGCGGGAGTCCTTTGACGAAGTCGCCGATGGGCGCGTCGAGGCGAATCTTGCCTTCGCCCGCGAGCGTGACGAGCGCGGCGGCCGTGAACATCTTCGTCGTCGAGCCCATTCTGAAGAGCGTGTCGGGCGTGACGGCCGCGCCGTCGCCTTCCGCGCTCGTCACGCCGAAGCCTTTGGCGTAGACGATTCTGTCGCCGCTGACGACGGCCACGGCCGCGCCCGGCGTGCGCCCGGTCTTCAGCTCGGCCTCGACGGCCCTGTCGAGTTCGGCGAAGTCGAACGCCTTCGCCTGTCCGGCTTCGGCACGCGGCGCGAGCGCGCACGCGACCATGAGGGCGGCCAAAAAGCCGCACGACAGTTGTCTCACAAGAATTGAAAGTCTCATCTGTGGAATGGAGAACCCTCGCCGGGGGCGTGCTCAGGCCCGGCGGTCTCTTCGGGATGATTTATTAATACGCCGCGCCCGGAAATTATCCACCAAAATGTGACGAACAGCCCCAAAGCTGTGACGAGAGGCGTTCCGGCCGCCGGCAGCGGCGACGCCGGAGCCGCCGGCTACCGTCTATCGTCCATCACTTCACGGCACGCAGCGGTCGAGGCGCGAGGCGAGGAGGTCGACGGCCTTGAGGCGGTGCGTCGCGGCGTCGAGCGAGAGGCGCGCGCCCAAACGCCCGTTGGCGCAGTTGAGCCTGACGAGGCTCTCGCCCCGGCCGTCGCCCGAGAGGGCTTCGCCCTCCTTGCACTCGCCCCATGCTGAGGCGGCCGCGAACTGCCGGCGCATCCGTTCGAGGTCGAGCCCCGGCGCGGCCAGCGCCTCGGCGGCCTGCTTGTCCCACGAGCCGAGGAGCCGCACGACCGACGCCAACACCTTATTCGTCTCTTCCGAAGGCGGCATCACCGACTGCGTGTAGAGCGCCTGTACGCGCGGCGGGCTCGTCGGCGCGAGCGTGACGGAGACGTTCACCCATCCGCGCTCGCACGTCATCTTCCAAGACCCGCGCAGCGCGTTCTCGGCGTCGAGCTTCGCGTCCGTGCGACAGACGCCGTGCCTCTCCGTCAACTCTTTGAAGCCGGCGGCGCGCGCCGCCGCGGGCTCGTCCATGAAGAGGTTGTCGGCGGCGATGCGCGACGCCAGACGGTCGTCCCACTTGTTGACGAGTTGCGAAACGTCCCTCTGCGCCGCGAGGAGCGCGGGCGAAGGTTCGACGACGCGCTTCTGCAAAGCGCCCGTGCGTTGGAGGGCGGCGACGGCGTCGTTGAGCATCCCGCTCCATCCGGCGTAGGTGACGTTACCCATCGCGATTATCCCGACGCCGTATTCGGGGAGCCAGCGCATCACCGACCCGTAGCCGGGCAGGCCCCCGCTGTGGCTGACGACGTAGTCGAAGCGGCAGTCCTGCGACACGCCGAGGCCGTAGCCGTAAGAGAAGCTTGAGAGCTGGAGCGGCGCGTCCACGGCGTTGCGGAAAACGCTCGTCCCCTCGGCCCGCCACGCCTGCTGCATCTCGCGCGCGGAGGCGCGCGAGACGGGGCCGCGCTCCGCGTCGTCGCGCGGCGGGAAGGCCGACATCAGGAACGCGACGTAGCGCGAGAGGTCGCGCGCAGAAGTCCAGAGCCCGCCCATCGGCCCGAACGAGCCGTGCGCGAGCAGCGGCTCGGGCTTCCACGCACCATCCTCCCAACGGTAGCCGGCGGCCACGCGCTCGCGCGGAATTTCGCTCACCTCGAAGGTGCTGGCGCTCATCCCCAGCGGCCGGAGGATTTCGTCGCGGACGTACTGCGCGTAAGGCCGCCCCGAAGCTTTCGCGACGACCTGTCCGAGAATGGCGAATCCGTAGTTCGAGTACTCGAAGGCCACGCCCGGCGCGTTCGAGAAGGGGATGCCCGAGCGCATCCACTCCCTTATCGTCTCGTCGGTTTGCGCGAGCTGGCGGTCGCCCCACGGGTTGTCTTCGGGGAAGCCCTCGGAGTGCGTGAGCAGGTGGCGGATGGTGAGCGCGGGCGAGTCCTTCGTCGGGTAAGGGAGGTCGGCGAGCGCCGGCACGTAGCGCGAGATGGGGTCGTCTAAGGAGAGCTTGCCCTCGTCGCGCAGCTTGAGGACGGCCATGGCCGTGAAGCTCTTGGTCATCGAGGCGATGCGGAAGAGCGAGTCGGGCGTGACGGGCGTGCGCGTCTGCGTGTCTTGTGTGCCAGCCGCCTTCACCCACGCCAGCTCGCCGTCGACGACGACGCCCATCACAGCGCCCGGCATCCGACGCCGCTCGACCCAGTTGGTGAACTGTTTTTCTATCTCGGGGAAGGCGGCGGCCAGCTTGCGCGCCCGTTCCGGGTCGGCGAAACGCGGCGGCGGCATCGCCCCGGTCGAGAAGCGCCGCTGCGCGCCCGCGGAGCAGACGAACGAGACGAGCAGCAAAGTGGTCAGGGCTGTGACGAGCTTCCGGGCGTGACGCATCTTAAAACCTCCGCGATGAGACGGAATCTGGCGGCAAGGCGTGCCGTCGAGCGCAGGCGAGTATAGAACAGAATCGCGCGAGGAAGTGACGCCGTTATTGAACCACTCCGATAATCGGGCCGAGGTCTACCGTGGAGTCGTTTCGTTGCAAGTCGGTCGAGTACAGGCCGGAGACGACCCCGTCCAAATACAGCGCGTTCGGGCAGTGCAACTCGTCGCGGAAGTACGTAGCCATCTCGTGGAAGTTGACCGGCTGCTCGCTGATTACGAAGAAGACCGTCTCGCCCGAGACGCCGACGCCGTTGCGCAGCAGCCGCGAAGTCGACTCCGCATTGAGCGCCGGATGAAGGACGCCGTTCCGAACAAGCAAAGGCCCCGATTGGGTCGCGAGGCGCACCCCGCGGGCGAGGGCCGGATACCCGGTCGATTCGACGATGCGCGCCCCGGAGTCGGAGACGAGGAATACGCCGTTCGGCTTGAGGAAGAAGTTGCCGTCGCCGTCCGAGAGGTTGAGCGGGGAGACCTCTCGGCCGCCCTGCACCAACAGGCCGACGGGCGAAAAGTCTGGCCGGAACATTCCCGCGTTCATGGCGAAGAGCAGCCGCTCGTTTCGGCTCGCGAGCCACGACCGCAGCCGGTCGAAGCGATTGAAGGCGCGTCCCGCATCGTCTCTCAGGAAGAGTTCGACGCGCTCGGTTCTGACATCGACCCGGATGGCCGTGAAGCGCGGCCGCGCGACGCTCCCCGATTCGTGACCCTCTTGAACGGGAGCCCGCGGCGGCGTCGTGTTGGTCTCACGCCAACACCCGTTCCACGCCGACAACGCGCAGAGCACCAGCAACAGTAAAGGTGCCGTCTTCACGGTTTCAGAGTGGCCCGACTTTAAAATCAGTTTGGTACGCGACCCTTTACCGCGTTGGCCCGGGCGCTACAGTTGAGACGGCCGGCGTCGTCCGCCGGCAGGTGCGCGCGCATCCTCGCTTTGAGCAGCGCGATGTCATCGGACGCCATCGCGGCGAGCTGCGGGCCGACGCTCGGCCCTCCGAGGACGGTCGTCCAGTAGTCGTCGAAATCGGCGAACGTCCGCCGCACGGTAATCTCCCGCGTCTCGACCGAGTCCAGACCCGCGCCAGTCCACAACTCCCGCAGCGCGTCTATCCGAGACGCGCCGGGGTTCGGCGGCGTGGGAACCGCGACGCCCATCCCGCGCATCTCGGCCTGCAACGCCTCGTAAGGGAAACCGCCGCCCTCCATGTCCCACGCGTAGGCCGTGACGACGCCGCCCGGGCAGACCACCCGCGCCATCTCGGCGACGCCCACGGCCGGGTTGGGGACGAAGAAGATGACCAGCGGCATGACTGTCGCGTCGAACGTGTCGTCGGGGAAGGGCAGCGCCATCGCGTCGCCCCGGCGGAACTGTGCGACGCGCGACGCGGGTCGCGTGCGCGCGTAGGCGAGCTGCCCCTCGGACGGGTCTACCCCATGCACCGAGGCCGGCGCGCACCGCCCGACGAGCATCTCGGTGAAGGTGCCGTTGCCGCAGCCCACGTCGAGCCAACGCAGATCAGCTTGCGGGGCGAGCCAGTCGAGGAAAGTCTCACCCGCGAGCCGGCTCCACTCCCCCATGTATCGCTCGTAGGCGGCCCCGTCGTCGAAGCGGATTTGGTCAGTCAACGTTAGCGTCTCCCTCCGCTCACACGCTCAGCCGAGCACGACACGCACTTGATGGGTCGCGCCGTCGTCCTTGAGCGTCACCTCGTCTGCCGGCTGCGCCACGCCGTCCACCTCGACGGAGCGCAGACCGCGGCTCACGCCGGATGGGTTTTCGACCCGGATGCGGTAGCGCGACGAGCCGTGCCGGTAGTCGAGTTCGTACTCGCGCCAGCCGCGCGGGATGCAGGGGTCTATCTTCAGCTTCTCGCCGCGCAGGCGGAAGCCGAGGATGTATTCCAACCCCGCGCGGTACATCCAACTGGCGGAGCCCGTGTACCACGTCCACCCGCCGCGCCCGGTGTGCGGGTGGACTGCGTAAACGTCCGCCGCGGCGACGTAAGGCTCGACCTTGTACTTGTGCAGCCCCGCGCGCGTCGAGGCGTGGTTGATCGGGTTCAGCAGCGCGAACAGCTCGCCCGCGCGGTCGCCGTCGCCCGCCAGCGCATACGCGATCAAGACCCACAGCGCGGCGTGCGTGTACTGCCCGCCGTTCTCGCGCACGCCCGGCACGTAGCCCTTGATGTAGCCGGGGTCGAGCGCGCCGTGGTCGAACGGCGGCGTAAACAGCATAACGAGGCCGTCGCCGCGCCGGATGAGGTGCTCTTCGACGGCGGCCATCGCTCGCTGCGCGCGGTGCGGGTCGGCCGCGCCCGAGATGACGCCCCACGACTGCGCGATGGAGTCGATGCGGCACTCCTCGTTCTGCGCCGAGCCGAGCGGGGTGCCGTCGTCGAAGTACGCGCGCCGGTACCAGTCGCCGTCCCACGCTTCGCGTTCGAGCGCCTCCTTCAAATGTCCGACGTGGTCGAGGTAGGCGCGCTCGCGCTCCGTGTCGCCGCGCGCTTCGCAGAGCGGCGCGAACTGCGCGAGCGTCGTGTGCAGGAACCAGCCGACCCAGACGCTCTCGCCGCGCCCGAGATTCCCGACGCGGTTCATGCCGTCGTTCCAGTCGCCCGAGCCCATCAGCGGCAGTCCGTGCGCGCCGGTCTTCAGGCTCCGGTCGATGGCGCGCGCGCAGTGCTCGAAGAGCGTGGCCGACTCGGCCGAGACCGCGGGCTGTCTGTACGAATCGTCTTCGCCTTCCTCCAACGGCGGGGCTTCGACGAACGGGGCCACTTCGTCCAGCACGCCGAGGTCGCCGGTCACGCTCACGTAGAAGGCGGTCACGTAGGGGAGCCAGAGCAGGTCGTCGGAGAAGCGCGTGCGCACGCCGCGCCCCGTCGGCGGGTGCCACCAGTGCTGCACGTCGCCTTCGGGGAACTGGTGCGCGGCGGCGCGCAGGATTTGCGCGCGCGCCACGTCCGGTCTTGAGTAGACGACGGCCATCACGTCCTGCAACTGGTCGCGGAAGCCGTAGGCCCCGCCCGACTGGTAGAAGGCCGAGCGCGCCCACACGCGGCAGGCTAAGGTCTGGCAGAGCAGCCAGCGGTTGAGCAGCATGTCGAGCGACGGGTCGGGCGTGCGCACGCGGAGCGTCTCCAGCGTCTCGTCCCAGAGCGCGAGCGTCTGCTCGAAGGCCTCGTCCACGGCGCGCGGGCGGCGGAAACGCGCGAGGACTGACTCCGCCTCCTCGCGGCTGTCGGCCTGTCCTAAGAGGAAGAAGATTTCGCGATACTCGCCCGGCGCGAGTTCCACCGTCGTCTGCAACGCCACGCAGGGGTCGAGCCCCGCGCCGTCGCGCCCCGCGAGCCGCGTGCGCCCGAGCGCGGCGGGGCGCGCGAGGTTCCCGTTGCGCCCGATGAACTCCTTGCGGTCGCAGGTCGCGCTGCGCTCCGCCTGACTCACGTCGGCGAACGCCACGCGCCCGGCGAACTCGTTGTTGTAAGCGTTGCGCGCGAAGATGGCGCCGCCCGCCTCGTCAATCTCGGGGATGACGTGAGGCGCGGAAGCGCCGCGCTGGACGCCCAACGTCAGCTCGCTGTAGCTCGTGACGGACAGGAGTCGCCGGCGGTCGGTCGCGTTACGCAGACGCAGGCGCGAGATTTTGACGGGCGCGTCCACGGGGACGAAGAGCAGCAACTCCTGCGCGATGCCGTGGCTCGTGTGCTCGAAGACGGTGTAGCCCTGTCCGTGGCGCACGACGTAAGGCTCGCGCTCGCGGACGGGCAGCGGCGTCGGCGTCCAGACCTCGCCCGTCTCCTCGTCGCGCAGGTAGACGACCTCGCCCGGCGGGTCGCTCACGGCGTCGTTCGACCACGGCGTCAGGCGGTTCTCGCGGCTGTTCGCAGACCACGTATAACCCGAGCCGGTCTCGGTCACCTGAAAGCCGAAGTCGTGCTCGTTGGCGACGACGTTCGCCCACGGCGCGGGCGTCCACTGCCCCTCGCCGAGCACGGTCACGTATTCGCGCCCGCCCTCGCTGAAGCCGCCGAGGCCGTTGAAGAACGAGAGTTCGGGCGTGGGCGGCGGCGGGGCCGGGTAGGCGCGCGCGGGCGCGCGCGGCGTGAGCGCGGGCGGCAACTCGGGCTCTATCTCGCGGCGCACGAGCTGCTCTTCGAGCGTGCCGCGCTCGGCGACGATGACGACCCGCGCGACCGCGTGGAGCAGAATCCTGTCGGCGTCGGGCATCAGGTCTGAGCGGCGCAGGAAGACGCCGCCCGGCTTGTCCTGCAACCCCTGCGCGCCGCTCGAACGGACGAGCGCCTGCAACTCCTCCTGCAAAGTCTGTTGGTAACTCGGCGGGTTGTCGTTGAGGATGACGAGGTCAATCGCCAGCCCCTTCAGCCGCAGGTAGCCGTGCGCGCGCAGCAGTTGCCGCGCCACGTCCAACTGCTCGTGATTCGCGACGCGCGCCAGCACGATGGGCAGGTCGCCGCTGATGCCGTACTGCCACAGCCCCTCCTGCGTCTTGCTGTTGAGCGCGAGCGTGTGCGGGCGCGGGCGCAAAGAAGGGTCGGCGTAGAGCACGCGGCCGGCGAGCCGCTGGAAGAGGTGCGCCTCCTCCGCGTCGATGTTGTGGTGGCGCATCTCGACCTGCGACTGCGTCCACGCGAGTTGCGCCGCGCGCTCGAAGATGGCGGGGTCGTGATACTTGTCGGCCAGCGCGAGCGCCTCTTCGCGCGTGCGTGCAACGGCCGTGGTGAAGGTCAGGCGCGCGGTCTCGCCGGGCTGGAGGCGCACGCGCTGGCGCAAGCTGAAGACCGGGTCGAGCACCGCGCCGACGGTGTTCGAGAGCGGGCGGTCTTCAAACACGGCGACGGGGTCGGCGGTGCTGTGGCCGCGCCCGAGGAAGCGGCTGCGGTCGGTCTCGTACTGGGTCGCGCCGACGCGCTCGCCCTCCGTCACGACCGTGTGGACGCCGAAGACCGGCTCGTCCTTACTCGAACGCGGGCGGCGGCGCGCGACGAGCGCGCTCGTGCCCGCGACGAACTCGGTCTCGACGAAGAGGTTGCTGAAGGCCGGGTGCGCGGCGTCCGCCGCGGGCGGGGCGAGCACGACCTCCGCGTAACTCGTGACCTCGATGTCGCGGACGCGCGCCGAACGGTTGGTGAGCGAGACGCGCCGCAGCTCGGCGTCGTCCTCGGGCGTGACGATGACCTCGGTGTGCGTCCAGATGCCCGCGTCGCTGCGCCGTATGTCGACCTTGTCCTCGGCCAGCGTCACCTCGTAAGACTGCGGCCTGCGCGCCACGGGCTGGCGGCCTGCCGACCAGACCTCGCCGCCGCGCACGTCGTGCAGGTAGATGAAGGAGCCGTAGTTGTCGCGCGTCGCGTCTTCGCGCCAGCGCGTGACGGCGAGCGGGCCGCGCGCGGAGAAGCCCGACCCGGCCGTCGTCAACATCACGGAGTAGGTGCCGGCGGAGAGCAACTGCGTGCGCGGCGTCGGGAGGTTTGCAGTGTCATAGACGCGCGTCTCGACGCCCTTCGGCGTGTGCGTGACGCGGCTCGAACGCACCTCCTCGGCGCGCGGGTGCGCGGCGGGCGCGTCGCGCGGGACGCGCTCTTGCAGCAGCAGCTCGGTCGCCTGCACCAGCGGCTCGGCGTGGAAGCGCCGCCGCATCACGTCCCCGTTAATCAGGTTATCGAGCGCGACCAGACTCATGCCCTGATGGTGAGCCATGAAGGCGCGCACGAGGACGCGCTTCTGGTTCTGCGGCAGCCGCTCCGGCGTGTAGTCGATGGACTCGTAGTAGCCGAAGCGCGCGAGCGCGCCCTCGCGCTCCAGCCGGCGCAAATTCTCGAAGGCCGCCTGCGGCGAGACGAGCGCGGCGAGCATGGTCGCGTAAGGCGCGACGACGAGGTCTTCCGAAAGCCCGCGCTTGAGGCCGAGGCCGGGCACGCCGAAGGGGCCGTACTGGTAGTTGAGGTGCAGGTCGCGCGCGTTGTAGGCCGCCTCCGAGATGCCCCACGGGACGTGGCGCTCGGCCCCGTACTCGATCTGCCTCCGGACGACCGCGCGGTACGTCTCGTCGAGGAGCGTCCCTTCGTAGTCGTGCATGACGAGCAGCGGCATCAGGTACTCGAACATCGAGGCCGTCCAAGAGATGAGCGCGCGGCCGCCGTCCACGGGCGTCAACTGGCGGCCCAGACGGAACCAGTGCTCCTGCTCCACGTCGCCCTTCGCGATGGCGACGAAGCTGGCGAGGCGCGCCTCCGAGGCCAGCAGGTCGAAGAAGGAGTTGTCGGCGCTGCCCGCCGTGACGTTGAAGCCGATGCGGAAGATTTCGCGCTCGTCGTCGTAGAGGAACTTGAAGTCCGTCTCCTCGAAAAGTTTTTCGCACGCCTGCGCCAGCCGGCTCATGCGCGTCAGCACGTCGCCGTCGGGGAAGGGCGAAGGCGCGAAGGCGCGCAGGTCGCGCGCGAACTCTCTCAACTGCCGCAGCAGCGCGGTCGTCAGAAAGCCGACCTCCGTCAACTCGTCCGCGCCGTGCTCCTGCCAGAGCGCGGCGAGCATGTCGTCGGCGGCCGTCGCGCGCCGGCGGAGCGCGTCGAGCAGCGTCTCCCACTCGCCCGACTGTTCGGGCGCGCGGCCCGCGAGGAGTTCGGCGCAGGCCGCGACCTCTTCGCGCAGGTGTTTGACGGTGACGACTTCCGTGCGCTTGCGCGCGGTGCCCGCACGCTCCAGCTCTTGCCCGAGCAGCTCGACCGTGTCGGCGAGACCCGCGAGCGTGTGCGCGCCGAGCAGCGGGCGCTCCGGCAGCTCGACGCACGCCTGCCTGACGGCGAGCAGGTGCCCGGCGAGGTTGCCGCTATCCACGGTCGAAACGTACTGCGGGTTGAGCGGCTCAAGCGTGCGCGTGTCGTACCAGTTGAAGAGGTGGCCGCGGAACTTCGGCATCTTGTCGAGGGTGGCGAGCGTCAGCTCAAGCCGCTCGACGAGTTCGAGCGTCCCGACGTAACCGAGGTCGTGCGCGGCGACCGTGGCGAGCAGACACAGCCCGACGTTGGTCGGCGAAGTGCGGTGCGCGACGGCCGGCCTCGGGTCTTCCTGAAAGTTGTCGGGCGGGAGCCAGTTGTCTTCAGCGCCGACGAACTCCTCGAAGAAGCGCCACGTCCGCCGCGCCAACAGCCGCGCGTCGCGCGCGTCCGACGCCGAAAGCTTTTGCGGCCCCGGCCCCGCGCGGCGGCTCAGGAGGTGCATCACGTAAGGCGCGCACGCCCACGCCAGCAGGAACGGCGCGGCCACGACGAGCGCCGCAGGGCGGAAGGTGACGACGAGCGCGGCGACTCCGAGCGTGAGCGCGACCGCGGGCCACATGAAGCGCAGCACGCCGCCGAAGGTGCGCGCCCTTCCTTGTTCGGCCTGCGCCGCCGTCATCCATTCGAGCAGGCGTCGGCGCGAGACGAGCGTCCGGTAGAGCGTCCGCGCGACGGCGTCGGCGTTCAGGTAAGCCTGATGCGCGAGGCTCGTGACGACGACGAGGAGCTGCGCCGTGTTCTTCTTCGCGTCGCCCCACGCGCCCCGCAGGTGCGTCGTCCACGGGATGCCGCGCGGGCGCGGCCAGATGCCCCCGGCGAAGTTCGCGTAGACGGGGAAGGCCAGCGTGACGACGACGAAGAGCGTCCACCACGCGGGCGAGCCGGGCACGAACGTCCACACGGCGAGGAGCCACAGGAGCACGGAGGGCGCGAACAGGCTGCGCCGCATGTTGTCGAAAATCTTCCAGCGCGAGATGAGCGGCAGTGGATTGCGCAACGTTCGGCCGTCCGCGCCGGGCACGCGCGCGAACAGCCAGCGCGCGATCTGCCAGTCGCCGCGCACCCAGCGGTACCCGCGCCGCGCGTAGCTGTCGTACTGCGCCGGCGAGTCGTCGAACAGCTCGACGTCCGTCACCAGCGCGCAGCGCGCGTGGAGCCCCTCGAAGAGGTCGTGGCTCAGGATCGAGTTGTCGGGGATGCGGCCCTCGAGCGCCGTCTCGAAGGCGTCAACGTCGTAGAGCCCTTTGCCGGTGAAGCTGCCCTCGCCGAACAGGTCTTGGTAAACGTCCGACGCGGCGGTCGTGTAAGGGTCGAGCCCGGCGCTGCCGGCGAAGACGCGCGCGAAGCGCGAGCGCGAAGCGCCTTCGAGCGAGATGCTGACGCGCGGCTGCAGGATGCCGTAGCCGCGCGTGACGCGCCCGGCCGCGCCGTCGTAGCGCGGGCGGTTCAAGGGGTGCAGCGCCACCCCGATGAGCCGGCGCGCCGCGTCGCGCGGCAGGCGCGTGTCGGCGTCGAGCGTGATGACGTAGCGGACGCCCGCCAGCAATTCCGCGTCGGCGGTCGCGGTGGTGTAGCTCGTGTCGCGCGCGCCGCGCAGCAGCCGGTTGAACTCCTGCAGCTTGCCGCGCTTGCGCTCCCAACCCATCCACTTGCCTTCGCCCTCGTTCCAGAGCCTGCGCCGGTGAAACAGTTGGAACCGCGCGAAGCCCTCGCCGCCGTAACGCGCGTTGAGTTGCGCGACCCCGGCGAGCGCGCGTTCGACGACGGCCGCGTCCGCCTCGGTCTCCTCCGCGTCCGCGTCCGCGAAGTCGGTGAGCAGCGCGAAGTAGATGTGCTCGTCGCGGTTGGCGAGGTGGTGAATCTCAAGGTTGCCGAGCAGCTCGTCCACCGCCGCCTCGCCCGAGAGGATGGCCGGGATGACGACCATCGTGCGCGCCTCGGCGGGGATGCCTTCGGACGTGTCGAGCTTCGGCAGCACGCGCGGCGGCAGCAGGTGCGTCACGTCCCAGTTGAGCACGCCGACGGCCAGCTCGCTCGCGGGGACGAGCGAGAGCAGCGCGAAGGCCGCGAGCACGAGCCAGCCCGCGCCCGCGAGGTACGCGCCGAAGACGAGGGCGGCGACGGCGAGCGCGGTCAGCACGGCGAGCGTGCCGAGGTAGAAGCCGGTCGGGTGCGCGAGCAGAGCGCGGAGCCGGCGCTCGCGCGCCTTCGGGCGGTAGGCGAACTCGCGCTCAAGCTCGCTCACGCCCGCGCCTATCAGGTAGTAGCCGACGTGCGCGCGCTCATAGTCCGCCGCGCCCGACTCGACCGGCCGGGCCGGCTGTGCCGACTCGGCGGACTCGGCGGGCTCTGTTGACGGGGCCGACTCGGCGGCGAGCCGGACGGCGGCGCTCGCCACGTCCAGCTCCGACCTCCGCGTGCGCTTGCTGACGCGCTCGACGACGTGGCGGTAGCGGTCGCGCGTGGCGAAGTCCATCAGCGCGTAGACGCCCGCCGGGTCTTCGCCGAGCACGGGGTCGACGAGGCTCACGCTCTCGAAGAAGTCGCGCCAGTCGAGCGTCGAGAGCAGGCGCATGCTGTTGATGATGTTGCCGACCGTGAACTGCGCGGCGGCCTGCCGCTGGTGTTCGAGGTGGACGATCTGCTCCGTGGTCTGCCCGCGCTTTTGCAACCGCCTTTCGAGCCAGTCGAAGACCTGCGCGACCGCCGGGTCCTGGTCGCGCAGGCGTTGCGTCAACTGCACGACGAAGGCGCGGTCGAGTTCGTCGCCGCCGAGCCGCCCGGCCAGCGGCGCGGTCAACCTCTCCGGCTGGCGGCCCGCGAGTTCGAGCAGTTCGTCGGCGAGCGCGTCCGCCTCTTCGCGCGCGGCGCGCGCCGCCACGATGCGTGACGCGAGGCGGCGCAGGTTCTCGACCAGCGCCAGACGCAGGCTGATGGCGACCGCCCACAGCTCGCCGATGGTGAGCGGCCGGTGCTGCTGGTAGGCGCGGATGAAGCGCCGCAGAGTCTCGGCGTCGAGGCGGCTGTCGGTGTGCGCGACGAAGGTCAGCGCCAGCGCGTAAACGCGCGGGTAGCCGGCCAACTCGCCGCGCTCAAGCTTCGGCAACTCGCGGTAGTAGCCGACGGGCAGGTCTTCGCGTATCTCGCGCAGTTGGTCTTCGACGATGTGGAAGTTGTCGACGAACCACTCGGCGGCGGGCGAGATGGCGCGCTCCCTGCGGATCGCCTCGGCGAGCGCGCGGTAGGCCGTGAGGAGTTGGCGCGCGTTCTCTTCGAGGCGCGGCAGGAGGGGGCGGCCGCGTCTCGGCACGCCCGACGCCTCGTGCTCGGCGGCGAGCGTCGCGGCGTACTGCTCCAGACGCTCGGCGCTGAACAGCTCTTCGCGGACGGCCGGCTCGTCGCCGTCGGCGGCGGGGCGGCGGAATAGGTTACTCAGGCGCAGGGCTATGACATCCTCAAGAGGTCTCGGATTCGGCCCGAGCTTGAGACATCATTCGTCTCCGCCCCAGCCGGCCTTCAGAGTGGACGCGGGTCATCCCCACGGTGCGTCCGGCTCATCTGCCGACCGAAGTTAACACACTACGGATTAAATTCCTTCCGGCCCGGGGTTGCTTCCGGGTTCAGGAGGCGGGACGGCGGCGGCGGTAATTTTTCGGCCGCGCGGGGCGGGAGGGCGTGCGGCGCGTCAGGCGTTCTGCGCGAGGCGGGAGTCGGCGTTTTTCCTGATGGCGCGCGATTCCATCTCTTTCTCATTAAATATCTTGACGAGGGCCGTCGCCTCCGCGTAACCCATGTCGGTTCTGATGACGACGGCGGTGCTGCTTTTGTCTCTGGCCGACGTGACGGTCTGCTTTCTTCTAACCTGATATTTGACCGACGTGTCGCCGTCAAACTGCGCTTTGCGGCCCGGCATGGCCTGCATCAAGTAAATATACATTCGGTTAATCCTCATTCAGTCACACGTAAACCGGGGTTTCAGTCTCGCCTGCTTCTCGCAACGAAAGGTTCAGACGATTATGACATCATCGGCGGGGCGCGTCCGTGCGTCAACACTCATATAGACGGCGACCGGCGACCCGTTACACGGGGCCCGGGCTGTTATGACATTCTTCGCGTAAGAGTTTGACAGCGGCCGCGCACGGGCGCAGGATGTGTCTAACGGAATTAAGACGGAATTAAAGCCAACCCCATTTCAGTCCTTCTGGAATCCTCCAGACCTGAACCCGACGGCTCAAGGCGGCGACACACTCTCCCGTGACACGTCTGCCCGTTTTCTAACCGGTGAAAGGTGGTTTATGAGAAAGAAGCAGGAGGGGCAGCCGGCCGCGGACGGCATGACGCTCATCAGCCAGGCCAAGGCGGCCGAGATGTGCGGCATGACGCGGGCGGCGATTCACGACCTCGTGCGCCGCCGGCGCTTCCGCTCGGTCGAGGTGGAAGGGCGGGAACTCGTCTACCTCAAGGAAATCGAGGCTTTCGAGAAAGAGGACAGGCTGAATCCCTGACGGCGCGCCGGGAAGGATACTTCGACTATGGGCGAGCAGGACGTTAAGCAGGTTTCGGACGAGCGTCAACAGAGGGTCTTCATGAAGGCGCTGCTGGACGACCTGCGCGCGCTGGAGCTGATGCTCGAAGGCGATGTGATGGAGAGCGGCGTCCGCCGCATCGGCTCCGAGCAGGAGATGTTCCTCGTCGATTCCAACCTCGGGCCCGCGCCGGTCGCCGAGGAAGTTTTGGCGCGCGTCCACGACGAACGCTTCGTCGCCGAGATCGCGCGCTTCAACCTCGAAGCCAACCTCACGCCGCACCTGCTCGGCGGGCGCTGCTTCAGGCGGATGGAGGAGGAGCTGTCGGAGGTGCTCCGCCTGGCGCGCGAAGGCGCGCGAGCCTGCGGGGCGGACGTGCTGCTCGGCGGCATCCTGCCGACGCTCGCCCTGTCCGACCTGCGCGCGGAGAACATCACCCCGCGCCCGCGTTACCACGAGCTGAACCGGGTCATCGGCGAACTGCGCGGCGGCACCTTCTCGGCCTACATCAAGGGGCGCGACGAGTTGCACATCAAGCACGACAACATCCTTCTGGCTTCGTGCAACGCGAGCTTTCAGATACACCTGCAAGTCGACCCGCGTGATTTCGCCGCCCGGTACAATCTCGCGCAGGCGGTCACCGCGCCCCTGCTCGCCGCGGCCGTCAACTCGCCGCTGCTGCTCGGCCGCCGCCTGTGGCAGGAGACGCGCATCGCGCTCTTCCAGCACTCCAACGACGCGCGCACGAGCGTGCAGCAGGCGCGGAGCCAGCCCCCGCGCGTCGGCTTCGGCGAGGAGTGGCTCAAGGACTCGGTCATCGAACTCTTCCGCCAGCAGATCGCGCGCTTCCGCGTCATCATGACGAACAGTCCGGACGAAGACCCGCTCGCGGTTCTCGCGCGCGGCGGGGTGCCGAGCCTCTCGGCGCTGCGTCTGCACAACGGCACCATCTGGCCGTGGAACCGCGCCTGCTACGGCGTCTCCGAAGGCCGCCCGCACCTGCGCATCGAGAACCGCGCGCTGCCGGGCGGCCCCACCGTTCTCGACGAGGTGGCGAACGCGGCCTTCTTCACGGGGCTGATGACGGCGCTGCCCGGCGAGTACGGCGAGGTTAGCGAGCGCATGGCTTTCGACGACGCCAAGGCGAATTTCTTCGCCGCCGCGCGTTACGGCCTGAGGGCGCAGCTAACGTGGGTGGACGGCAAGCGCTACGTCGCGGCGGCGCTCATCCTCGAACAACTTCTGCCTCTGGCGCGCGAGGGGCTCAGGCAGGCCGCGGTCGAAGACGCCGACATCGAGCGCTACCTCGGCACGCTGGAAGAGCGCGTGCGGAGCGGCCAGACGGGCGCGCAGTGGATGCTGCAATCACTTGAGTCGATGGGCGAAGAGGCTACGTCAGACCTGCGACAACGGAAACTCACCGCCGCCATGCTCGAACGGCAGCAGGGCGTGGAGCCCGTCCATCAATGGGAGGTGGTCAAGGCTTACGGCTCGGAAGGGTGGCGGCAGATAACTCACACCGTGGGACATCTCATGTCGACCGACCTGTTCACAGTCAGGCCCGACGATCTGGTCGAGATGGTCGCGCGCGTGATGGAGTGGCGGGACGTGCGGCATGTGCCGGTCGAGGACGAAGAGGGGCGGCTGGTCGGCATCGTCTCGCACCGCAGCCTGCTGCGGATGCTGTCAAACCGCCTGCCGGGCGAAGGGGAACTGGTCGCGGTGCGCCAGATAATGAACACAGACCCCATCTCGGTCGCGCCCACGACGCCCGTCTCGGAGGCGGTCGAGCTGATGCGCAGCCGGCGGGTCGGCTCCCTCCCGGTGGTCGAGGGCGGCCGTCTCGTCGGCATCGTCACCGTCTATGATTTTCTTGAGTCCTCGGCGCGTCTGTCCGCCGAGAAGCCCGACGCCGGTCAGTGACCGACCGGGATGCGCTGGAAGCGCGACTTGCCTTCGCCGTTCTCCCACGAGATGTCGAGCACGTAGGGCTTGAGTCGTCCCTCCACCGCCTTGAGACGCCCCAACTCGTCGCGGCCGCCGTCCACCGGCTTGCCGTCGATCCAAGTCCTGTGCGTCAGGATCGCGCTCTCTTTCGGGAGCACGGCCTTGACGGCGTCGAACTTGATGTGAGCCCGCGAGGGGCCGCCGCCCGGCGTCTCCTCGTCCTTGAGGAAGACGGCCAGGACTTCGACGACCTTGCACGTCTCGTCGCCCGTGTTCGTCAGCTCCAGAAGCAGCCGCGCCCCGTCGTCGATGAATCTGGCGGTAAAAGTCTTCTCCATTTTGTTGCTCAAGGTCGTGGTCTGTTCGGACAACGTGTCAGGCGCGTGGCAACTCCCTTTACCGAACTTTCATGAGTTGGGAAAGTTGCGCGCGATCAATTAACCGGCCCCGGTTCAAATCGGTGTACGGCGTCTCCACCAGCCAGAAGTCCGTGCCGCCCGCGCCGTCCGGCGGCACGAGTTGCCCGAGGACGCGCACGTCGAGCGCCACCGGCTTGAAGAGCTGCATCCCCCAGTGCTTGCCGCGCGCCAGCATCCCGTCCCACTCGCTGCTGAACAACGGCACGCGGTAGCGTCCGTGGTCGTCGAGCGAGAACCAGTCGCCGTTGGCGCGCCGCATGGCAAAAAGACTACCCATCGCCGTACCCCTTATCCCGGGCCATGTTCGACTCACCTTCAGACGGGTCACGCGTCGTCACGCAGCGACCTGTGCCCGTCCGTGTTTTCGCGCGAACGGTTGGGCGATTGCACCAGCCCGTGGCGCGTGTGCGTGCGCCAGAGGTTCTTTGAGAAGTTCGAGTAGATGGGGCTCTCCGGCAGCCCCACGTCATCGCCCTCGAACCTCGCCGGCGCGGTGTTGTCCTCGTCGTAGCTGCCAACTTCTCGGCTCATTCGTCCCCCAGTCGCGCCGCCTTTGACGCGCGCCCGCCGAAGTTATTACATGCCCATCCCGCCGCCCGCCCCGGACATCATGCCGGGCTTATCATCTTCCTGTATCTCGGAAATGAGGGCTTCGGTCGTCAGCATCAGCCCCGCGATTGAGGCGGCGTTTTGCAGAGCGCAACGCGTGACCTTCGCCGGGTCGATGATGCCGGCGGCGACGAGGTCTTCGTACTTGTCGGCCGCGGCGTTGTAGCCGAAGTTGGCGTTGCGCTCGGCGCGCACCTTCTCGACGATGACCGCGCCCTCTTTGCCGGCGTTCGAGACGATCTGGCGGAGCGGCTCTTCCAACGCGCGGCGGACGATGGTGACGCCGATCTGCTCGTCCACGTCTCCGGTCACCGCGCCGTCCTCGTCCGGCTCGGAGATTCTGAATTTGTCGAGCGCCTTCGCGGCGCGAAGCAGCGCGACGCCGCCGCCCGGGACGATGCCCTCTTCGACGGCCGCGCGCGTGGCGTGCATGGCGTCCTCGACGCGCGCCTTCTTCTCTTTGAGTTCGGTCTCGGTGGCCGCGCCGACGCGGATGACCGCGACGCCGCCGACGAGCTTGGCGAGGCGCTCCTGCAACTTCTCGCGGTCGTAGTCCGAGGTGGAGTCTTCGATCTGAGCCTTGAGCGTCTTCACGCGACCTTGCAGGTCGTTGGCGTCGCCCGCGCCGTCGATGACGGTCGTGCTGTCCTTGTTAATCACAACCTTCTTGGCGCTTCCCAAATCTTCGAGCTTGACGTTCTCAAGCTTGATGCCGAGGTCTTCCGAGATGACCTTGCCGCCCGTCAAGATAGCGATGTCTTCGAGCATCGCCTTGCGGCGGTCGCCGAAGCCGGGGGCCTTCACCGCCGCGACGTTGAGCGTGCCGCGCAGCTTATTCACCACGAGGGTCGCCAGCGCTTCGCCTTCAACGTCTTCCGCGACGATCAACATCGGCCGTGCCTGTCTGGCGGCCTGCTCCAGCACGGGCAGGATGTCTCTCATCGAGGAAATCTTCTTCTCGCTGATGAGGATGACCGGGTCTTCGAGCACGACCTCCATGCCTTCCGGGTCGGTCACGAAGTAAGGCGAGAGGTAGCCGCGGTCGAACTGCATCCCTTCGACGAACTCCAAATCCGTCTCCATCGTCTTGGACTCTTCGACGGTGATGACGCCGTCCTTGCCGACCTTGTCCATCGCCTCGGCGATGAGCATACCGATGGTCGAGTCGCCGTTGGCCGAAATCGTCCCGACCTGCGCGATCATGTCGCCCTTGACCGGCTTGGCCATCTTCTTGATCTCCGCCGTCGCGCGCTCCACGGCCTTGTCGATGCCGCGCTTTAAGGCCATCGGGTTGGCCCCGGCCGCGACCGTCTTGACGCCCTCGCGGAAGATGGCCTGCGCGAGCACGGTGGCGGTGGTGGTGCCGTCGCCCGCCACGTCCGAGGTCTTCGACGCGACTTCCTTCACCATCTGCGCGCCCATGTTCTCCATCGAATCTTTGAGTTCAATCTCTTTCGCCACCGTCACGCCGTCCTTCGTGATAGTCGGCGAGCCGAACTTCTTGTCGAGGACGACGTTGCGCCCCTTCGGCCCGAGCGTAATCTTAACCGCGTCGGCCAACTGGTTGACGCCCCGTAAAATCGCCGCGCGCGACTCGCCGCCTTGTACTATTTGCTTTGCCATAATCTTTCTCTCTTCCCTGACCAAATCTTGTATTAAAGCCCGGCCGCCGCGCCCGCGCGACTGATGACGCCGAGAATCTCGTCCTCGCGCATGATGAGCAGCTCCTCGCCGTCGATCTTGACTTCGGAGCTGCTGTACTTGCCGAACAGGACGCGGTCGCCGGCCTTCACGTCCAGCGCCTGGCGCGTGCCGTCCTTCAGGTATTTTCCGTCGCCGACGGCGATGACCTCGCCCTCCTGCGGCTTCTCCTTCGCGCTGTCGGGGATGATGATGCCGCCGCGCACCTGCTCGCCTTCGTCGATGCGTTTCACGATCACTCGGTCGTGTAATGGTTTGATATTCGTCATGGCTTGCGTCGCTCTCCTCGTAGGTTTTCTAACGGTTAAGGAAGGTGGCTGTGGGCTTCAGGTGATCCGGAGGATTCCGGAAGAGCTGAGAAGAGAGTAAGCGGACTCGGTTCGGCACGACCTTACGCTAGACAACTGTATATGTCAAGTGTAGGATATAGGCCGCATCTGAAATATAACGCATGTGATAAATAATGAGCGTCGTGAGGGGGAACACTTTGATCGAGATCAGGATCGACCAGTTGTTGGAAGAGCGCGGCCGGACTTTCTACTGGCTGGCGAAGGAGACGGGCATCAGCCACACGACCCTGTGGCGTCTGAAGAAGGGCAGGGCGGTGGGCATCAACTTTCCCACGCTGGAGCAGATCTGCCGGACGCTGAGCTGCCAGCCGGGCGACGTGCTGAAGCTGGCGGAGGAGAAGAAGGCGGCCAAGAAGCGTGCGGCGAAGGGCAGATGACGCGTCGGGCGCTCACGCTCCGGCGGTCGCCCCCGCCGGACTCGACGGCTTGACAAGCCCCGGCGCGTGGCGCAACGTGATGACGAACCGAGCCCAACTCGCTCCCTTCTCAGCTCCTCTGGAATTTTCCAGATTACCTGAAGCCCGCGGCCCGCTCCGTCTGACAGCCAACGCGGCGTCAACACCACGCCGCCTTGCGGCAGGAATCTTCATGCAAGCCGATAAAAACATGGCCGCGCAAGACGAAAGACGTACCGACGAGCCGTCGCTGACGGCTATTCCGAACGGTTGGCTGACGCGCCTCTTCGGGTGCCGGCACCGCAACATGAGCCCGCCTTTCACGGGGGGCGCTGAAACTTATCGCTCCTGCATGAGGTGCGGCGCGCGCCGGCTGTTCAACGTGGAGCGGGGCAGGATGACGGGGGCTTATTACTACGCCCCCCTTTCCTCTCTCTACGAACCTCAACGCCGAAACGACTCCCGGGAGGGAGAAAAATAAACATGGCGACAGATAATTTACTTGGTGCGACGGTCAGGATACGCCGGGGCTGGCACGGTGGGAGAACCGGGGAAGTTGTCGCCTTCGACCACCGGCCCGGCCCGCCTTCCTCATACACCGTGATTAAAGTTCAACTCAAGGGGAGCGCCCAGCCCGTGATGATCTACAGTCTCGACGAATTGGAGACCCTCACCGCCCCGCCGGGCGTCTCGGGGCTTCCCGCCACACAGCCCGGGTCGCCGGAGGTCATTTGAGCCTTGAAAGCTCGGGGAAAGTTTAGATGCACAATCTACGTGTACACGCCGACCATGTGAGCGCGGGCGCGCACGGAGCCGGCGGGGTGTTCTACTCCCAACGCGCGGGCGGCCCGCACTACCGTTGGTGGCTTGACGAGAGAGGGCCCGGCCGGTGGCGCTTCACACGCTTACACCCGACCGAATGGAATCCGAAGGCGCTTTTCCATTTGAATGAGAAAGACATGCCGGCCGCGTTGCAGGCGAGGCTCGCCGAACACTATATGTGGTGAGGACACCGGCAACGGTTCCGGGGCGGTCGCGGCGCAAAATTTTGAAGGGAAGAAAAAAGCGGCGGGAGGGTTGGGCCTCCCCGCCGCCTGGCCCGCCTTCCTGTTGCTGGATGGGGCGGGCAATTGCGTAGAGTCTAACGCGAACGCGCGCCGCCTTCCGTGCGATGGCACACATAGCGGCTTTATAAATTCTCGCCTCTACTCCGCCGCGGCCGCGAGCAAGCGCCTGATCGTGGGAATCAGCTCGGAGGAGTCAGGCTTGACGAGGTAGGCGTTCGCCCCGGCGAGCATCCCCGCCTCGATGTCGGACGCGAAGGCGTGGCCGGAGAAGATGACGATGGGCGTGCGTGTGTCCGAGGCGCGAATCCGTTCGCACAAGCTCCTGGCGGCGCCGCCCGACCCGCCGTCGATGACGTAGAGGTTAAACCGCTCGCGCCCAATCAAACGGAGGGCGGCGTCCGCGTCCGGCGCGAGGACGGCCTCGAAGTTCGACAGGCACAGTCTGGTCTTGAGCATGTCACGGATGTCCGCGTCATCGTCGACGCAGAGGACGCGGTTGGCGGGCATGGTAAAGCCTTTCTTTGCCGGCGAGGCGAGGTGGCAGACCGCTTGGGGGTTCTGGGCAGGATTCTACTCTACGCGCGAGGGCTTGTATGTGCGGTATAACACTTATGCGACGAGTCCGGCGGCAATAGGCGGATTTACTTCGCCGGCCACTCCGGAAATAATAAGCCCTATATGTGTGCTGAAACACGGACGCGCCGGCTCGGGTCGGGTACAATTGCGGTACCTGTTCTTTCAGAATTCATCTCTCGACATCAGGACTTGGACGCGAAACATCTCCTCGTGCCGTCTGCCGGGTTCACGACGGGTGACAGAGAAGGAGAGAGCGCCAAGTGCCCAATAAGTCTCGACCGCCGCCGATTCGGAATCACCTCCTGGCCGCCCTGCCGGGCGAAGACTACGGGCGTCTGCTCGCCAGTCTGGAATCCGTCCCGCTGCCGTTCATGGGAGTTCTCTACGAGGGCGGAGAGCCGATCAGACACGTCTACTTCCCCGACGACGGGCTCATCTCGCTCTTGATCGTCATGGACGACGGGACGGTGAGAGAGGTCGGCGTCATCGGCAACGAAGGGATGTTGGGCACCGCTTTGGCGCTGGGGGTGAAGTCGACCCCGGCCCGCGCGCTCGTCCAGTTGCCGGGCAGCGCGATGCGCATGAAGGCCGGGGCGCTGCGGGAGGAACTCAAGCTGGGCGGCGCCCTCCCGAACGCGCTGCGGCGCTACGCACACGCGCTCTTCGCGCAGGTCTCCCAATCGGCGGCCTGCGTCAGCTCGCACGCGGTAGATAAGCGGCTCGCGCGCTGGCTGTTGATAACGCACGACAACGCGCCGGGCGACGAGTTCGAGATGAAGCACGAGTTCATGGCGATGATGCTCGGCGTGACCCGCTCCGTGGTGACGAGGGCCGCCGGCCACCTCCAAGAGGCGGAGATGATACGCTACACGCGTGGGCGTGTGACTGTCCTCGACCGGGACGGGCTGGAGGCGATGGCCTGCGAGTGCTACGGAGTGTTGAAGGCGAACGGGGAGCGCCCCCGCCTTTGAGCGGGTCGAAAATTGAGCAGTTCTAAAACCTATGAACAAGGAAGAAGCATTAAAGACCGCCCGCGGGCTCGTCCGAGAGGCCGTGGACGTCGCCGGCCGGGCCGGCATCGACCCGGCGCTGGTGGTCGCGCCGCACTGTCCCGAGACGGCCGCCCCGCAGGATGACGACGGCGCCGGCTCACAAACTCTGATGTTGGGCGAGGTGCCGGGCGTCATCGACAACAGCACCGTGGGGCTCTTCGAGATGCCCGTGCCCGACGCCGACCCCGAGCAGAAACCCGCCTTCATCGTGACTCAATCGACGGCGGACTTGGTGCGACAGGATTTCGAGAGGTATAAGCCCTCGCTGGAACGCATGGCGGAGGATTGGGAAGAGAAGAAGGAGCGCGTGCTGGCGGAGACGAAAGCCGGTAAGGAGTAAACGTGCGCGCCCCTTCGGGACGCATTCTTCACGCGGAAGCCTAAGGAGTCAGTGATGAGCGAAGACGAAGAGAAAGTAAACACGAACTCGGTGGAGTTTAAGCAGGGCGTCGAGGCCGGGCTGAATTCCGAAGAGGACACGAAGAACTGGAAGGCCGGCAACGAATTGGGCCAGGAACTGAAAGAAGAAGGCGAGGGCGAGGATGGAAGACAATAAACTGGCCGCCGACGAGGCACGCCGCGAAATGCAGCACGAGTCGGTCAAGGCGCAGGTCGAGGGCGACGTGAACGCCGAGATTGCCGCGCGCGCCGAACGCACGACGCCCGACGAGGCGCGCAAGCTGGAGCAGGTCGCCGGCGAGTTTCGCGGCAAGGCGATTGAAGAGGTCGTCGTCACGGAGCGCGAGGTCGAACGCGCGCGCGGGATGGCGCGCGTCTCGCAGGTCATCGACTACATCTTCTACGTCATCTACGCGCTGCTCGCCGTGCGCCTCCTGCTGGCGCTGATGGCGGCCCGTTCGAGCGCCGGGTTCGTGCAGCTCATCTACTCCGTGACCGACCCGCTCTACAGGCCGTTTCGCGGAATCGTGGCGAGCCCGACGGCGGAAGGCGGCTACACGCTGGCGCTGCCCATCGTGATTGCGATCATCGTCTACGCGCTGGTGCACGCCGGCATCAACGGGTTGCTGCGTTTATTCGCGCACCGCAAGACCGAGATTTGACTTGCCGGCGCGTGCGACGCGCGGGAGGGGCAGGAGCGGGAGCGGACTGACGATAACGCCGCGATAGGTGAGGCCCTCGGCAAGCTGAAGAGTAAGGTGAAGCTGATACCGAGCCCGCTGAATTCACGGCCCGAGTTGTTCGCGACCCGCGCGACGGCCGCAACGGACGGCCGTCCGGGAGAGATTGCATTAAAACAACAGAAGTAGTTATGACCGTCATGGTGGCCGACGACTCGGAGGACATCCGCGAGATGCTGCGGGTGCAACTCACCCAACTCGGCTACAGGGTGATGGAGGCCGCCGACGGGCGCGCGGCCGTGGAGGCCGTGAGTAAAGAGCGCCCCGACCTGATTCTGATGGACGTGTCGATGCCCGTGCTCGACGGGTTAGAGGCGACGCGGCTCATCCGCGGCATCGAGGGCGGGGGCGGCGTCGTCATCCTGGCGTTCACCGCGCTCGGCAGCGGCTCGACCCGCGCGCGCGCGCTCGCCGCCGGGTGTGACGGCTACGTCCGAAAGAATATCGACATGAATGAACTGTCCGCCCTGCTCGCGCGACATTTGAGCGAGGGCGCTGCCCGGCCGAATAATTAGGGAAAAGTTGCCCAACCAAAACCTCCACGCGCTGGCGGCGCTGATCAGGCGGGAGCGCGACACCTTGCTCGCCGGGTGGCGCGGGGAGGTGCGGCAGCTCGCCGTGGCATACGAACTCGACGTGCCGACCTTAAACGACCACATCCCGGACTTGCTCGAAGAACTCGCCGACGAGCTGGAAGCACACACGGACGATTCGATGGTCGGGGAGTTGAAGAAGAACTCCGTCGTCCACGGCTTAGACCGGCTCCGGCTCGGGTTCGACGTCGAGGAGGTCGTGGCGGAGTACAACGCGCTGCGCGGCGTCATCCAAGACCTCGCCGAAAGAAACGACCTGAGTCTGCGCGGGCCGGTGAACCGCACCATCAACCGCGTCATCGACATGTCAATCGGCCTCGCGGTGAAGACGTACGCCGCGCAAAAAGCTCTGGAGATACAGCAGCGGCGCGAGGAGCATCTGGCCTTCGTCGCGCACGACCTCAGGTCGCCGCTCTCCGCCATCGCGATGGCGGCCCAACTGCTCGAAGCCACCATCCCCGACGTGGCGAAGGACGAGCGCGCCGCGGCCCTGCTGGAAACGATGCACCGCAACGTCGGCCGCTTAAACTCACTCGTCGTCAAAGTGGTGCAGGAGGAAGTGAATCTGAAGACGAAGGTGAACGAGAGGGTGGCGCGGCGCGAGGTGACCTTGAGGGCGCTGGTCGAGTCGCTCGTCGAAGACCTGCGCCCGCTGGCCGACGCCTCGAACCTGACTCTGACTAACGAAATACCCGAGGGGCTGATGGCGCACGCCGACGCCGACATGTTATCTCTTATCTTCCAGAACCTGATCTCTAACGCCATCGACTACACCGCGAACGGGAAGGTCATCGTCGGGGCGCGGGCCGGCGGGGCGTCGGCCGCCGTCGAATGCTGGGTCAGCGACAACGGCGCGGGGATTCCGGCAGACCGTCTGGAGAAGGTCTTCGACAAATTAGAGAGCGACCCGGGCAGGAAGAGCGGCATGGGGCTCGGCCTCGCCATCGTCCAGCAGCTCGTCGAAGCGCACGGCGGCCGGGTCTCCGTCAGCAGCGAACTCGGTCAGGGCTCGACCTTCCGGTTCACGATTCCCCCCGGTTCGGGGTAGGATAAGGACGACGATGTGGCGGCGGGTTAAGGGCCCGCGAAAGAAACGACACTCACGGACGAAAGGCAGTAACAGATGAGCGAATACAACGACCAGCAACTGACGTGCGCCGACTGCAACCGGGACTTCACCTGGACGGCGGGCGAGCAGGAGTTCTTCCACGAGAAGGGCTTCACCAACCCCCCCAAGCGGTGCAAGGAATGCCGTCAGGCCAAGAAGGATCAGCGCGGCGGGGGAGAGAGGAAAGGCGGCAATTATTGAGCGCCGCGCAGTACACATACGAGGCGGCATGGTCTGAGGAGGAGCGGACTTTCATCGCGCGGGTCAGGGAGTTCCCCTCACTCGAAGCGCGCGGCGACAGCCGAGGCGGGGCGCTGCGCGCGCTCAAAAGCGTCGTCTACGCGGTGGCGAAGGACTTGGCTGATTCCGGCGCGGAGTCTCCCGAACACACGCCCCCAGACACCCGCTGAGTCCCGCCGACTATCAGTCGACCGCCTCGACCGGGTCGCCTTTCGACACTATCCCTTCGACCAGCACGGCGCAATAGACGCCGGCGTAGGTTTCGTGCGCCTGCGCGACTTTGCGCAGCACTTCCGGGTCGTGTTCGGCCGTGTCGGGGTCGAGCGAAATCATCTTGCAGCGCGGGTCGCGCTCCAGCACCGCCACGACGGCGCGGGAGCCGATTCGCAGCCTGCGTCCGACCAGACGGTCTTCGCCAAAGCCGCCCGCCGCGAGGTCGAGGTAGACGTTCGCGCGAAAGCGCCGCTTGTCGACGGCGACGCCGACCTCCTCTTCGATCTGGCGGACGGTCTGGACGCCGATCAGGGAGACCGGGCGGCAGTCGGTCATCGCGCGATCCGAGCGCACGAGCGCGAGGCCGTGTTCGCCCCGCAGACCCTCCGCGAGCATCCCTAACAGCAAAGGGTCTTCGACCGCCAGGACATCCCCGCCGGGCGTGACGATGTCGAGAGCCATGTCGCCCGGCTCGGCGTTGGCGTGTGTGACGCCGGGCGCGATTGCCGTCGCCTCCGCAAGGTTCGGCGGCGCGGCGGCCCTCGACGGGTGGCGGAACCGCGGGCGGTAGAGCAGCATCCGCGCCTGCACGGTCGCGCTCAGGTACGGGAAGCCCTTGCGTGCGTACGCATCCCTGATGGCGTAGCAGCGGTCGCCGTAGACGCCCGAGAAGCCGACGAACGCCTCCGAGAGTTCCTCGCCGGCCATGCTCTTGACCGGGTAACGCCACAAACTTTCCACCATCGCGACTGTCGTCATGTTCTCCCTTTTGTTAATCCAGGCTCGACGGCCGGATGTCGCCCTCCGTCGAGAGTCTCGTGAAGTAGAAATTAATCGAGGCCGGAGGAGTCGAGGCCGGCGGGCGAGAATTTACCACACACGCCGCGACGTAGCTCCTGAAGTTACCGAATCAATCTCAACAAAGCCGCTCCGCCGCGGTGACGGAAGCGGAGCGGCCCCGCCGTAGTATACTTTCGTGGGACAAATCACAGCTCACGCGAGTGAAAAGCATGAGGACTTCAAGCGATTAGAAACGAGTCGGCGATTTCCACGGCGGGGTCATCTGCTCCCGTCCCGAACGGGGCGGCCACGAGAACCGTGGCCCTTGCGGGCGCGACGGGTCTGGTCGGGCGTGCCATCCTCGAAGGGCTGCTCGCCGACGGGACGGTCGCGGCCGTCCACGCGCTCGGCAGACGCGAGCCCGGCATCGTTCACCCCAAGCTCACCCCGCATGTGGCGGATTTCAAGGCGCTCGCACCGCTCCCGCCGCTCGACGAGGTCTACCTCGCGCTCGGCACCACCATCAAGGCGGCGGGCAGCCAGTCGGCCTTCCGCGCGGTGGACTTCGACGCCAACCTCGCCGTCGCCCGCGCGGCGCTCGCCGCCGGAGCCCGGCGCGCCGGACTGGTCAGCGCGATGGGCGCGGACGCGAAGTCCCGCATCTTTTACAACCGCGTGAAGGGTGAGTTGGAAGAGGCGCTGGTGCAACTCCCGTTTGAAGGGCTGGTCATCGCCCGCCCGTCTCTGCTCGTGGGAGACCGCGAGGCGCTCGGCCAGCCCGTTCGCACGGCCGAGAGGCTGGCGACGGCCGCGAGCAAACTCCTCGGCGCGCTCGTCCCGGCGAACTACCGTCCCGTCGCCGCCGCCGCCGTCGCCCGGGCGCTGCTCGCACGCGTGCCGGCGGCCCGTGGGCGCGCGATGCTGCTCTCCGGCGAGCTGCAGGACTGAGTCGCTGACCGTAGAACGGAAAGCACTACGTGCACCCGGGAAAGGGAAATAAGAAAAGGCCACTATTGCTGGTGGCCTTTTCTTATTGAGATTGTTAACTCCGCAGGTAGGACTCGAACCTACAACCCTTCGGTTAACAGCCGAATGCTCTGCCATTGAGCTACTGCGGATTGGAACGCCCGCGCGTATGAAAGTATCCCGCGCGGGCGAAAATTTTTATAGCAGAGGGGTCGGCGGGTGTCAAACGTCGGCGCTCGCCTTGCGCGCGGGGGGCGGGTTGGGGGATTATCTGTTCGTAATCCGGCAATACCTTTAAAAACGCTTTCCCAACTGCGTCGCGCAAACTTTGCGGAGGAGGGTTCTTTCTGTATGGAGCGTCGGATCACTTCGTGGCACAGCCCCGCGCTGGGGATGGAGATGCCGCTCGTGGCCTACGGGCACTCGGGCTACCCGCTGCTGATGTTCCCGACCGCCGCGGCCGATTTTCTCGAATACGAGCGGTTTCACCTCATCGACTCCATCCGCCACCACATCGACGCGGGGCGGGTGCGCGCCTACTCGATTAACAGCGTCAACCGCTACAGCCTGATGAACGAGCAGGCGCCGCCGCCTTTGAAGGGCGAGCTGCTGGCGCGCTACGACCGCTACATCACGGACGAGGTGCTGCCGCTCATCCGCCACGAGACGGGCGGGCAGATGCCGCTCACCACCGGCGCTTCTCTGGGCGCGTACCTCGCCGCCAACGCATACTTCCGCCACCCGGACGTGCTGCGCGGCGCGATCCCGATGAGCGGGAGCTACGACGTGCGCCCGTGGTTCGACGGCTACCACGACGACAACGTCTACTTCAACAACCCCGTCGAGTACCTGCCGAACCTGAACGACGACTACTTCCTGCCGCGGCTGCGCGCGGCCGACGCCCTCGTCATCCTGACGGGGCAGGGGGCCTACGAGGCCCCTGACCGCAGCCGACAGCTCTCGGCCATCCTGCGCTCGAAGGGCATCCCGCACACGCTCGACGTGTGGGGGCACGACGTAGACCACGACTGGCCCTGGTGGCGCAAGATGCTCCCGCACTGGCTCGACAGATTGCTTTAGGGTAAAGAGTAAAGGGGAAGGGGTCAGGGATGAGAGGCGCGCCTGCCTTCATCCCTGA
>JBEVKV010000487.1:0-6682 GCA_040509515.1 Pyrinomonadaceae bacterium | reverse complement strand
GCTGCTCGGCGGCGGCCTCGACCGCGGCACCGCCACGCTCGTCCTCGGCCCCGCCGGCTGCGGCAAGTCTTCGCTGGCGACGCACTTCGCCGCGGCGTGCGCCCGGCGCGGCGAGCGCGCCGCCGCCTTCATCTTCGACGAGAGCGTCAAAATCTATCTGGGGCGCGCCGCCGGGCTCGGGACGGATCTGCGGGACGAGGTCGAGGCCGGGCACCTGACGGTGCAGCAGGTCGACCCGGCCGAGCTGTCGCCGGGCGAGTTCGCGCACTCCGTCTGCAGGGCGGTCGAGCGCGACGGCGCGCGGCTCGTGGTCATCGACAGCCTCAACGGCTACATGCAGGCCATGCCCGACGAGCGCTTCCTGACGGCGCAGATGCACGAGCTGCTCACGTACCTCAACCAGCAGGGCGTCGTGACTCTGCTGGTCATGGCGCAGCACGGCTTCATGGGCTCGATGGCCTCGCCGGCCGACGTGAGCTACCTCGCCGACACGGTCGTGCTGCTGCGTTACTTCGAGGCCGCGGGCGCGATCCGACGCGCCATCTCGGTCATCAAGAAACGGACGGGGCGTCACGAGGACACGATCCGCGAGATGCGCCTGTCGGCGACGCGCGGCGTGGAGGTCGGCGCGCCGCTGACGGGCTTCCGCGGCGTGCTGACGGGCGTCCCCATCTTCACCGACGACGCCGGGAAGACGAGCCCGCTGCTCGGCGGTGACGATGACTGACGCGGGCCTCGAAGCGCGGGACGGCCGCGTGCTGCTCCTCACGCCGACGGGGCGCGACGCCGACCTGACGGGGCGCTACCTGTCGGCGGCCGGCATCCCCGTCGAGGTCTGCGCGGTGATGGAGGAGCTGTGCGAGAAGTGGCGCGAGGGGGCCGGCGCCGCGCTCATCGCCGAAGAGGCGCTGTCGCCTGAGAACAGGCGGCTGCTGCTCGACACGCTCGGCGAACAGCCCGCGTGGTCTGACTTCCCGTTGGTCGTCCTGACGGGCGGGGGCGAGGCGACCGCCGGCGACGCGGGCGTGCTCAAGTCTCTCGGCGACGTGGCCAACGTGACGCTCGTCGAGCGTCCGACGCGCGTCATCACAGTCCTCAGCGCGCTCCGCTCGGCGCTGCGCGCGCGCCGCCGCCAGTACGAGGTGCGCGCACACCTCGCGGCCGAGCTGCTCGCGCGCAAGGAGCGCGAGCGCCTGCTCGAAGAGGCCGTCGCCGCGCGCGCCGAGGCCGAGGCCGTCAACCGCGCCAAGGACGTTTTCCTCGCCACGCTCTCGCACGAGCTGCGCACGCCGCTCACGGCCATCCTCGGCTGGGCGCGCGTGCTGCGCGACAGGGCGATGGACGCCGAGTCGGCGCGGCACGGGCTCGACGTGATAGAGCGCAACGCCGAGGCGCAGCACCAGCTCATCCGCGACCTGCTCGACGTGTCGCGCATCATCAGCGGCAAGCTCCAGCTCAAGCCCCGTCAGGTCGGGCTCGCCCCCATCGTCGAGGCGGCGCTCGACTCCGTGCGGCAGGCGGCCGACGCGAAGGCCATCCGGCTCGGCGCGGAGTACGACGACGAAGCCGACCTCGTGACGGGCGACCCCGACCGGCTCCAGCAGGTCATCTGGAACCTGCTCTCGAACGCCATCAAGTTCACGCCCAAGGGCGGCGCGGTGGGCGTCCGGGTCGAACGCGACGGGTCGGACGTGCGGGTCAAGGTGAGCGACACGGGGCAGGGCATCGCGCCCGAGTTTCTGCCGCACGTCTTCGAGCGCTTCCGGCAGCAGGACGGCTCGACGACGCGCGAGCACGGCGGGCTCGGGCTGGGACTGGCCATCGTCCGCCACCTCATCGAGCAGCACGGCGGAAGCGTCTCGGCGGAGAGCGAGGGCGAGCGGCTCGGCTCGACCTTCACGTTCAACCTGCCCATCGCGGCGGTCAAGGCGCCCCCGGACGCGCGCGGTTCCGGCGGGCTGCCCGCGTTACAGACTCCGGCGGGGGAAGGCCCGGCGACGCTCGACGGCGTCCGCGTCCTCGTCGTCGACGACCAGCCCGACGCGCGCGAGTTGTTGGCGGTGGTGCTCGGCCGCGCGGGCGCGGAGGTCTCGACGGCGGCGTCGGCGTCTGAGGCGCTTGAGTTGATTCAACTTGAGGAGGTGGACGTGCTGGTCTCCGACATCGGGATGCCGGCCGTGGACGGCTACGCGCTGATCAGCCGGGTCAGGGACATGCCGGCGTCGGGCGCGCGGCGCACCCCCTCAATCGCCCTCACGGCCTACGCGTCGGAAGACGACCGGCGGCGCGCGCTCGCGGCCGGGTTCGACGCGCACATCTCCAAGCCGGTCGAGCCGACCGAACTCGTCTCCGTCATCGCCGGGCTGGTCGCCTGACCCGGCCGCCCGCGAAGCCCGAAACGCGTTTGTGAATCGCCCGCCCGCAAGTTAACATTCCGGTGCCTTGAGATTTGCCCCGAGGGTTCAGACCCACTTCCGTCGCACACGCTAATCTATTCGACAAGCAGGTAAACCTTTCGCCCCGTCCGACCGAGGCCGCACCTCCCCGAGTCAGAATAAAGAGATGCCCCACGCACCAACCTCGCGCCGCAATGCCCCCCGTCTGTCCAACGCGGCGGCGGCGCTGGCCGCCCTCCTGTTCGTCGTCGCCGCGACGACGCGCGCGGACGCGGACTGCGCGTCCCCCATCTTTTCGCTGCCGCAGACGTACGGCGTCGGCGCGGGGCCGGCCTCGGTCGCCGCGGGCGACTTCAACGGCGACGGCCGTCAAGACCTCGCCGTGCCGAACAACGTGTCGAGCAACGTCTCCGTCCTGCTCGGCGACGGCGCGGGCGGCTTCGGCCCGCCGGCGAACTTCGCCGTGGCGGAGCACCCGGCGAGCGTCGCCGTCGCTGACTTCAACAAGGACGGCAAGGCCGACCTCGCCGTCGGTCACTCGTTCGGCGTCGGGCAGCTCTCCGTCCTGCTCGGCGACGGGACGGGACAGTTCTCGACGACGCTCGTCCTCAACACGGGCGCGGCGACGAACGTCGCCGTCGGCGACTTCAACGCCGACACTAATCCCGACATCGCGGCCGGGCTCTCTGGCGGCTCGCCGCGCGTGCTGCTCGGCGACGGCGTGGGCCACTTCACCGTAAAGCAGTTCTCGGTCGGCAGCGGCTCGCGCTTCGTCGTGGCCGGAAACTTTAACGGCGACAACATCGAAGACCTCGCCTTCAGCGTTGACAACGTCCTCGACGAGATCGTCATCGTGCCCGGCGACGCCTCCGGCAACTTCACCGCCGGCACACGGGTCGCGCTCGACCAGTCGCCCCGGGCGATGATCGCGCACGACTTCAACGGCGACGGCCGCCACGACCTCGCCATCACCGTCCAACTCTCCGCCGGGCCGAAGCTCGAAGTCTTACCCAACGACGGGGCCGGACACTTCGGCGCGCCGACCAACGTCGCGGTCGCGCAGGAGCCTTTGGGGCTGACCGCCGCCGACTTCAACAACGACGGCAAGGCCGACATCGCCGTGGGCAACGGCAGCGCGCAGATTCTGCTCGGCGACGGCGCGGGCCAGTTCACGGCGGACGCGCACCGCGCCCTGACGGGCGGCGGCCTGATGCTCGAAGACGACGGCGTGCTTTTCGCGGGCGACTTCAACAACGACGGCAAGGCCGACCTCGTCTCGCCGCGCGCGGACGTGGGCGTGCGCCCGGGCGTCGTCTTGGTCATCCTCGGCCGGGGCGACGGCACGTTCGACGTTTCGCGCGCGCGCGCCCTCGGCACCTTCAACACCGTCCTCACCTCGCTCGCCGTCGCGGACTTCAACGCCGACGGCCGGAGCGACGTGACGAGCACTTTCTCCTTCTCGTCTTCGGTCGGCCTTCTCCTCGGCGACGGCGCGGGCGGTCTGAACCAGAGCGTCTTTTACGACGCGCCGGGCACGCCGGGGTCGATGGCGACGGGCGATTTCGACGGCGACGGCAAGGCGGACGCGGCCTCGGCCAACCTCGGCACGGGCTTCGGCACGGTCACGGCCTTCTACGGCGACGGCGCCGGGCTGGTCTCGCGCACGGCCAACACCAACGCGAGCGCGGTCTTTCTCGCGCCGGCCAACTTCAACGGCGACGGTCGCACCGACCTCGTCGCGCTCAACGGCAACGGCCGGGTCACGGTTCTGCTGAGCAGCGGCGCGAACGGCTTCGACCTCGCGCCCGGCTCGCCCTTCGAGTTGCTGCCGGGCGTGCCGTCAAGCTCGGCGAGCGCGGTCGCGGCGGCCGACTTCAACGGCGACGGCCGCGACGACCTCGCGACCGCCATCTCGTCGCAGAACAGAGTCCTGATATTCCTGAACGACGGCGCGGGGCGGATGACGCTCTCGGCCAACGTGACCGTCCCCGTCGGAACGGACTTCCACGAACTGCACCTCGCCGCCGGCGACTTCAACCGCGACGGCCGCGCGGACGTGGTTTCGGCGAACGGCTCGGCGCGCAACGTCACGGTCTTTCTCGGCGACGGCGCGGGCGGGCTCGGCGCGGGGACGAACTTTCCGGCCACCGAGAAAACCTTCCTGTCGAGCAGCACGGTCTTCATGGCGGTCGCCGACTTCGACGGCGACACGAACCCCGACCTCGCCGTGACGAACAGAGGCTCTTCGTTCGGCGGCGAGTTGGTCGTCCTCCTCGGCGACGGCGCGGGGGGCTTCGCGGCCCCGATTTCGCAGCCCATCGGCGGCGACCCGTCGGTGCTCGCCGTCGGGAACTTCGACGCGGACTCTAAGCCCGACCTCGCCGTCATCGGGCTCGCCACGAACGCCGTCACCCTGCTGCTAAACGTCAGCGAGCCGCTGCCCTGTCTCTCGGTCGAAGACGTGACTTTGACGGAGGGCGATTCGGGCACGCAGAACGCCGTCTTCAACGTCGCGCTCTCGCAGACGAGCGCGGAGACGGTGCGCGTCAACTACTCTCTGAAGGGGCTGACCGCGAACGCGGGCGCGGACTACACGCCCGTTTCGGGCCGGCTCGTCTTCGCACCGGGCGAGACCGCGAAGACGGTGGCGGTGCCCGTCGCGGGCGACGCGCTCGACGAGGCGGACGAGACCTTCGAGCTGGAACTCGCCAGCGCCTCGAACGCCGGCGTCGCCGACGCGGTCGGCCTCGGAACGGTCAACGACAACGACCCGACGCCCACACTCTCCGTGGGCGACATCACAAAGACGGAGGGGAACTTCTTCGGCGGACAGGGCAGCACGGCCACCTTCAAGATTCAGCTCTCCGCGCCGAGCGGCCGTAACGTGACCGTGCGCTACGCGACCGCCTCGGGCACCGCCATCTCCGAAAGCGACTTCCGCAACACCACGTTCACGGCGACTATCCCCGCCGGGCAGACCTCCGTCGATGTCGGCGTCACCATCTATACCGACGACACGTTCGAGCCGGACGAGACCTTCTTCCTCGACCTGAGCGAACCCGTCAACGCCACCATCGCCGACGGCCGCGCGCAGTGCACGCTGACCAACGACGACGCCCCCCCGACGCTCACGGCCGAGTTTGGCTTCGGGCAGGAGGGCGACTCGGGCCAATCGACGGTGAGCTTCACGCTCCACCTCTCGAACCCTTCGGCGCTGCCGGTGAGCGTGGACTATGCCACCGCCGACGGGACGGCCGTCGCCCCCGGCGACTACCCGGCCGCGACCGGCACGTTTACTTTCGCGCCCGAGGAGACGGCCAAGACCTTCACCATCGCGGTCAACGGCGACACCGTTGACGAGGTGGACGAGACGCTCCTCGTCAACTTCAGCAACCCCGTGAACATGACGCTGCCCGCCAACACGCAGGCCACGGGCTTCATCATCGACGACGACGGCCCGGCCGTCTCCATCGGCGACGTGAGCGTGATGGAGGGGAGCAGCGGCACGACCAACGCGGTCTTCACCGTCAGCCTTTCGGGGCCGAGCGTGCAGGACGTGCAGGTCGAGTTCGCGACCGCGAACGGGACGGCGGTCTTCGGCGAAGACTACCAGAGGCGCACGAACGGACTCGTCATCATCCCGGCGGGCTCGACTTCGGGCACGATAATCGTGCGCGTCAACGGCGACACGAAGGTCGAGCCGGACGAGACGTTCACGGTCAACCTCTTCGAGCCCTTCGGCGGGCCGATAGCCGCACGGGGGCTCGGCACCATCGTCGACGACGACACCTTCACCACGGAGTTCTTCGTCCGCCAGCACTACGCGGACTTCCTCTCGCGCGAGCCCGACGCCTCGGGGCTCGCCTTCTGGGTGAACGAGATCGAGTCGTGCGGCGCGGACGCCGTCTGCCGCGAGGTCAAGCGCGTCAACGTCTCGGCGGCCTTCTTCCTGTCGATTGAGTTTCAGGAGACGGGCTTCCTCGCCTACAGGACGTACAAGGCGGCCTACGGCGACGCGACCTCGCCGGGCGTCCCGGGCACGGTGCCCGTCGTGCGTCTGAACGAGTTCCTGCCCGACACGCGCCGCATCGGCGAGGGCGTCGTCGTCAACGTCGGCGCGTGGCGCGAGCAGCTCGAAGCGAACAAGAGCGCGTACATGCAGGAGTTCGTCGCGCGGCCGCGCTTCACGAACGCCTACCCCGCGGCGCTGACGCCCGCGCAGTTCGTCGACGCGCTCTACGCCAACGCGGGCGTCACTCCTTCGTCCGCCGAGCGGCAGGCGGCGA
>JBEVKV010000486.1:0-5395 GCA_040509515.1 Pyrinomonadaceae bacterium | reverse complement strand
CGCGCGCGGCGGGTTGTCAACACCTTCGCCGGGAGCGCCCGCGCAAACTCTTTACGCGGCCGGCGGTCGTCTCTTATGCTGCGGCGCATGAGAAAGAGAATTTTGCTCGCCGCACTTCTACTCGTCTCGCTCGTCTGCGTGGGGTTCGCGCGACAGGCGCGTGAGCGCACGGCGTGGGAGTACCACGTAACCTGCGCCCGCATCGACTTCAACAAGGTCGGCGCGGACGGGTGGGAGCTCGTGACCGCGACGCAGGACGGCACCGTCACCTGTCTCTACTTCAAGCGGCCGAAGTAGACGCGCCCGCGAAGGCGGCTCAGGAAAACATCTCCCCGACCGCGCGCTCGGCGTGAATCGTCGTCGTGTCGAGGAAGGGTATGCCGCGCCCGGCCGAATCCCTCAGGATGAGCGGAAGCTCCGTGCCGCCGAGCACGACGCCCTCGACGCCTGCGCGCTCCTTCAGACGGTCGACCACGGCCAGCAGCCCCGCGCGCGTCTCGTCCAGAAAGACGCCCTCGACAAGCTCGCCCATGTACTTCTCGTGGACGTAAGTCTGCTCGTCCTCGTCCGGCGTGACGACCTCGACGCCGCCGCGCGCGAAGACCCGCTGGTAGACGCCGCCCCCCATCGTAAAGCGCGTGCCGAGCAGCCCGACCTTTTTGAGCCCGAGCGCGAGCGCCGCGTCGAGCGCCGCGCCGACGATGCTGATGAGCGGCAGCGGCGAGCGCCGCTCAAGCTCGTCGAAGACGATGTGCGGGCTGTTCGAGGCGAGCAGCGCGAAGTCGGAGCCCGCGTCGGCCAGACGCCGCAGCTCTGCCAGAAGGTACTCGACGAGCGGGCCGAGCCGGCCCGCCTCGATCATCCCGCGCATCGTGTTCATGTCGATGCTGTTGATGACGAGCGGCGGGTAGCCGCCGTCCGTGGCGCGCGCGCGGTACATCCGGACGATCAGGCGGTAGTATTCGATGGTCGATTCCGGCGCGATGCCGCCGACGATTCCGAGTCTCTTCATCTTCTCAACCTCGCGAAACTTTCATCCGGTCGTTCATTCGGCCGTCAGGGGGAAGGCCGGGCGCGGCGGCCCCGGCGGCGGCTCGCCCTCGTACAGGACGTGTTCGAGGAAGAGCCCAGACGGCGGCGCAGTCCACGCGGCCGGGTCGTTCGAGTAACGTTCGAGCAGCGCGCCGAAACCGTCGGGCGTGAGTTGGCCGCGCCCGACCTCGACGAGCGCGCCGACCACGCGCCTGACCATCTTCCAGAGGAAGTGGCTCGCGCCGACGCGGAAAAGAATCAGCCCGCCCTCGACCGAGATTTCGGCGCGCTCGACCTCGACGAGCGTCGAGCGCTGCTCCGCGGGATTCTCGCAGAAGGAGCTGAAGTCGTGGCGTCCCGTCAGCAGCGCCGCAGCGTCGGCCATCGCGCGCGCGTCCAGACGGTCGCGCACCCACCAGACGAAGCTCTTGCCGAAGGCCGTCCGCCGCGTGGCGATCTGGTAGAGGTAGTAGCGCGAGCGCGCGTCGTGCCGCGCGTGAAAGTCGGGGCGCGCGGGCGCGACGCGCAGGACGTTGATGTCGTGCGGGAGCAGCTTGTTGATTCCCGCCTTTATCTGCGGCGGGTCGGGCACACGCCGCGCGCCCTTCGACTTGAGGTGCGCGACCTGCCGGAGCGCGTGGACGCCCGCGTCGGTGCGCCCCGAGCCGCCGAGTTCGACGCGCACGCCCAGGTACTGCTCCGCGGCCTGCTGCAATTCGCCCTGCACCGTGCGCGCGTGCGGCTGCGACTGCCAGCCCGCGTAGCGCGTCCCCTCATATTCCAGCTCCAGCTTCCAGACGTGCATTCCTGTATAGTAAACCCTCTCGACGTGAAATCCAGACTCTGGCACATGAACGCCGACTTCGAGGTCGAGCTGGCGCACGCCGCCGGCCCCGCCGCGCGCCCATACTACCGCACGCAAAGCTTCTCGGCGCTCAACCGCCGGCTCTCCGCGCAAATGCTCTGGCTGACGACGCCGGGCGACGCGCTGCTCGTCGAAGAGCCGTGGGACGACCCTCTCGTCAGCGAAGCGCGTGCGCGCGGCGTCGAGCTGATACCGACGCGCAGGCCGAAGCCGCAGACCGACAGACTCTTCACGCCGTGGGGCTGGACGCCGTCGGCCGCGCGCGAGGGCGAGCGCGCCGGCGCGGTCGTGCGTCCCGTCGCCTTCGACGTGGTCGCGCGCGTTAACTCGAAGCTGTGGAGCCACGCGCTCGAAGTCGAGATGAATTGGGCGCTCGCGGGCGCACGCGTCGCGCGCACCGTCGAAGAGTTGTCTGAGGCGGCGGCGCGCGCGTGCCCCGGCGCGGACGACAAGTGGGTCGTCAAGAGTCCCTACGGCTTCGCCGCGCGCGACCGCGTGCTCGGGCGCGGCCCGCGCGTCGAGGGGGCGCAGGCCGCGTGGGCCGTCAGACGCTTCGCGCGCGGCGAGTCGCTCGTCTTCCAACCGTGGCTCGAAGTCGTGCGCGAGTACGGCGTCGTGTGCGAAGTCCGTGGCGACGGCACGCACCACGTCTTCGGCGTGAGCGACCTGCGGACGAACGGCGCGGGGACGGGCGTCGGCTACGTGCTCGGCCGTCCGCCTTCGCCCGCGCGCATGAAGGAGCTTGAGAGGGTCGCCGCCACGGTCTGCGCGCGTCTGCACGCCGAAGGGTACAGAGGCCCCGCCGGCATCGACGCGCTTGAGCACGCGGGGGGCCTGCACCCGCTGCTCGAAGTCAACGCGCGTTACACGATGGGCTTCGTCGCGCTCGCCGCCGAGCGCGCGCTGCGGCCCGCGGGGCCGACCTTCTGGAGCACGAAGGCGTAGCCCGGCCACGCGCGCGGCGGTTGAGGCCGCGCCCCGTTTCGCTTATGCTACGCCGCGTCCGCGTCCGCGCGCGCGCGACGCCGGGAACCCCAAGACCACATCAAATTCAGGAGACGAGCCATTGCCTCAGAGTCGTAAACGACACACGGCCAAAAGAACTCACGCGCCGCGCACGGCCTCGCAGCAGCAGCGGCAGCAGGCGCGCGAGGGCGCGGACAAGAGAAAACGGATCATCGCGGCGGTCGTCATTCTGGCGCTCGTGGCCGCCGGCGCGGCCTACATGTTCGCGCCGGGCGCGGGGCGCGGCGGCGCGGCGGTGACGACGCCCTCGGGCTTGAAGTACACCGACGTCGTCGTCGGCGACGGCCCCAGCCCGCGCCCCGGCCAGACGGCGGTCGTCCATTACACGGGCACGCTCGTCACCGGGGAGAAGTTCGACAGCTCGCGCGACAGGGGGCAGCCCTACTCGTTCGTCTTCGGGCAGACGCCGATGATCAAGGGCTGGGACGAGGGCATCTCGACGATGAAGGCCGGCGGCCGCCGCCGCCTCGAAGTCCCGCCCGCGCTCGGCTACGGCCCCGTGCCGAGGCCGCAGATACCGGCCAACTCGACGCTCCTCTTCGACGTCGAGCTGTTGGAAGTGAAGTGACGGGACGGATGTTGCAGACGACGAAGGGCACCGCCGGATGTTGAAGACGCCCGCCTACCCGGCCGCGCGCGAGGTCGCGAAGACGGTCGAGGGTCACTTCGCCCGCCGCATCGCCGACGCGCGCGCGCGCGGCAAGAACGAACTCGCGCCCGCGCCCGACGCGGCGGCAATCGAGGCCGTCATCGACGCGGCCTTCTGGGCCAGCCTGCGCCGCGAAGAGGGCTACTCGCCGAAAATCTCGCTCGCCTTCCTCCCGCCCGAACAGGCCGAGCCGCCGCTCACCTTCGCGCAGACGCTCCCGCTCGAAGCGGCCGCGCTCGCCAAGCTCGCGCCCGCGGTCGAGCGCCCCGGCATCCACCTCGGCGTCTGGCGCACGGGCTGCGGCGAGTCGCTTTGCGTCTGGGGAACGACGCGGACGATTCCGCGCCTCTGCTTCGTGCTGGAAGTCGTCGAGCCCGGACTGCTCGTCATCAAGTACCGGCGGGGGCGCGACCCGGCGAAGTTCGCCAACGTCGCGGTGCTCCGCGGCGACGAGGTCAAGGTGGTTGACGAGGCGGGCGCTTCCGTCCCCGACTGCCCCGGGCTCGTCACGTCGCTGCTCGGCTTCGGCATAGGCAATTCGACGCCGGCCGACTCGATCAACGTGCTCGTGCAGCTCGCCGTCTCGATGCGCGGCCACGGGCGCGGCGGGACGCTGCTCGTCGTCCCGCCCGGCTCCGACGCGTGGCAAGAGTCGATACGCTGGCCCGCGCCTTACGCGGTCGAGCCGGCCTACCCGGAGCTGCGCGTTCTGCTGGCGCGCGGCGCGGCGGAGGCAGACGACCCCGAGTGGCAGGAGGATTTGCGGCGGGGCGTCGAGGCCATCGCGGGGCTGACGGCCGTGGACGGCGCGGCCGTCGTCAACGAGCGCTCGGAGCTGCTGGCCTTCGGCGCGAAGATAACGCGCCGCGAGGGCGCGCCGCGCGTCGAGCGCGTGATGCTGACCGAGCCGGTCGTCGGCTCCGCGGCCTCGGTCGTCGAGCCGGCGCAGCTCGGCGGGACGCGCCACCTCTCCGCCGCGCAGTTCGTACAGGATCAGCGCGACGCGCTCGCGCTCGTCGCCTCGCAGGACGGCCGCTTCACCGTCTTCGCCTGGTCGCCCTGCGAAGACATGGTTCACGCACACCGCGTCGAGACGCTCCTCTTCTAGTAGACGACCCTCGTCTTCAGCGTCGCCTTCGCCTCCCGCAAAATCCTGACGGCCTCGCGCGAGAGCGCGGTGTCAACGTCGAGGATGACGTAGCCGATTTCGTCGTTGGTCTTGAGGTACTGGCCGAGGATGTTGACGCCGGTCGCCGAGAGCCGCGAGTTGATTTCGGCGAGGACGCCGGGGACGTTGCGGTGTATGTGCAGGATGCGGTGCGTGCCGTCCTGCGGCGGCAGGGAGACGGCCGGGACGGTGTGCGAGCCGCTCGACGTTCCGAGTTCAAGATACTGGATGAGCTTTGCGGCCACGTCGAGGCCAATGCTCTCCTGCGCCTCCTCGGTCGAGCCGCCGACGTGCGGGGTGAGAATCACGTTTGGCAGATTCTGCAGGACGCTTCGGAACGGGTCGCCGCTCTTCTCCGGCTCCTCGGGGAAAACGTCGACGGCCGCGCCGCCGAGCGCGCCGCTCCTGACGCAGTTCGCCAACGCTTCCAAATCGACCACGTCGCCCCGGCTGTAGTTGATGAGGAGCGCGCCCGCCCGCATCCGCGCGAGCGCCGCCTCGTCGATGAGGTTGCGCGTCGAGGCCCCGCCGGGGACGTGGAGCGTGACGACGTGCGACTCGGCGAGCAGTTCCGCGAGGTCGCGCGCCTGCCGCGCGTTCCCCAGAGGGAGCTTCGGCACCACATCGTAATAGACGACCTTCATCCCCAGCGCCT
>JBEVKV010000485.1:0-5669 GCA_040509515.1 Pyrinomonadaceae bacterium | reverse complement strand
CAACCCCTTCCCCCTTCCCCTTTATCCTTTACCCGATGGTTGACTTAAACCCCGCTGCCTTATAAAGTTGCCCGAGGTTCCCGCCCATCTGGTGCGGCATCGTCAGAACCTTTATCCGCGGCACGTCGAACCGACCCGCGCTTCCCATCGCCCTTTTTTTCAAGCCCGTTCCAGCCTCCGAAATATGAACAAGGTCTACATGCGTCACCCCTGGAAATTGCCGCTGGCGGTCGTGTGCCTGCTCACGCAGGCGTTCCTGCCGCTGCTCCCCGCGCCGCGCGGCTCGGCGCAGGCCGTCACCTACACCGCGGTTGACCTCGGCACGCTCGGCGGCGCGCAGAGCACCGCGCTCGGGATAGACGAATGCGGCAAGGTCGTCGGCGAGTCCATGCCGGCGGGCTCGACCTCCTTCCACCCGTACGTCTGGGACGGGACGACGATGACCGACCTCGGGACGTTCGGCGGCATGAGCGGCGGGGCTTCCGCCGTCAACACTGTCGGCCGCGTCGCCGGCTACGCGCAGACCCCGACGAGCGAGCAGCGCCCCTTCAACTGGACGCAGGCCGGGGGCAAGGCCGACCTCGGCACGCCCGGCACGGGCGCCGCCGCCTACGACCTCAACGACGCGAACCAGATCGTCGGCCAGTGGGAGATTTCGCCGCTGCAAGACCGCGCCTTCGTCTGGACGCAGGCCACGGGGATGAAGCTCGTCACCGCGCCGTGGGGGACGCCGATTTCGGCCTACGGCATCAACAACGCCGGCAACATCGTCGGCACGGCGCAGACCTCGGGCGGCGCTTCGCACGCCTTCATTTCGGCGGGCGGCGTCGTCACAGACCTCGGCACGCTCGGCGGCACCAACAGCTTCGCCTACGACCTCAACGAGTCGGACGTGGTCGTCGGCCACGCCAACATCCCTTCGAGCAACGCCAGCCGCCCCTTCCACGCCTTCCGCTGGACGAGCGCGGGCGGAATGCTTGACCTCGGCACGCTCGGCGGCGTCCGCAGCATCGCCTACGGCATCAACGCCTCGGGGCAGATCGTCGGCTACGCAGAGGTATCGCCCGGCGTCAACCACGCCTTCATCTGGGCGGACGACAACGCCAACGGCGCGCACGACGCGGGCGAGATGAAAGACCTCAACACGCTCGCCCCGACCGCCGGCTGGACGTACGAAGAGTCGCGCGCCGTCAACGACCGCGGGCAGATAATCGTCACGGCAATCAACGGCTCCAACCAGCGCCGCGCCTTCCTGCTCACGCCCGCCAACGCCGGCCCGTCGCCCTGCGGCAACCCGAACCCGACCCCGACGCCGACACCCGCTCCGACGCCGACGCCGACCCCGACACCCGTCCCCGGCACGCTCCAGTTCAGCGCCGCCGCCTACGGCGTCAACGAGGCCGCCGGCCCGGCCACCATCACCGTCACGCGCACGGGCGGCAGCGACGGCGCGGTCTCCGTGGGCTACGCCACCTCGAACGGCACCGCGACGGCCGGCTCCGACTACACGGCCGCCTCGGGCACGCTCAACTTCACACAGGGCGAGTTGAGCAAGACCTTCAACGTCGCCGTCAGCGACGACGGGGTCGACGACCCCGACCTGACCGTCAATCTCTCGCTGAGCGCGCCCACCGGCGGCGCCGCTCTGGGGGCGCAGAACACCGCCGTCCTGATAATTACCGACGACGAGGCGACGCCCGCCGTCTCCATCGCCGACGGGTCGGCGACCGAGGGCAACCCGGGGGACTCCAACTCCGTCCCCTTCGCCGTCACGCTCTCGGGGCCGAGCGCGCAGACCGTGACGGTCAACTACGCGACCAACTCCTCCTACACGGCCTCGGCGAGCGACTTCACCGCGACCAGCGGCACGCTGACCTTCAACCCCGGCGAGACGGCGAAGACCGTCAACGTCCCCGTCACGGGCGACACCATCGACGAACAGAACGAGTACTTCCACGTTGCCCTCCAGTCCGCGACGAACGCGACCGTTAACCCCAGCGCTTATACCGCCCCCGGGACGATTAACGACGACGACGGCCCGCCCGCGCTCTCCATCAACGACGTGGAGGTCGCCGAGGGCGACTCCGGGACGGTCGCCGCCACGCTCACCGTGACGCTGCTCCCGGCCAGCGGGCAGACCGTCACCGTCAACTACGCCACGGTCGGCAACAGCGCCGCCATATCCGGCACCGACTTCGTCTCGACCTCGGGCACGCTGACCTTCGCCCCCGGCGAGACCAGCAAGACCATCACCGTCCAGGTCAAAGGCGACACGACCCCCGAGCCCAACGAGTTCTTCGGCGTCAGCCTTTCCGGCGCGTCGAACGCGACCATCTCGGACAGTTCTGGCTCCATCGCCATCAACAACGACGAGACCACCATCAAGATCAGCAACGACCGAACCAACGTCGAGGGCAACGCCGGCAACATGCCGTTCGTCTTCGTCATTGACCTCCAGTACCCGTCCACCAAGCCCGTCACGTTCAAGTACTGGACGGCCGACGGCACCGCGGTCGCCGGCTCCGACTTCATCGGCATCCCACAGACCTCAACCATCACCCTCCAGCCGGGCAGTTTCGGAACGTCCATCACCGTGCAGGTGACCGGCGACACCACCTTCGAGGCCAACGAGACGTTCACCCTCAACATCTCGGACGTGATTAACGCGACCGTCACGGACGGGCAGGGGCTCGGCTCCATCACGAACGACGACACGCCCCCCTCCTTCTCCGTCAGCGATGCGACGGTGGTCGAGGGCCACGCCGGCAACGTCAACGCCGTCTTCACCGTCTCGCTCTCGGCCGCGAGCGGCCTCCCCGCGAGCGTCAACTACGCGACGGCCGACGGGACGGCCACGTCCGGGCCGTCGGGCGACTACCTCGCGGTTAGCGGCACGCTCAACTTCGCCCCCGGCGAAAGCTCGAAGACCGTCAGCGTCGCCGTCAACGGCGACACCATTGACGAGGTGAACGAGGCTTTCACCCTCAACCTCTCCGGCGCGACCGGCGCGACCATGAACCGCGCGCAGGGCGTCGGCGCGATTACGGACGACGACGGCATGCCCTCGCTCTCCGTCGGCGACGTGTCGGTCATCGAGGGCAACTCCGGCACGACCGTCAACGCCACCTTCAACGTCTCGCTGCTGCCCGCCAGCGGGCAGACCGTCACCGTCAACTACGCGACGGCAAACGGCACCGCCGTCGCGACCAACAACGGCCCGCCGGTCGTCCTCGGCGACTACGCGGCCACCTCGGGCTCTCTGACCTTCGCCCCCGGCGAGACCTCGAAGCCGGTCACGGTCATCGTTCAGGGCGAGAATTTGTCCGAGGCCAACGAGACGTTCACCCTCAACATCTCGGGCGCGATTAACGCGACCGTCACGGACGCGCAGGGGCAGGCCACCATCACGAACGACGACCCGGTGCCCACAGTCTCCTTAGCCGGCGACGTGGCGGTGCCGGAGGGCAACACCGGCGCGACCACTCCGGCCACGTTCACCGTCAACCTCTCTACCGCCAGCGGGCAGCCCGTCACGGTCAACTACGCGACGACCGACGGCACCGCCATCGCCGCGCAGGGCGACTACGTCGCGTCCAGCGGCACCGTCACCTTTGCCCCCGGCCAGACCTCGCAGACCTTCAGCATCCCCGTCAAAGGCGACAGGCTTTTCGACCCCGCGGATTACTTCGTCGTTACCCTCTCGAACGCGACGAACGCGAACATCGCGCCCGGCGACGGCGGGCGGCGCTACGGTACGATCACCGACGACGAGGAGACCAGCGTCGTGGAGTTCCAGTCGGCCACCTACTCCGTGAGCGAGGCCGGCCCGTCCGTCAGGGTCACCTTCGTCCGCACGAGCGGGACGGCCGGCAACGTCAGGGTCGCCGTCCACACCGAGAACGGCACGGCCACCTACACCACCCAGAACGGCATCAACGACTACGTCTCCAACAACGCCACGTACTTCTTCGCCGAGGGCGAGACGACCAAGACCTTCGACGTTTCCATCGTTCAGGACACGCTCGACGAGGCCGACGAGACGTTCACCGTCAATTTCTCAAGCCACCTGCTGTTCGGCGCTACGCCCGGCGCGAAGGGTACCGCGACCGTCACCATCAACGACGACGACGCCGCGCCGACCTTCCAGTGCGGGGCGGCCGCCTACAGCGCCGACGAAAACCTCGCCGGCGGGCAACTCGCCATCTCCGTCACGCGCACCGGCGGCACCAACGGCGGCGTGTCGGTCAAGTACGCCACCTCGGACGGCACCGCGACGGCCGGCTCCGACTACGCGGCCCGAACCGGCACGCTCACCTTCGCCGACGGCGTTTCGACGCAGCAGTTCTTTATCCCAATCACCAACGACACGCTCGACGAGACGGACGAGACCATCAACCTCGCCCTGAGCGACCCGTCGAGCGGCACGGCGCTCGGCACGCAGAAGACCGCCGTCCTGACCGTCAGGGACGACGACGGCTCGCCGTCGCTCTCGGCCGGCGACGTGACCGTGATTGAGGGCAACACGGGGACGACCGACGTGACCTTCAACGTCTCGCTCTCGCCCGTGAGCGGCCAGACCGTGACGGTCAACTACGCGACCGCCCCCGGCACGGCGTCGGCCGGCTCCGATTACACCTCGGCCTCGGGCACGCTGACCTTCGCCCCCGGCGAGACCAGCAAGACCGTCACGGTGCAGGTTCTCGGCGACGGCGCGAACGAGGAGGACGAGACCTTCTTCGTCAACCTCCTCAACGCGGCGGGCGCGACCATCGCCGACGCGCAGGGTCTCGCCACCATCCTGAACGACGACCGACCGGCGCTGGGCTTCTCTCAGACGGTCTACCCCGCGAGCGAGGGCGCGCACTTCGTCACCGTCACGGTCACGCGCTCGGGCGACGCGACACTGCCGGCAAGCGTCGACTTCGCGACGGGCGACGCGACGGCGACCGCGCGCAAGGACTACACGGCCGTTTCGGGGACGCTGCGGTTCGCGGCGGGCGAGACCTCGAAGACGTTCGACGTGCTACTGACCGAGGACGCCTTCACCGAGCCGCTTGAGACCATCGACCTCACGCTCTCGAACCCGACCGGCGGCGCGGCGCTCGGCCCGAACGACGCGGCGCAGGTCTTCATCTCGGCCGACGACGACCCGCCGCCGGCCGGCAACCCGATTGACAACTCTTCGGACTTCGTCCGCCAGCACTACCACGACTTCCTCAACCGCGAGCCCGACGCCTCGGGGCTCGCCTTCTGGGTGAACGACATCGAGTCGTGCGGCGCGGACGCGGGTTGCCGCGAGGCCAAGCGCATCAACGTCTCGGCGGCGTTCTTCCTGTCGATTGAGTTTCAGGAGACGGGCTACTACGCCTACCGCGCGTTCAAGGCGGCCTACGGCGACGCGACCTCGCCGGGCGTGGATGGCACGGTGCCGGTCGTCAGGCTGCAAGAGTTCCTGCCCGACACGCGCCGCATCGGCGAGGGCGTCGTCGTCGGACAGGCCGGATGGGACTTAAAGCTCGCAGAGAACAAGAGCGCCTACATGCAGGAGTTCGTCGCGCGGCCGCGCTTCACGAACGCCTACCCCGCGGCGCTGACGCCCGCGCAGTTCGTCGACGCGCTCTACGCCAACGCGGGCGTCACTCCTTCGTCCGCCGAGCGGCAGGCGGCGA
>JBEVKV010000484.1:0-4718 GCA_040509515.1 Pyrinomonadaceae bacterium | reverse complement strand
TGAGAATTTGAGATTTCAGATTTCAAATTCTCAAAGCCGTGTCTCCGCGTCTCACTTCTCTCCTGACCAACGCCCGCGTGAAGGCGGGACGCTACTGCCCGCCGCCGCCGACCGCGCCCTTCTGGTAGTTGGGCGCGTCGGGACGCTTGTACTTGGGCGCGGGGTTCTTCTCAAGCTCCGCGAGCAGCCACTCGACGGCCTTCTCAAGCTGCGGGTCGCGCCCCTGCCGCCACGCGGCCGGGTCGAACTCGACCTCCACGTCGGGCGCGACGCCGCGGTTCTCGACTTCCCACTCGCCCTCAAGACCGTAGATGGCCGCGTCGGGCGCGGTGACGAAGCCGCCGTCCATCAGCTCGGGCAGTCGGAACGAGGCGACGAGCCCGCCCCACGTCCGCTTGCCGACGAGCGGGCCGACCTTCATCTTGCGGAAGTACCACGGCAGCGCGTCGCCGCCCGAGCCGGCCAGTTCGTTGATGATCATCGCCTTCGGGCCGTAGATGGCGCCGAGCGGCGTCGGCACGTCGCGCCCCTCGCGGAAGTGTATGAAGTTGAGCAGCGGGCGCGAGAGGTATTCGACGATGTGGTCGGCCAGCGCGCCGCCGCCGTTGAAACGCTCGTCGATGACCGCGCCCTGCTTCTGCGTCTGCGCGAAGAAGTAGCGGTTGAAGCTCTCGTAGCCCGGCCCCGAAGTGTCCGGCACGTAGACGTAGGCCAGCCGCCCGCCGCTCACCTGATCGACCTTGCGCCGGTTCGACTCGATCCAGTCGCGGTTGCGCAAGCCCGTCTCGCTGCCGACGGGGACGACCGTCACCTCGCGCGCCTCGCGGCCGTCCGGGTTCGGGCCGACCTTGATGACGACCTGCTTGCCCGACGTGCCCTCGAAGAAGCTGTGGACGTTGTCCGTCGAGCGCACCTCGCGCCCTCCGACGGCGAGCAGATAGTCGCCGACCTTAACGTTGACGCCGGGCTGCGTGAGCGGCGCGCGTAAAGACGGGTTCCAGCTCTCGCCGTTAAAGACTTTGGCGAAGCGGTAGCGACCGTTCTCGACGCGATAGTCGGCCCCGAGCAGCCCGCCCGCGACCGCGTTCGGGCGCGGGGCGTCGCCGCCGCCCACGAACAGGTGGCCTATGGTGAGTTGGTTGAGCATCTCCCGGAAGAGGTAGGTCAAATCGCTCCGGTGCCCGACCGAGTCGAGGTACGGCTCGTAGAGCTTCTTCATGGCGGCGAGGTCGAGGCCGTGGAGGTTCGGGTCGTAGAAGAAGTCGCGCTCGCCGCGCCAGACCTCGTTGAACATCTGCCGCCACTCGGCGCGCGGGTCGACGCGCACCTCCATCTCGGACGTGCGGATGACGCCCTCGCCGGGCCTCAAGGGCGTCGCGGTCGCGGCGACCGTCCACACGGGGCCCGTCCGCAGGAGCATCTTCTCGCCGTTGGCCGAGACCTCGAAGTCGATGACGCCCTCGGTCACCTTGTCAAGCTTGCGCTTTTCGAGGTCGAACTTGTGGAGGACGAGCCCCGGGGGGCCGACGGGGCCGGACGCGCCCGCCGGCATCCGCTCAAGCAGGAAGAGCGTGCCGGCCTTGCCCGCGAAGAGCCCGACGTAGTCGCGCGCCGGAATCATCGAGAGCGCCACGTCGCGCTGGTCGATGCCTTCGAGGTCGATGCGCGTGGCCGGCGTCTCCTTCTTCGCGGGCGGCTTCGCTCCGGCGGCCGGCGCGGGCGTCGGCGTCGGCGTCGCGTCGGCGGCCGGGGTTGCGCCGGGTGCTGGCGTCGCGCCCGGCGTCGGCGACTCTTCGGGCTTCGGCGGCGCTTCGCCCCTGTCTTCGGCGGCGGCCTTCTCCTCGTCCGACTCGGGGCTGACGGGCGAGGGGATGTTGTTCGGCAGCACGACGGCGTAGACGCTGCGCGAAGACTGGTACGGGAAGGTGGACATCTCGGCGAAGCTGAAGGTGGGGCCGAGGTTCGTGCTCGCGGTGAAGAAGAGGTACTTGCCCGACTTGTCGAAGACGGGCGAGCGCGCGTCGCTCATGCCGTCGGTGATCTGGTGCGACTGGCCCGACGCGAGCGAGTGCAGGAAGACGGCGCGCAGACGGTTGTCGAGCTGCTTGGTGTAGGCGAGCCAGCGTGAGTCGGGCGACCAGTTGGCGTCCATCTGGTCGCCGCGCCGCCCGCTCGGGTGATTGTCGACCTTGACGGGCGCGCCCCCGGCGATGCCGACGTGCCAGAGGTTCAGCCGCTTGTCCATGTAGGCGATTCTTTTCGAGTCGGGTGACCAAACCGGCGCGTAGTAGAAGGACGGCGGGTTGCCCAGATTTATCTTCTTCACCTCGCCCATGCCGGTCTGCTCGCGCAGGTGCAGTGCGTACTCGCCCGACTCGTCGGAGAAGTATGCGATCCAGCGCCCGTCGGGCGACCACGCGGGGTCGCGCTCCATGACGCCGGTGGTGTTGGTCAGGTTGCGCGCGTCGCCCTTCTCGGCCGGGACGCTCAGGATTTCGCCGCGCGCCTCGAAGACCGCGCGCGCGCCCGTCGGCGACAGGCGCGCCGTCGAGATTCGCGTCCCGACGCGCTCGAAGCGCGGCCTGACCGTCACCACGTCGCCCGCGACGCGCACGGGGACGCGGCTCGACTTGCCCGACTTCAGGTCGTAGAGGTTGAGCGAGCCGAACTGCTCGTAGACGATGGCGCCGGGGCCGGCCGAGGCCGACTTGATGTCGAGCCCCGAGTTCTCGACGGCGCGCGCGACCGCTTTGGTGCGCGTGTCGTAGGAGTAGAGCGTGGCGGCGCCGCCGCGGTCGGAGATGAAGAAGACGCGTTCGCCGACCCACATCGGGTACGTGTCGTTCGAGTTCTCGCGCGGCAGTTTTTCGATTGAAGAGTCGGAGAGGCGCGCGAGCCAGATGGGCTGCGTCTGCCCGCCGCGGTAGCGCTTCCAGTCGGGCTGCCAGCGCGAGAGCGGCTCGTAGGCTATCGACTGCCCGTCGGGCGAGAGCGAGCCGCGGAAGGCCATCGGCAGCGGCAGTTCCGTCTCCAGCCCGCCGCCCTCGACGGCGATGGTGAAGAGGCGCGTGAAGTTCGAGTAGCTGTTGCGCGTCGAGGAGAAGACGACCGAGCGGCCGTCGGGCGTCCACCCGACGACCGAGTCGCCGCCCGGGTGATAAGTCAGGCGGCGCGGCACGCCGCCCCCGGCCGGGATGACGTAGGCGTCGACGTTGCCGTCGTACTCGCCCGTGAAGGCGACCCACTGCCCGTCGGGCGAGAACGACGGGTCGGTCTCGACGCCCGTGCCGGTGGTCAGTCGCACGGCGTCGCCGCCCTCGCGCGGCACCGACCAGAGGTCGCCCGCGTAGGAGAAGACGATCTGCGTCCGGCCGAGCGCCGGCTTTTGCAGCAGGAGCGGGCGTTGGGGGAGTTGTGCGGCGGCGAGCGCGGACGCGCAAAGCAGCAGCGACAGTGCGAGCAGTGTTCTCTTCATCTGGGGTTCTTTCTTGAGTAGAGAAGTCGGCCGGCGGAGCCGGGAGCGGGCCGCCCCCCGGCAACGAGGTCGGCGGCCCCTTCGCGTTCGCATGCGCCACGCATTACGCGCGCCGCGAACCGAGGGTTTCAAACAATGCGATTTGAAGAGGAGGCGACTTCGGCCCCTCTAAAAGAGAAGATGCCCTGGCAGGGACTTGAACCCCGAACCAACGGATTATGAGTCCGCTGCTCTAACCGATTGAGCTACCAGGGCAGGTGAACCGAGAAGTGCTGAAGTGATTATAAAGTTCAGCGGGTATGGCCGCAACCGGACGCCGTTGTGCCGGCTCTTTCCGACGGTCGGTCAGGGGCCTTCGCCCTTCATCGTCTCTTTCACCGCCTCGATCTGGGCGAGGTGGCGGGACTCGTGCGCGCCGACGAAGAGGAGCCATTGGTAGAGGTTGAGCGGCCCCCAGGCGGGGTGCGGGAAGTTGAGCGCGCGGCCGTCGGCGCGCTCGACGCGCGGGCGCAGGCCGTGGAGCGCGGCGCGCGAGTCGCGCAGACGCCCGAGCGAGTCGGCGAGCGGCGTCGCGTCCGCGGGGCGGAGCCTTTCGGGCGCTTCAAACTTGACGCCGCGGCTGCGCTCGACGAACTCCGCGACGGAGACGGGCTCGAAGGCCGCGCCCTCGGCGCGCGACGCGCCCGACTCCTCGGCCTTAGTCAACAGCTTGCCGAGCAGCCCGACGACGTTGCCCTCGACTATCGAGAGGTGTTCGCACAGTTGCGCCGCCGACCAACGGTCGGGCGCGGGGCGGAAGCGCTGCTCGTCGTCGCTCAGCCCCTCGACTGCGCGGAGCAGTTGCCCGCGCACGTCGTCGATGTGCTCGTAGATTTCGCTGACGCTGTTGAAGTCCATAAAGGGGAATAGCTCCTCTCGGGCGTTGTCGGCCGAAGCAGGCCGAGCACGGCCGCCTGCGGCGAGACGCGCAGGACGTGCCAGCGTGGGTACCTGACGACCAGCTCGTCGCGGTAGATGTGCGCGAAGGCCGTCTGCGCGTAGACCGTCTCGGGCGCGACCCATTCGAGCCGGACGAACGGGTTCATCGAGATGAGCACGGCCTCGCCCGTCTGCGCCTGCGACCCGGCCGCGCCCGCGGGCGTCGCCGCCGCGCCACCTTCGGGCTCGGCCTTCTTGAAGACGCGCGCGTCGTACTCGACCGAGGCGGCGCGCAAAGGCTCGCGCAGGGAGAGCCCCGCGCCCG
>JBEVKV010000483.1:0-4770 GCA_040509515.1 Pyrinomonadaceae bacterium | reverse complement strand
GGTGACCCTTTGCAGTACGGCGCTGCCGAGTTGCAAAGGGTCACCCGCTACCGCGGGCGGTTCTGACCGTTATGGCGGCTATCGTTTCGGGCCGGGGACGTGGAGGTGTTTGGTCGTGCCCTCCGTGACGCTGAAGTCGGAGTGGATAAATTCGGACGTGTCGGCCGACTTCAGCGCGGGCTGCGGCTCGGCCGGCTGCGGGAGTTCTTCCGGCTCGGGCAGGCGAGCGCGCTTTTTCAGCTCGACGATTTTCCTGCTCACGAAGAGGCCGTTGAAGATGAGCGCGAGGCCGATCATGAAGGGGATGAAGCCGCCCACCCAGATGCTGCGGACGAGTTCGGCGTCCTCGGGCGGGATCGGGCCGCGGGAGATGGCCATGCCGATGACGAAGAGGACGAGCATGAGGGCGAGGCCGATGCTCGACACGATGACGCCGGCCTTGATTTCGTTGTAGCGCTTTATCTCGGGCGTGACGCCGCGCTGGCGCTCGATCTCCTCCTGCCGCCGCTTGCGCTCGGCCTCCGACATGAACATCTCGGCGACCCACGTCTTGCTCCAGTCGAACTTGTCGGCGGCCTCGCGCGTCGCCACGACCTGTCGCACGGCGTAGAGGTTCGCGCCGCACAGGTTGCAGAACTTCAGCTCGTCGCTCTGCTTGTTGCCGCACTGTGGACAGAACATCGCGGGACTCCTTCTCGGGACTCAGATCAGACGCCTGCGCAGAAGGTCGAGCGCGAACTGCGAGGCGCGCCAGCGTATCAGGTAGCGGTCGCCGGGCAGCATCAGCCGCTTGTGCTCGGTGTGCGCGTCGTCGGCGAGCGCGACGTAGACGAGCCCGACCGGCTTCTCCTCGGTACCCCCGCCCGGGCCGGCCACGCCCGTGACCGAGAGGCCGAAGTCGGTTCCGGCGCGGCGCTTGACGCCCTCGGCCATCGCCTCGGCCACCTCGGCGCTGACCGCGCCGCGCGCTTCGATTAACTCCGGCGGCACGCCGAGCAGGCGCGTCTTCGCCTCGTTCGAGTAGGTGACGACGCCCTCCATGAAGTAGCTCGAAGAGCCGGGCACCTCCGTCAGCCGGTGCGCGATGAGGCCGCCCGTGCAGCTCTCGGCCGTGGCGAGCGTGAAGCCCGCGACCGCGAGACGCAGCCCCACGACCTCCTCCATCTTCTCGCCGCGGAAGGCGAAGATTGAATCGCCCAGACGCTCCTCTATCTGCCCGGCCAGCCCGTCGAGCAGAAGCTCGGCCTCGGCCTCGGACTTGGCCTGCGCCGTCAGGTGAATCTCAATCTCGGAGTTGTTGAAGAGGATGGTCGTCTGCGGGTTCTTGTACTGTGTGTAGACGGGCGAGATGCGCTCGTCCACGGCCGACTCGCCGAGCCCCGCGACCCTCATCACGCGGCGCGCGACCCGCAGTCCGCCCGCGCGCTCGGCGAGCCGCGCGAAGACCAGCTCGTCGAACATCGGCTTGTTCTCGCGCGGCGGCCCCGGGAGCAGGACGACGACGCGCCCCTCGTGTTCGAGGTACATGCCCGGCGCCGAGCCGTTCGGGTTCGGCAAAACTTCCGCGCCTTCCATGACCATCGCCTGCCGCGCGTTGATCTCCGGCATCTTGCGACCCCAGCGGAGGAACTTCGCCTTGATGTCGTCCAAGACCTTTTCGTCGAGCACGAGGCGGCGGCCGAGCGCGCGCGCGGCTATCTTGCGCGTGATGTCGTCCTCTGTGGGGCCGAGGCCGCCGGTGAGGATGACGACGCCCGAGCGCTTGAGTGCGTCGCGGATGGTCTCTTCGAGACGCGCGTCGTCGTCGCCGACGATGGTCTTGAGCTTGACCTCGACGCCGGCCGAGTTCAGACGGTCGGTCAGCCAGAGGCCGTTGGTGTCCGTGCGGAAGGGCGTCAGCAGCTCGGAGCCGACGGCGATGATTTCTGCGGTTAGCATGTGCGGCGAATGATGAACCAACGGCGGGCGGCGCGCAACGTCTACCCGGCGGCACGCGGCGACCGAGCGGCTCAGGCGACGGGCCCCGTGTCGCCCTGCTCCCTGCGGCGCACGGGGACGCGCTCGGCCTCGCGCGGCGTCGGCGTGAGCAGCTCGGTCGTCCCTTCGGTGACGGAGAAGTGCCGGGGCGGGAGCGCCGACGCCCGGGCGCGCGGCAGTCGCGCCGTCGCGTGGGCGGCGTCCACCGCGGCGGGGAGCGCGTGCCCTTCCGACTTGCGCTTGAGCGCGCAGTTTATGCGGAGGACGCCGTAGAACGTCATCCACAAACCGATGACCTCGCCGACGGCGAGCAGGATGAGCCCGACGTTGATCACCTTGGGCCGGGTGCCGAGGAGTATCAGCGGCAGCGTGGCGGCGGCGGTGAGCAGCGCGATGACGAGGCCGCAGACTACCTCCTGCAAGCCCGCGCGCGAGGAGGCGGTCAGGCGGAGGACTTCCAGCTCGGCCGGCTCGCCCGACGTGTTCGGCGCGCCGCACAGGCGGCAGAAGCGCGCGCCCTCGCCGTTCTCCGTCCCGCAGGAGGGGCAGAGCCCGGTCGCGGGCGGCGAGGTCGCCAGCGCCACGACGGCGTCGGCCTCGCGTTCGAGCGTCAGCATGTCGCCCTTCGTCACCCAGCCGCCGTGCGTCACGACGAAGTCGAAAGTGACCTGCGTGGCCGACGCCCCGACCTGCCGCAGCCCGACGCCCAGACGACGGGGGTGGTCTGTGAAGTCCGCGGCGACGATGTTCCTCCGTCGGGCACGGCGCGCCTGAAGCGGGTTGTCGCTAACGACCGTGTAGTCGAGACTTTCGAGCGCGTAGACGAGCCGGGCGCGCACGGCCTCGGCCTCGCCCGTCAGGACGCGCCTGACGGAGTGCTCGCTGACCGTCATCTCGTTACCCGACGCGCCCACGACCGCGATGAACTCTGACATAGAGAGCCCCCCCGTAAAGATTCCCGAAGCCCCGCGCAGAGTGTTACGACGCCGAGCCCGGCGGTGTTTCCCTCGGGGCTTCAGTCGCGCGCGCCGAACGCCTGCACCTCGCGCACCCACATGACGAACGGGCGATTCTGCGGCCCGGCCTGCGCCGGCTGGTGCAGCCGCACGCGCTCGGCGACGAAGGGCTGGAACTCGAAGGCCGTGCGGTCGAAGTTCCCGCCCGGCTCAAGCGTCGAGACCGTGCGCCAGCCGCCCGCGCCGTCGGGCGTCTGTAGCTCGACGCGGCGCGAAGGCATGTAGCGCTCTTTGTCGAAGCCCCAGAAGACGTAGACGGCCGTGACGCGCTCGGGCCGCCCGAAGTCCAGCTCTATCCAGTGCGGCTCGGGGCTCTCGGCCGAGACCCAGTTGCCGAGGTTGTAGCGCTTGGCCGCGATCTCGCGCACGTCGGTCACGCCGTCCGTGAGCGGCCGCGCGTTGTAGCTGTCGTAAGAGGAGTCGACCCTCACCGAGGGTTTGAGCGCGGCGACGGAGCCCGCGCGCGGCGTCGGCTCGGGCGTCGCCGCGGGCGTCGGCGCGGGCGTCGGCGTCGCCTCGTCGCGCGTGCCTGCGGCGTCGAAGCTGCCGACGAGGTAGACGAGCGCGGCGAGCAACCCGAGGAGCGCGACCGAGACGGCGAAGAGCCTCACGCCCTGCCCGCCCGCGCGCGCCGTCGCCTCGGCCCGCGCCAGCGCGGCCGTCGCGGGCGACGCGGTCAGGTCGTGGCCGCAGACGCCGCAGAGCGTCTCGCCCTCGCCCACGCCCGAGCCGCACACGCGGCAGACCTCGGGGTCGTCGGATTCGTCGGACGCCTCGGCGGCGATAGGCTGCGTGTGGTACGGGTCGCCGGAAAGCTCGCTCGTGGCCTCGCCGAGCACGCCCGTCGCCTTCGACGCGGCGTCGGCGGGCGGGACGCTCATGTGCTCCGGCGAGAGCGAAGTGTGGACGCGCCCGCGCGCCTTGCGCACGGCGCGGTAGAAGTCGGCGGCCGAGGCGTAGCGGCGCTCGGGCTTCTTTTCGAGCGCGCGCATGACGACGCGCTCTATCTCCGCCGGGACTTCCGCGTTCAGCTCCGAGGGCGGGCGCGGCGTCTGCTCGCGGTGCGCGCGGAGGATTTCGGTGCGCGCCCACGCGTCCTTCGAGCCCGCGCGGCCGCCGAACGGCGGCTCGCCCGTCAGCATCTCGTAGAGGATGACGCCCAAAGAGTAGATGTCCGAACGCTGGTCGAGGTGCTCGCCCGCCGCCTGCTCGGGCGAGACGTAGCGCGGCGAGCCGTAGGCGATCTTCGACGTGTCGGTCGCCGACGCGCCGACCAGCTTGACGATGCCGAAGTCCGTGACCTTGATGCGGTCGCCGTCCGTGACCATGATGTTCGGCGGCTTGAGGTCACGGTGGACGATGCCCTGATGCGTCGTCCCGCTCTCGTCGCGGTAGACGAAGGTGTGAGCGTACGAGACGGCTTCGAGAATCTGCTCGAAGAGGTCGAGCGAGCGCTCAACCCCGAGGCCGCCGGGGTGCTCGGCGATGCACTGCCCGAGCGAGCGCCCGTCCACGTACTCCATGACGATGAAGTAGGTCTGCTCGGAGACGATGTAGTCGTAGATTTTGACGACGCCCGGGTGGTCGAGCTGCGCCTGCACGTACGCCTCGCGCTCGAAGCGGTGGCGCAGACGGCGCAGGTCGTGCGAGCCGCGCGGGTTGATGGACTTGATGGCGACGACGCGCGGGAGCTTCTCGTGCCTCCCGCGATAGACGACACCCATCCCGCCGCGCCCGACGGGCTCTTCGATAACGTAGCTGCCGACCTTCTTCCCTG
>JBEVKV010000482.1:0-8204 GCA_040509515.1 Pyrinomonadaceae bacterium | reverse complement strand
CTACGGCATCTTCGGCAAGCAGCAGCAGGTCGACGGCGGCGCGAGCGTGACGGTGGACGAGGCGTACATACGCGAGTCCATCCTCAACCCGCAGGCGCACATCGCCGCCGGGTTCCAGAACATCATGCCGACCTTCCAGGGGCAGCTCTCCGAGGAGCAGATACTACAGCTCGTCGCCTACGTGCGCTCGCTCGGGGCCGCGCAGCAGGACGCCTCGGCGGCCGGCTCCGCCCCGGGCACGACGACCACGGGGCCGACCACGGGCGGGGTGCCCCCGCAGCAGCAGCGCATGAACCCGCTCGGGCCGACGGGCGAGCGGCAGGGCAGTCCGGCCCCGCAGGCCGCGCCCGCGGGCGGGAGTAACAGCGGCAACGCGAACCGGCGGTGAATCGGCGGCAGGGAAGTTTCAGGGAAGACTTTTAAACCATGAGCACTCAAACGGCACCGGAGGCGAGGGCGCAGGAGTGGCGCGGCCGCTTCCCCACGGTCAACTACCTCAACGCCGACTACGGCATCAAGTCGTGGCTGCTGACGAAGGATCACAAGAGGATCGGCATCCTCTACCTGATTTCCGTCACCTTCTTCTTCGCCATCGGCGGGGCGTACGCGGCGGCCATCAGGCTCGAACTCCTGACGCCGCTCGGCGACCTGATGCAGTCGCACACCTACAACAAGGTCTTCACGCACCACGGGATCATGATGGTCTTCTTCTTCCTGATCCCCTCGGTGCCGGCCACGCTCGGCAACTTCCTCGTGCCGCTGATGATCGGCGCGAAGGATTTGGCCTTCCCGCGCATCAACCTCCTGAGCTGGTACATCTACATGGTCGGGGGCGTGCTCACCTTCGCGGCGCTCCTCTTCGGCGGGGTGGACACGGGCTGGACGTTCTACGTCCCCTACTCGACCAACTTCTCGAACACCTACGTCACGCTCGCCGGCTTGGGCATCTTCATCAACGGGTTCTCGTCCATCCTGACGGGGCTGAACTTCATCGTCACCACCCACACGATGCGCGCGCCGGGGATGACGTGGTTCCGCCTGCCGCTCTTCATCTGGGCGCACTACGCGACCAGCCTCATCATGATTTTGGGGACGCCGGTCATCGCCATCACGGTTCTCCTGCTCGCGCTGGAGCGAATAGCGCACGTCGGCATCTTCGACCCGGCGCTGGGCGGCGACCCCGTGCTCTTCCAGCACATGTTCTGGTTCTACTCTCACCCGGCCGTCTACATCATGATTCTGCCCGCGATGGGGGTCATGTCGGAGATCGTCGCCACGCACACGCGCAAGCCCATCTTCGGCTACTCGTTCGTGGCCTTCTCAAGTCTGGCGATTGCGGTCTTCGGGTTTTTGGTGTGGGGGCACCACCTGTTCGTCTCCAGCCAGTCGGTCTACGCCGGGCTCATCTTCTCGCTCATCTCGTTCGTCGTCGCAATACCGAGCGCGGTCAAGGTCTTCAACTGGACGGCGACGATGTACAAGGGCTCGATCTCCTACGACACGCCGATGCTCTACGCCTTCGCCTTCATCGGCCTCTTCGTCATCGGCGGCATGACCGGACTGTTTCTGGCGGCACTCGGCCTCGACATACACGTCCACGACACCTACTTCGTCGTCGCGCACTTCCACTACATCATGGTCGGGGCCTCCGTGATGGGCTTCTTCGGCGGGCTGCACAACTGGTGGCCGAAGATGACGGGGCGCATGTACCCCGAGGGCTGGGCGCGCTTCTCCACGCTCGTCATCTTCGTCGGGTTCAATCTGACCTTCTTCCCGCAATTCTTGCTGGGCTACATGGGCATGCCGCGACGCTACCACGCGTACCCCGTGGGCGAGCCGATGTGGCAGGTGCTGCATGTGATGAGCACGGGCGGGGCCAGCATCCTCGGCATCGGGCTTTTGATACCGGGCGTCTACTTCATCTGGTCGATGCGTTACGGCAAGTTCGCGCCGGCCAACCCGTGGCCGGCGACCGGGCTCGAATGGCGGACGCCGAGCCCTCCGCCCACGGAGAACTTCGCCGTCACGCCGGTCGTCACCTGGGAGGCTTACGAGTACCGTCCCGTAGAGGAGATGGAGGTCATCGGGCCGGGCGAGCCCGACGCGCCCGTCAGCGGCGGCCAGCACCCCGCCAACCGCGGGGTCAAGACGGAAGAAACGCCGTGAACCGTGAACCGTGAACCGTGACGAGAAAGAGCCGTCTTTCACTCGTCACGGTTTACGGTTCACGGCTCACGCTCCCGTCACGGTTTACGGTTCACGGTTCACGAGGAGTAGGGAGAGTGTCAACACACGCGGAGGCAATCGAACACGGCCACGGCCCCGAGGCGGCGCACGAGGCGCTCGCGCACCACTTCGACAACATGGAGCAGCAGCGCGAGGCCGGCGCGCTGGGGATGTGGGTCTTCATCGCGCAGGAGGTGATGTTCTTCGGCGGGCTCTTCCTCGCCTACCTCATCTACCGGATGAAGTACCCGCAGGCGTTCATGGCCGCGAGCAACCACCTCGACTGGAAGATCGGCGCTTTCAACACCGCCGTCCTCATCGGGTCGTCGCTGACGATGGCGCTCGCCGTCTGGGCCACGCAAACCGGGCGCGCGCGCAAAGTCCAGGTCGGCTTCATGGCGGCCACCGTCCTGCTCGGGTTCGTCTTCCTCGGCGTCAAGGCGTTCGAGTACTACGACAAATACACGCACGGCCTGATTCCCATCGCCGGCTGGTTCGACCCCGTCGGCCGCGGGCACATCGCGATTCCGGCGGGCGTCACCGTCGGCCAGTACCAGATGTTCTACTGGCTCTACTTCGCGATGACGGGGCTGCACGCGCTGCACATGATCATCGGCGTCGGCATCATCGCGCCCATCATGTGGATGGCGTGGCGCGGCCGCTTCTCGCCCGAGTATCACGGGCCGGTCGAGAACTTCGGGCTCTACTGGCACTTCGTCGACATCATCTGGATTTTCCTTTTCCCGCTGCTCTACCTCTTGGGCGCGCACTTTCAGGGAGGGCACTGAAGGCTATGTCGGAACACATCGTCCCGCGCTCGACTTACTTCCTCGTCTTCGGCGCGCTGATCGTGCTGACGGCCGTGACGGTCATCGCCGCCAACTTCGACTTCGGCGCGATGAACGACGTCGTCGCGATGACCATCGCGGTGACGAAGATGATGCTCGTGCTGCTCTTCTTCATGCACGTCCGCTACAGCTCGCGGCTCATCTGGGTCATCGTCGCCTCGATGTTCTTCTGGCTCATCATCCTGCTGGCGCTGACGCTCACCGACTACAGCAGCCGCGACTGGTTCGGCTCGAACGTCGGCGGCATCATGAGCCGCCAGTAGCCGCCCCGTTTTTAGTACAATAAGGCCCGGAGCGGGCGCCCCCTCGGGCGGGCGACCCGCCCCGGGTTTTTCATTCTCCGGCGCGGGGGGCTTGCGGGGGCTTCTGTCTTGCTGAGGCGTGCCATCAAGGTCGTGCTGCTCTTCGCGCTGCGCGTCTTCTTCCGACGCGTCGAGGTGGTCGGGCGCGAGCGCGTGCCGCGCGAGGGCGCATGCCTCTTCGTCCTCAACCACCCGAACGCGCTCGTCGACCCGGCGCTGCTGCTCTGCTACGCGCCGCGCCGCGTCTCGTTCCTCGCCAAGTCGCCACTCTTCCGCACGCCGGTCATCGGCTTCTTCGTCCGCGCGCTCGACTCGATCCCCGTCTACCGCAAGCAGGACGAGGGGGGCGACACCTCTTCGCGCAACCGCGAGACCTTCGAGCGCGCGGCCGCGCTGCTGCGTCGCGGCGGCACCATCGCCATCTGCCCCGAGGGCGCCTCGCACAGCGAGCCCTACCTGCTCCCGCTCAAGTCGGGCGCGGCGCGCATCGCGCTCGGCGCGGTCAGCGCGGCGGGGGGAAGGTTAAACGGGAAGGGGGAAGGGGAGAATAACCCTGACCCTTCACCCCTCCCCCCTTCACCACTGGATTTGAAGATCGTGCCGGCCGGGCTCTACTACACCGCGAAGGCGACCTTCCGCAGCGGCGCGCTGCTCTACTTCGGCGAGCCCATCCACGTCGAGCCGGTCGAGCCCGCGCCCGACGGCGAGCCGCCGCGCGACGCCGTGCGCGCCCTCTCCGAGCGCGTCGCGGAGGCCATGCGCGCGCTGACGCTCAACGCCGACCGCCACGAGGCTCTACAGATGGTCGCGCGCGCCGAGCGCATCTTCTCCGCGGGCGACGACGAGGACGACGAGCGCCCGAGCCTCGAACGCGAGTTGCGACGCCGACGCCTCTTCGTCGAGGCTTACGCCTTCCACCGCCAGCACTCGCCCGCGCGGCTCGAAGAGCTGGAGGGGCGCATCACGGCCTACGAGGAGGAGCTGCGCCAAGCCGGGCTCGAAGACCCGCGCCAGCTCTCGCCCTCGACGGTCGCGGACTACGCGCGCGTGCGCAAGCTCTTCGCGCGCGTCGCCGTCTTCCTCCTGCTGCTGCCCTTCGCGCTCCTCGGCGCGGCGCTGCACTACCCGGCCTACAAGCTCGCCGGGATTCTGGCGACGCGGTTCGCGCGCCAGTACGACGACGTGCTCTCGACCTTTAAGATCGCCGCCGCGTTGCTGTTCTTTCCGCTGACGTGGGGGTTGTTGGCCTTCGTCGTCTATCGCCGGGCGGGGTGGTGGGGAGTGCTGGCGGCGCTGACGCTCGCGCCGCTCACGGGTCTCGTCGCGCTCCGCACGCGCGAGGAGATGGGGCGCTTCGTCGCGGGGACGCGCGCCACGCTCTTCTTCATCCGCGAGCGCAGCTTCTTCCGCCAGCTCCTCGAAGAGCGCCGCCGCATCCGCCGCGACATCCTCGCCCTCGGCGACGAGTACGAGCGCGCCTCGGGCGAGGCGCGCCCCTGATTCTTTACTGGAGCACGAAGTTGTAGGTGACGACGCCCGAGACTCTGACGGGCCGGCCCGACAGGAGCGTCGGCGAGAAGCGCGCCCGGCGCGCCGCCGCCACCGCCGCGTCCTGTAACAGCGGGTGCCCGCTGACGGCCGAGGCCGAGACGACCTTGCCCTCCTCGTCCACGAGTATCTGCACGGTCACCGTCCCTTTCGCCCCCGCGGCCTTCGCCTCCGGCGGGTAGACGGGCAGCGGCTTGGCAATGGCCTTGCGGTTGAGCACGCCGCCCGAGACGACCGCCTTCCTCTTCGCCTCGGGCGCGGACGCCGCGGGGGCGCTCGCGTCACCCGCCTCGACCGCCAGCGGGGGCGTCGCGGCGGCGAGGCTCTGCTGCTTCTCGGTCGCCTCCACGTTCAGGCGCTCATACTCCGCCTTCTGCGCCGGGTCGCCCTCCATCTCCGCCAGCTTCGCCGCCTCGCGCAGCAGGTTCGACTTGTAGGTCCACGCGCTCCTGCTGTTCGGGTCGAGCGTGAGCGCCTGCTCGGCGAGTTGCAGCCCGTCGGCCGCGCACTGCCGCGCCTTGAGGTAGTCGCTCTGGTCGGCGGGCATCTTGTACTTGACGAGAACCTTGTCGGGCTGCTGCTCGTTCGTCTTGTTCTCCTTCTGCTCCGTGATGTCGTAGGAGCACTGCCACTGCCTGCTCGCGAGGATGACGAACGCCTCGGCGCGGTTCGCGTTCGGCAGGGAGAAGTCGTTGGCGCGCCACAGCAGAAGCTCCAGCACCTTCTCATCCCGCTTCATCTGCTGGTAGAGGAAGACGACGGCCTTGTAGGCGTGGTCGTTCGCGGGGTCGGCCTTCAGGATTTCCTGATAGGCCGCGACGGCGCGCTCGCCCGCGGCGACGTTCTCGGGCGAGGCGTCGCCCGGCCTGAACTGCTGCTGGACGGCGCGCGCGATGAAGAGCGACGCGTTCTTCTGCGACGGGTCGAGTTCGCGCGCGCGGCGGAAGCGCTGCTCGGCCTCCGCGAAGCGCCCCGCGCGGTAGGCGCGCGCGCCGAGGTTCAATTCCTGACGCGCGGCCTCCGCGTTCGTCTGGCCGGTGCAGACCGCCGAGGCGGCGAGTGCGAGTGCGAGTGCGGCGAGCGTTCTTCTCATGATTCGCGTCTCCTTGTGAGTTGCCCGAACTTCACTTCCGCCCGAGCGCGACCGCGCGCTGGTAGGCGGCGTAGACGGCCTTCGAGAGTACGGTGCGAAGGCCGCCCTTCTCCATCTGGTAGATGGCCTCGGCCGAGGTGCCGCCCGGCGAGGTGACCATGTTGCGCAGCTCGGCCGGGTGCTTGTGCGTCTCGCGCGCGAACAGGACGGAGCCGAGCATCGTCTGCGTCACCATCTCCTGTGCGACGTGGCGCGAGAAGCCCATGTGGACGCCCGCGTCCACGAGCGCCTCCATCATCATGAAGATGTAGGTCGGCCCCGTCGCCGAGAGCGCGGTCGCCATGTCGATCATGTTCTCGTTCTCGACGTGCATCTCGCGGCCCAGTGCGCCGAGGATGGCGCGCACGACTTCGAGCTGGCGCTCAGTGGCGCTCGGCGTCGCCGTCCACGCGGTCATCCCCTGTCCGATCTGCGCCGGGGTGTTGGGCATCGCGCGCACGACGCCGTCGTGCCCGAGTTCCGACGCGATGGTCTCCATGCGCGTGCCGGCGACGACCGAGAGCAGCAGTTGGTCGGGCGCGAGCGCGCCCTTCAGCTCCTGTAGGACGCGCTGAGCGCGCTGCGGCTTGACGGCGACGACGACGACCGAGGACTGCGCCGCGCCCTCGCGCCGCGCGTCGTCGGGGAGCGTCGCGGCCTCGCGGTTCGACTCGAACATGCGGACGCCGTACTGCGTCTGCAACTCTTCGCGGCGCGTCGCGCGCGGGTGGCTGCCGACGATCTGCGCGCGCTCGACGAGCTGTCGCCGGAGGAGTCCAGCGATCATCGCCTCGGCCATCACGCCGACGCCGACGAAGGAGAGCCGCGCGTCGCGCAGCGGGTTGGCCTGCGCGGCCTGCTGCGGGGTGTTCACCATGGCGACATCATATAGTAGCCGGTAGCCACTAGTCAGTAGCCAGTAGATGAGCCTGCGCGAGTCGGGCGGCCGGCCTGTCATGGTCAACTTCCGTGGAGCGGAGCCTACTGGCTACTGGCTACCGGCTACTGCTTTTTGTTACCATGCGCGGCACACACACTGTTTTAGAGGGCACGCCGCCGGACGCGAAGTCTCCCGGCGACGGGGCGCGCCGAAGCCTTTCCGCCGACCCGGTTGACTCCGGCACCATCTCAGACGAGGAGAAGTTCAAGATGAAGACGCTTCCCAGATTCTTCCCCCGCGCCGCCGCGGCCGCGCTCCTGCTCGCGGCCCTCGCCGGCGCGCAGACCGCCGGCGCGCAGGTGCGCGCCCCGCGCCCGAGCCAGAAGGCGAGCGTGACGCAGACCATCGGCGTCACCGACGTGACCATCACCTACAGCCGCCCCGGCGTCAAAGGCCGCACCATCTGGGGCGACCCGCCGGCCGGCGCGCCCGCCGGCACCGCCACGCTCGACGACGCGCGCGCGCGCCCCGCGGACGCCGTTATCGTCCCTTACGGACGCGTCTGGCGCGCGGGCGCCAACGAGGCGACGCAGTTCGCCGTCACCGACGACGTGCTCGTCAACGGCCAGCCCTTGAAGGCCGGCACCTACAGCCTCCACGCCATTCCGGGCCGCGACGAGTGGACGATCATCTTCAACTCGGACGCCGGGCAGTGGGGCAGCTTCGCCTACGACGAGAAGAAGGACGTGCTGCGCGTCAAGACCAAGCCGCAGACGACGCCCGAGAGCCAGGAGTGGCTGCTCTACACCATCGACCCCGCCGGCGAGACTTCCGCGCGCGTCAACATCCGCTGGGAGAAGCTGACCGTGCCCTTCACGGTCGAGGTCAAGGACGTGCCGGCGCTGACGCTCGCCAAAGCGCGACAGGCAATCGCCTCGGCCAAGCCCGACGACTGGCAGACGCCCTTGCAGGGAGCCAGCTACCTGCTCAACAGCAAGGGCGACATGACGCAGGCGCTCGCGTGGGCCGAGCAGTCTATTAAGACCCGCGATAAATACAACAACCTCAACCTCAAGGCTCGCATCCTCGCCGCGCAGGGCAAGACGGCCGAGGCCGTCGCCACCGGCGAGAAGGCTTTGCAGGTCGGCCGCGCCGCCAACGCCAACGCGCAGGCCCTCGCCGCCTTCGAGAAGACGCTCGGAGAGTGGAAGTCGAAGCCGTAGGCGGCGCGACCACGCGGGAGCGGAGAGTGGAAGAGGCGGGTTTGT
>JBEVKV010000481.1:0-3057 GCA_040509515.1 Pyrinomonadaceae bacterium | reverse complement strand
AGTCGTCGCACTTCTCCTGAAGGTCGGCGGCCCTCGCCGTGCGAGTGGCCTGGGGCTGAAACAGTACGAGCGCCAGCGCCACGAAGACGAGCGCGGCCGACACCGATGACAGGACTCTTCTCATGTTCAGACTCCTTCCGTTTCCGTTTAAGGCGAGGCGAGAGTTTCGGCGGGAGCGTTACTACAATACCTGCCGGCGGGAAGTCAACGCCTTTCTTCCGTCCGGCGCGCGGCGGACACACGGCGTCTACCCGAGCAGTTCGCCGACGTTCAACGAGAGGGCTTCGATTGTGTGAGCCCGCGCCTCGGCGCCGCGCCCGAAGACTTCCGCGCGTCGGTACGCGCCGCCCGCGGGGTCGGAGTAAACCTCCACCTGCCCTTCGGGGATGTTCACCAGCCACGCCTCGGCAATCCCGGCGCGCGCGTAGAGCGGAAGCTTAACCTTTCGGTCGGTGACGACGGTGGCGTCCGCAACCTCGACGACGAGCAGAACATCCTCAGGCGTCGGATGCGCGCCCCGGTAGAAGTCGTCGCGCCAGCGGAGCAGCGCCACGTCCGGCTGCGGCTCGGAAAAATCGCTGAGCCGAACCGGATTCTGCACACTCACCTGAAAGTCACGCCCGAACTGGCTCAAAACGTAGGTCAGAAAAGTAACGCACGCCGCGTGAGGGCTGCCGATGGGCGATATCTCGTAGATTTCTCCTTGGATGAGTTCAAGGCGGGCATCCGGTGGAAAGATGCCCGCCTCGCCCATGCGCTCGTACTCGTCGGCAGTAATCCGGCGCTTCGCCAACCCGCGCGACATAAGGTTCACTCTTCCTCTTCGGCCCTGATTCTTCCCTCGGCGCGGGCCTGTTCGACGATCTTGTGGGCGATCTGGTTGGGGACGGGGTCGTAGTGCGAGAACTCCATGTGGAAGGAGCCGCGGGCGGCGGTGATCGAGTTGAGCTTCGACTGGTAGTCGAGCATCTCCGACATCGGCACCTGCGCCTTGACGACCTGATTCTTGCCGCGCATCTCCATCCCCTGCACGCGGCCGCGCCGCGAGTTGAGGTCGCCCATGATGTCGCCCGCGCACTCGACGGGCGCGACCACCTCGACATCCATCACCGGCTCCAGCAGCGTCGGCTTGACCTTCTCGATGGCGTTGCGTAAAGCCTTGCGGCCGGCGGCGCGGAAACTGTGCTCGTCCGAGTCGACCGTGTGGTACGAGCCGTCGACGAGCGTGGCCTTGAAGTCAACGAGCGGGTAGCCGGCGATGGCCCCGCCGGAGGCCGCCTCCACAATCCCTTTCTCGATGGCCGGGCGGAACTGCTGCGGGACGGAGCCGCCGAAAATCTTGTCCTCGAAGACGAACCCGCCGCCGCGCGGCAGCGGCTCGAAGACGACCTTGCAGTCGCCGAACTGCCCGCGCCCGCCGGTCTGCTTCTTGTGCCGGCCCTGCACCTCGGCGCGCGCCGTGATGGTCTCCTTGTAGGGAACCTTCGGCGGGTGCAGCGCCACCTCGACGTGGTAGCGGTTCTTCAGCTTCTCGACCACGGTCTCGATGTGGAGCTGACCCGAGCCGGAGAGGATGAACTCCTTTGTCTGCGCGTCGCGCGAGAAGTGGAGCGAGGGGTCTTCTTCGAGAATCTTGTGGAGCGCGACCGAAATCTTCTCCTCGTCCTGGCGCGACTTCGGCTCGATGGCGAAGGAGATGGCGGCCTCCGGGTACTCAATGGGGTCGTAGACGACGGGGTCGGCCTTGTCGGCCAGCGTGTCGCCGGTCTGCGTCTCCTTGAGCTTGACGCAGGCGATGATGTCGCCGGCGCTGGCCTCGTCGATCTTGTCGAGCTGCTTGCCCTGCATCGAGTGGAGCGCGCCGAGCCGCTCCGACGCCCCGCGCGTCGTGTTCTGGACGGTGGCGTCCGACTTGACCCTGCCGCTGATGATCTTCATCACGTTGATGCGGCCGGCGAACGGGTCGGCGATGGTGCGGAAGACGTAGGCCGAGAAGGGTTCCTCGGCGTGGTAGCCGCGCGTCACCTCGGCCGCATCGTCGTCGAGGCTCGCCTTGCCGTGCTCCTGCTCGTGCGTGTCGGGCGCGGGCGCGTAGTCGAGCACGCCGTCGATGAGCTGCTGCAAGCCGACGAGCGTGAGCGAAGAGACGGCGAAGACCGGGCAGAGGCGCGAGCCGGCGATGGCCTTGCTGATGTTGGGGATGATGTCCGCCTCTTCGAGCGTCCCGCTCTCCATCCACTTCTCCATCAGCGCGTCGTCCGACTCCGCGATGACTTCGACCAGACGGTCGCGCTCCTTATCGACCACGTCGCGCCCCGTCTCGGGGATGGGAATCTCTTTGGCCTTGCCCGCCGCGTCGAACTCGTAAGCCTTCATGTGGACGATGTCCACGACCCCGCGGAAGTTCGCCTCCTGCCCGATGGGGAGCGTGAAGGGGACGATGGCGCGGCTGAAGGTCGAGCGCGCGGTGTCGAGCGCGTGGCCGAAGTCCGCGCGCTCCTTGTCCATCTTGGTGATGACCATCATGCGCGGCGTGATGAACTCGTTGGCGTAGCCCCAGGTCTTCTCCGTGCCGACCTCGACGCCCGAGACGGCGTCCACGACGACGAGCGCGCAGTCCGCGACGCGCAGGGCGGGGCGCGCGTGCGGGACGAAGGCCGAGAAGCCGGGCGTGTCGATGAGGTTGACCTTGTGCTCGCGCCACTCGCAGTGCGCGAGCTGCGTGTTGAGCGTTATCTTGCGCGCGATGGAGTCCTCGTCGTGGTCTGTGATGGTCGTGCCCTCGTCCACCTTGCCCCAGCGCGGCGTCGCGCCCGCGAGGTGGAGCAGCGAGCTGACGAGCTGCGTCTTGCCGGAGTGGCCGTGGCCGATACAAGCGAGGTTGCGAATCTGGTTGGTTGGGTAAGCTTTCATGGCAACTATTCGGACACCCTTCCGCCTGGTGGGCGGGGGGGGTCGGCCGGCGGCGCGGGGGCCGGGGGGCGCCGGGGTATTACGTTTGGTGGGCGGTATAGAACTGAACCGGTCTTGTCTTTAATTCACGCGACCGGGAGGCCG
>JBEVKV010000480.1:0-44224 GCA_040509515.1 Pyrinomonadaceae bacterium | reverse complement strand
GGCAGAGCGGCGGCAGCAGCCGCAAAACCTTCGGGTCGCTCGACGTGCCCGTGATGATGCGGCGTTCGAGCAGAGCCTTGTTGATTTTAGCCGCGACCGGCTCTTTGAATTCGATGCCGAGCAACAGCCCGCGCCCGTGGACGGCGGCGACGCCCGCGACGCCGGCCAGACTCTCGCGCAGGAAGCTTTCGACGGCGAGCGCGTTCTCAAGCATCCCGTCCGCCTCAATCGCTTCGAGCGTCGCCGAGACGGCCGCCATCGCCAGCATCCCGCCGCCGAAGGTCGTCCCGAGGTCGTTCTCTTTGATGGCCGAGGCGACCGCCTCCGTGGTCAGACACGCGCCCACGGGGACGCCGCTCCCCAGTGCCTTCGCCAGCGTGATGATGTCCGGCACGACGCCGCCCGCCGCCTCGCTCCCCGCGAAGAACCACGAGCCGGTGCGCCCGACGCCGGTCTGCACCTCGTCGAAGACGAGCAGCATCCCGCGCTCGTCGCACAGACGCCGCAGGCTTTGGTAGAACTCCGGCGGGGCCAAGCGCACGCCCGCCATCGACTGGACGGGCTCAAGCATCACGGCCGCGACTGTCTCGTCGGCCAGTTCCGCCACCGACTCGATTGAGCCGAACTCGGCGCAGACGTGACCCGGCACGTTCGGCCTGCCGATGTCGCGGTACTTGCCGAGGAAGGTCGCGCTGATCGAGTCGGCGGTGCGCCCGTGGAAGCCGCCCGTGAAGGTGATGACGCGCTCGCGCCCCGTCTTCATGCGCGCCATGCGCATCGCGTTCTCGTTCGCCTCCGTGCCCGAGTTGCAGAAGAAGGCTTTCGTCAACGCTTCGGGCGCGCACTTCACCAACTTCTCCGCCGCCGCCGCGCGCACGTCCGAGTAGACCACGTTCGAGTAGAAGAGCAGGCGGCCGGCCTGCTCGCGCAGCGCCCCGACCACGCGCGGGTGACAGTGCCCCGTCGCGCAGACCGCGTGCCCGCCGTAGAGGTCGAGGAAACGCTCGCCCTCGCTCGTCTCGACCCACGAGCCCTCGCCGCGCACCGGCGCGAACGGAAACTTCCTGTACGTCGCGAGCTGAAACTCCTCCTCGCGCGCCGCGATCTCCTCAAACATGCTCGCCGTCTTCTGTGTCATCGTCATCACCAAAGCAATTTCAAATCTCAAATTTGAAATTTCAAATTCTCACGGATTGCCGCCGACGAGCATCAGCCCCGTCTTCTCGTCGAGGCCGAACATCAAATTCATGTTCTGGACGGCCTGCCCCGCCGCGCCCTTGACGAGGTTGTCGATGGCCGAGAAGACCGCGACCTGCCGGCCGCGCGCGGCGAACCCGAGGTCGCAGAAGTTCGTCAACTTCACCCAGTTGATGTCGGGCGAGCCCTGAACCAGCCGGACGAAGAACGAATCGCGGTAGAAGTCTCGGTAGACGGCCGCGAGGTCTTCGCCCGTCATCGAAGCGCCCTCCTCAAGCTCGCCGTAGATGGAGGCGAAGATGCCGCGCGAGACGGGCAGCGAGTGCGTCATAAACACAAGCTCGCTCGACCAGCGCCCCTCCGCGCCGACCGCGCGCAGCGCCTGCTCCACCTCGGGCACATGCTGGTGCGTGAAGGGCTTGTAGGCGTAGAAGGAGTTTGAGCGCTGCGGGTGATGCGTGTTCGCCGCGGGCTTCGCGCCCGAGCCCGACGAGCCGGTCTTCGCGTCCACCACCACGCGCCCCCGGAGCGCGCCCGACGCCGCGAGCGGCCCCAAACCCAACAGCGTCGCCGTCGCGAAGCAGCCGGGGTTGCTCACCAGCCGCGCGTTCTTAATCTGCTCGCGGTTAAATTCCGTCAGCCCGTAGACGAACTCGCGCTGCAACTCCGTGGCCGTGTGCTCGCGCCCGTAGTGCTCTCTGAACTCTTCGGCGTCGCGCAGACGGAAGTCGCCCGACAGGTCGACGACCTTCACGCCCGTCGGCAGCCGCGGCGCAATCTCCAAAGCCTGCCCGTGCGGCAGCGCGAGGAAGACGCAGTCGAGTTCGCCGAGGCTCTCGAAGTCCTCCGGCGCTTTGACGAAGCGCAGGTCGGTCAACCCGAAGAGGTTCCTGTGAACCTCGCCGACGGCCTTGCCCGCGTGCTCGTTCGCGGTGACGAGCGCGACCTCGGCCGACGGGTGGAAGAGCAGTATGCGCAGAAGCTCCGCCCCTCCGTAACCAGACCCGCCGAAGATGCCGACCCTGATGCTCATCCTCTACACACTCCGAACTTCACGTTCCGAACTACAGGCCGAACTTCTCAAACGGCGCGAAGGCGCGGAAACAATTTCGACGGCGCGGCCGTAAACACCCCCGACCTTTGAAAGCCGCGCGGCCGTCAGAACCGACAGCACAGGAGACTAACAGGACATGCGTAAAGCGGGCTTGCCCTTCATCGTTCTCGGCGTCGCACTCTGCACGCTCGGCTTCACCACCAACAAAACCTTCATGTTCGCGGGGCTGGCCTTCGTCTTCGTCGGCATCGCCATGATGCTGCGCGGCGGGCGGGGCTAAAAGCGTCTCACGCGCCGGCCGGCACCGCCGCCGCCTCGACCCGCGTCCGAATCAACTCGAACAGCCGCGCGCCGTCGCGCTTGGCGTTGCCGGCCGGCGCGCCGAGTTCGTTCACGATGTAGTCCTCGCCCATCTGCGAGTCCGTGACCGAGCCCGCGACCACGTCCACCTCGATGCCGCGGCGGCGGAAGAGTTCGATGCCGCCCCACGCGCCCACGTAGTCCGACGCGCAGAAGACGATGGCGGCCGTCGCCGCGCGCAACTCGGCGTCGTCGAAGATTGACTCGACCGAGTAGCCGCCCAGTATCCCGTCGCCCAGCTCGATGACGACGAGGTCGGGCGAAGACTCGTTGAGCCGCCCGATGATGGCCTTCGCCACCGGCGCGAGGTCGCCGACGCCGACCGTCGAGGGCAACCCGCAGTCGAGGAAGCTCGCGGTCGCCACCGCGCCGTGGTCGGCCATGTTGAGCGTGTCGCGCAGCGCGGCCACGCCCGACAGCTTCGCCGCCGCCACGCGCATCCCGCGCCGCGTCGCCTGCCGCACGATCTCGGTCGCCGCGAACGTCTTCCCGGAGTTCATGCACGCGCCCGCCACCAGAACGAGCGGCGCGCAACCTTCGGGCAGGCTGTCGCGAAGTTGCAGAGCGCCGTCCGCGATGTTCCTGACCTTCTGCCCCTCGTCCACCACGAAGCCGAGCACCTCGACCTCGATGGCGTCGCTCAGAGACGAGTGGTGCCCCTTGCAGTAGCCGATGACGCCGCCCATGTTCAGAAGGTGCAGGCGGTCGCCCGCCCCGGCCGCCTCGGGAACGTCGCCGACGAAACCCTTCAGCGCGCGCCGGCTGCCCAACGCGCCGACTATCACGTCGCCGGGGTTGATCTTCGCCAGACGCCCGGTCGGGAGTTCGAGCTGGTTGTAGGTCGCGCTGTCGGTCAGCGCGCGCACCACGACCGCGTCGCCCCGGCGCACCGCGCGCCGCGCGCCGACCACCGCCAGCGTCCGCCCGAGCCCCAGCCCGGACACAACCGAACCGACCTTGTCGGCCTCCACGACCGCCACCTTCGTTCCCGTCTCCTGCGTCATCGGCCTTCCCCCTTCTTCGACTAGTCGAAACGCGTCTTCGCCAGCGTGCGAAGTCTGAGGGCGTTGAGCTTGATGAAGCCCTCCGCGTCGCGCTGGTTGTAGACCGTGTCGGCCTCGAACGTCGCCAGCTTCTCCTGATAGAGCGAGTTCGGCGAACGCCGCCCCGCGATGACGACGTTGCCGCGGTAGAGCTTCACGCGCACCTCACCCGTCACGCGCTCCTGCGTCGCGTCGATGGTCGCGCGCATCAGCTCCGACTCGGGCGCGAACCAGAAGCCGTAGTAGGCGCTCTCCGCGAACTTCAAACTCAGAGCGTCGCGCATCCTCAGGACTTCGCGGTCGAGCGTTAAGGATTCGAGCGCGCGGTGCGCCGCCTGAAGGATGGTCACGCCCGGCGTCTCGTAGACCCCGCGCGACTTCATCCCGACGAAGCGGTTCTCGACAATGTCGACGCGCCCCACGCCGTGCTCGCCGCCCAGACGGTTCAAGGCCGACAGCAGCTCGACCGCGTTCAACTTCTCGCCGTCCAAACTGACCGGCACGCCCTTCTCGAACCCGACGACGACGTACTGCGCCTCGGCGCGCGCGTTCTCCGGCGCGGTCGTCATCTGGAAGATGTCCGCCGGCGGCTCAGCCCACGGGTCTTCGAGGATGCCGCCCTCGTAAGAGACGTGCATCAGGTTGCGGTCGGTCGAGTAGGGCTTGGCGTGCGTCGCCGTCACGGGGATGTCGTGCTCCTCGCAGTAAGAGATGAGGTCGCTCCGCCCCTTGAACTCCCACTCGCGCCACGGCGCGACGACCTTGATGTCGGGCTCAAGCGCGTAGTAGGTCAGCTCGAAGCGCACCTGATCGTTGCCCTTGCCCGTCGCGCCGTGCGCCACGGCGTCCGCGCCCTCGCGCCGCGCGATCTCTATCTGCCGCTTCGCGATGACCGGCCGCGCCAGTGACGTGCCGAGCAGGTAGACGCCCTCGTACAGGGCGTTGGCCTTGACCGCCGGCCACACGTACTCCTCGACGAACTCCTCGCGCAGGTCTTCGACGTAGAGCTTCGACGCGCCGCTCTTCAGCGCCTTCTCTTCGAGCCCCGCCAGCTCCTCGCCCTGCCCCACGTCCGCGCAGTAGCAGACGACCTCGCACCCGTACTGCGCCCGCAGCCAGTGAAGCATCACCGACGTGTCGAGCCCGCCCGAGTAAGCCAGAACCACCTTCTTAATCTTCTCCGTCACGCCCTCTCCTTCTCCCGTCAACCGTCTAACCGAAAAGCTCCAGAACCTTCTTGATGACCGCGCGCTGCGCCTTGCGCTCGGGCACGGCGATGAAGATCGTGTCCTCGCCCGCGACCGTGCCGACGATCTCCTCGAACCCCGCGCGGTCTATCTCGACCGCCACCGCCGACGCGAGCCCCGGCTCGCACTTCGCCACGACCAGACAGTCGCCCGCGGGGTCGAGCCCCAGCAGCCCGCGCGCCGCCGCGCCCGAGGTCGCGCGCGGGAGCGTGTAGTGGCCGTTGTGCTTGACGACGCCCAACTCCTCCAAATCGCGAGACACGCTCGACTGCGTCGCCTCGAACCCCGCGCGCTCCAAAAGCGCGGTCAACTCCTGCTGCGTGCCGACGCGGCGCGCGCGGATGAGGCTCATGATCTTCTGCTGACGCTTCGTCTTCTGCATCCTTCAAAACCCCGCCGTTATGCAGCGAACTTGCATAACGATTGAATAGATGCATAAAGTAACAGCAAAGATGCACTGGCGCAAGGCCGTGCTGTTGTCCAGTTAACTAAAAGTCTCTACATCTGTTAACTAAAAGTTCCTACATCACCGCGACGCCGCCGCTTTGTAATATTTTCAAACAGTGCCAGCCGTGATTTTTCTCTCCTGTCGGTGTATCTAGTCTGGTTCTCTTGAAGCCCCCTAAACCAAGACTAAAACTGAAAGCAGGAGAACTATTCGATGAACACCGCCGTGAGAGATGCGGTCGCCGTGGTGCAGCCAGAGTAGGACTCAAGGCTCAGCGCCGCGCAGACGGCTCAAGTCCTGGGGCTTGGTGAGCGCCAGGTCTGGCGGCTGCTCGCACGCGCCCGAGAGGGCGGCCTCGCCGGCCTGCTCCACCGGAGCCGCGGGCGCGAGCCGGTCAACAAGTCTGACGAGAGGCTCTGGCAGCGGGTGCTCAAGCTGGCGCGCGAGAAGTATTAGGGTGTCAACGACCGCCACTTACAAGAGCTGCTCGCGCGCGAGCACGGGCTCACGGTCGGCCGCGAAAGCCTGCGCCAGCACCTGCGCGGGGCCGGACTCCCCCCGAAGCGCTCGCGCCGGCGGCGCAAGTACCGCGCGCGGCGCGAGCGGAGGGCCGCCGCCGGGATGCTCTTGCAGATCGACGCCTCGCCGCACGACTGGCTCGAAGGGCGCGGGCCCTGTCTCACCCTGGTCGGCGTCATCGACGACGCGACCAACCGAGCGTGGGTGCGCTTCGCCCAGGCCGAGACGACGTGGGCTTACCTGGAATTGATGCGCCGGATCGCGCTCTCGGCGGGGCTCCCGCTCTCGCTCTACAGCGACCGCCATGACCTCTTCCACGCCCGGCGCGAGCCGACCATCATTGAGCAGTTGACGAACGCCCGCTGACGCAGTTCGGGCGGGCGATGGAGGAGTCAGGCATCCACATCAGCAAAGCCTACTCGCCGCAGGCCAAGGGGCGCATCGAGCGGCTGTGGGGCGTGCTCCAAGACCGGCTCGTGGTGGAGTCGCGGCTGGCCGGCGTGGCTACCATCGAAGGGGGCGAACGCGCTGCTCGAAAGCTACTTGCCCGGCCACAACCGGCGCTTCGCGGTGGCGCCGCGTGAGCAGGCGGCGGTCTGGCGCCAAGCGCCTGACGCGCGCCGCCTCCGACCGTACGCTGTGCTTGAAGGAGCCGCGCGTGGTCGGGCGCGACCACGTCGTCAGCTTCGCGGGGCTCGCTTCGCAGGTGCCCCGGTCGCGCAAGTACTTTTCGCTTGCCGGGCGGCGGGTCGATGTCTTACAACTGCGCGACCAGAGCATCGAGCTGCATCACGGCGGGGAGGTCGTGGCGCGCTTCAGCCCCGAGCAAGTACAGGCGCTGGCGAAGAAGCGGAGTAGAGCCAAGCAGCAGCAAGAGGCCCGCGTATGACGACTGACATTTTCGCTTGGCCGTTAACTGTCATTTTCGCTTGGTCTAAACAGTGTTTTTTTGTCTTCGGCCTACTTGATTTGGTCGGGCACACCGACACCGCGCAGCGAGTTCCTTTTACCTCTCTGTTCGCGCTCTCCCACGGGCGATTACCTGAACTCCCGGCGCATGTTTGGGTTCGGGGCGGGCGGCGCTACTCCGTTGACGGCGCTCTACGGGCCAAGCCGTTTGCCGCGCTCGCCCGCCCGTGATCTAAACCCGCTGAAGTCAGTTTTGCAGTATCCATAGTGGCGGCTATGTCGCCGCCTGCTCACCCGGCCGCAGCAGGAGCGGGTCGAACTCCGTCCCGTCTCGCCAGACGGCGAACATGATGCGCGCGAGTTTGCGCGCCAGCGCTACCACGGCCGTCGCCTTCCCCCGCCGCTGCGCGATCCTAGCCCACCACTCGTGTAGCGCCCGCGTCCTCTCCGTCTTCCATCGCAGCAGCGACCAGGCCGCCTCCACCATCAGCGACCTGGCGCGGGCGCTCCCGGCTTTACTGATCAGCCCGCGGTGTTGCCTCTCGCCCGAGTTGTACTCGCGCGGGACGAGCCCCAGGTAGGAACGCATGTGCTTGGCCCCGAGGAAGCGTGACGCCTCGTCTATCGTCGCGGCGAACGTGGTGGCGACCACCGGCCCGACTCCCGGCACGCTGCACAGCCTTTGCACCACCTCGTCTGCCTGGGCGATCTCTTCGAGTCGCTTGTCGGCCGCCTTGATCTGTTCGTTGAACGCCTTGAGCATCACGAGCAGCGGCTCGATCTGGATTAGGGTGTGTGCGGGCAGCCCCGCCAACTCGACGCGGCGGGCGAAGCTCGGCGAAGGGCCGGCCTTGATGCGGCAGCCCTCGCGCCGCGCTAAGGCTCCGATCAACGAGATGTACTTCGAGCGGGTGCAGATGAGCGTCTCGCGCACTGACAAGTGGGCCCTGACATCCCGCTGCTGGTCGGAGGTGCGGTGCGTCGGGCGGTAGGCTCCTAAGCGACAAGCCTCGCACAGCGCCCGCGCGTCACGTTTGTCTGTCTTGATGCAGCGGTCGCGGGTGGCGTACATGGGCGCGAAGTTCGGGTCCGCGACGACGACCTCGTGGCCGAGCGCCTCCAAGTGCCGTGCGCACCACTCGCTCTCAGCCGAGGACTCGACGAGGATGCGCGCCGGTGCCCTCTCACCGAATAGCTTGTCGAAGCTCTCACGGTCGGTCTTGATGCGGCGCTCGACGAGTTCGCCGTCTTCGGTCAGAATACAGACCAGACTGGAGTTCTTGTGGAGGTCTATTCCGATGTAGTCCGTGGCTGGTCTTGACTCCTTCCTACGGTCTTATACCGCAAAGTGTGGAGCATTATGTCACCACGCGACGTGGCGACCAGCCGCTTCATCCAATTCCGTTGTGAACCCTTATCCTTAACGACGAGGGCCCGAGTACTGTGCTCGAATTTATCTGTTTATGAAGTTGCATGGAGAGTAAAGGTGAGCCCGTTTCGGGTAGATCCGTTTGCCGTCACTAATCCATTCGGTTCCAAGCAAGTCACGGCCAGTTTTATGCGAGGTGCCTTTCTACATCTCACCCTCCTTTGAATGTTTCCCTTGACCTTCTATGGGACGTGTGTCAGTATCTACCCCCAGAAGTAAACAGGGAGAAAGTCAGTGACGAAACAGAAGCCCGACCTGCCGCAGGGAACGCTGGACCTGCTCATCCTGAAGGCCCTCTCTCTAGGCCCGATGCACGGCTACGGAGTGGGCCAGCGCATCCAGCAACTGGCCGAAGAGATGCTCCAGATCGAGGAGGGGACGCTCTACCCGGCCCTCTACCGCATCGAGCAGCGAGGCTGGGTTGAATCGGAATGGGGGGTGTCGGAGAACAACAGGCGGGCGCGGTTCTACAAGCTGACTCGCGCGGGGCGGAAGCAGCTCGCGGTCGAGGAATCTCAGTGGGAGCGTCTCACGTCGGCGGTCGCCAAGGTGTTGCAAGCGACGTGAAGAGGGAGACGGGCGATGGCGTGGTGGAAACTCTTTCTCGACAGGATGCGCGCTCTGCGGGATAGCGAGTCGGTTCATCGCGAGATCGACGAGGAGTTGCGCTTCCACCTCGACATGCGCGCCGAAGAGAACGTGCGCCGGGGCATGCCGCCGGAGGAAGCACGGCGGGAGGCAGAAAGGCGGTTCGGCCGGCTGACGCGAATCAAGGAGATGGGGTACGAGGTGAGAGGTGGCGGCATGTTGGAAACACTCCGGCAGGATCTGCGATACGGCGCGCGGATGCTGCGGAAGAACCCCGGCTTCACCCTTGTGACCGTCCTCACGCTGGCGCTCGGCATCGGCGCGAATACGGCACTGTTCAGCGTGGTAGACGCCTTGCTGTTCAAATCGCTTCCCGTCAAAGAACCGGGGCGGCTCGTGCTGTTCAGGTGCGTGGCGTCACCCACGTTCAGCCCCGGGCCTTACGCCGGCTATGACGGCACCGACGCGGCGGGGCGACGCGTCATGACTTCATTCGCTTACCAAACCTTCCGACGCATACGCCAGCAGCAAAGTGTGCTGTCCGACGTCTTCGCCTACGGAGACCTTGTTCTGAACGTGAACGCCGATGGTCAGGCGGACATCGCCAATGGGCAGGCGGTTTCGGGCAACTATTACGCCGGGCTAGGAGTGGGGGCGATTGTAGGGCGCACGATTACCAACGAAGACGATCAAGGCGGGGCGCGCCCCGTGGCGGTGCTCAGCCATCGTTACTGGCAGCGCCGATTCGGCGGCGACCCGTCGGTCGTCGGTAAGCAGATCAACCTTAATGACACCGCCTTCACGGTCGTCGGCGTGACGCCGCCGGGCTTTGAAGGCACGATGCAGGTCGGCTCGACGCAGGACGTTACCATCCCCTTAGCGTGGGAGCCGCGGATGTACACCGACCCTAAAAACTCGCGGATGTACGGCGCGGGGCAATGGTGGTTGCGGGTGATGGGAAGGTTACAGCCGGGCGCTACCGCCGAACAAGCGCGGGCACAAGTAGAGACGGCATTTCATCAATCCGTTGCCGAGCATCACGACGAGTTGCAAACGTCGGCCCAGACGGCAGGTGACAAACCAATAAGCGAAGTAAGCCCGCAGCAATACCCGCGTTTGTTTCTCGACCCGGGCGGACAGGGCGAGATGAATGAGCGAGAGCGCTACGCTTCCTCCTTCTATCTGTTGCTCGGCGTCGTCGCGCTGGTCTTGCTGGTAGCTTGTGCGAACGTTGCGAATCTCTTTCTGGCGCGGGTGACGTCGCGCCAGAAAGAGATCGGCTTACGGCTGGCCTTAGGCGCGAGCCGCTTCAGACTTGTTCGCCAGTTGCTGACCGAAAGTCTGCTGCTCGCCGGCCTCGGCGGGACGGCGGGGCTCCTCGTCGCGTTCTGGATCAAGGAGGGGTTGCTGAGCGTTACGGATTGGGGCGGGCGCGGCATGTTGGCTTTGCAGCCGCGGCTTGACCTGCGCGTGCTCGTCTTCACGCTGGCGCTGTCATTATTGACTGGCATCGTCTTCGGTCTCGCGCCGGCGTGGCGCGCCACGAAAGTGAATTTAGCTCCCATGCTCAACGGGGGCGGGCGAGGTTCGAGCGCGGCGACGCGCTCGCCTCTCAACCGGGGGTTGATTATCTCTCAAGTCGCCCTGTCGTTATTGTTGCTGGTAGGTGCGGGACTGTTTGTGCGGACGCTCGGCAAATTGAGAAGCGTCGAATCGGGATTCGACGGGCGCAACCTGCTGCTGTTCAACGTTCAGCCGGACCTGGTCGGGTACAAGGGTGAGAGGATGGCGCGGTTATATGAGGCTCTGGCGGAACGGATAGAGGGGGTGCCGGGCGTGCGGCAGGTCACATTTTCGCGCGTCCCGTTGTTGGCTCGCGTGCGCAGCACGCGCAGCGTCTATTTGCGCGACTCACTTGCCATCGGGGCCGACGCCACAAATCGGGTCGCGGCGAACGGACAGTGCAACGTCAATCTTGTCCGTGAAAACTTTTTAGAGGTAATGGGCATACCGCTCCTGACCGGGCGCCCCTTTGACATGCACGACGGCGCGCGGGCACCGAAAGTTGTGGTCGTCAATCAAACGTTCGTGCGTAAATACTTCCCCGGCGAGAACCCGGTCGGCAAGAGCTTCACGTTCGACGTAAGGAAGCCTGACGAACTCGAAATCATCGGCATCGTCCGCGACGCCAAATACGCGAGCCAACGCGAAGAGATACCGCCGACAGTTTACGTGTCCTGGCGACAGGGGTTCGGCGACATGAATCGGGCCACCTTCGAGGTGCGCACGACGGGCGAGCCCAATTTGGTGATCGCAGACCTCCGCCGGGCGGCGCGCGAGGTGGACGCGAATCTGCCCTTGAACGATGTCCGTACCCAGAGCGAACAAGCAGACCAGACGCTGACGATGGAACGGCTCTTGACCAAACTGCTGACGTTGTTCGGGCTGCTCGCGCAGTCGCTTGCCGCGGTCGGCTTATATGGTGTGCTGTCCTATGGGGTCGCGCAGCGCACGCGTGAAATCGGCATCCGGATGGCGCTCGGCGCGAGCCGGAGCGCGGTGGTGAAGATGGTCATGCGGTACGGCCTGACCTTAACATGCTTCGGCGTCGCGGCGGGTGTGTTGACCACGTACGCTGTGACGAGATATTTGGAAAGCAGGATAAATCTGTCGAGCATGCTCTACGGGGTCACGCTTTCGGACCCGGCGACGTACGCGGTCATCGCGTCGCTGTTGATGCTGACAGCACTCGCCGCCTGTTACTTCCCGGCGCGGAGGGCCACGAAGGTTGACCCGCTGACCGCATTGCGCAACGATTAATACCTGAAACGTTCAACGCCCCACGGTCACTCACTTCACACTAACGTCTAAAGTTCCTTCGGAGAGAGTGTAAGTATGAAGAAGGTGTTGTCGCTTCTCTTCTCTTTGCTCGCAGGACTTTCGCCCAACGTTCCGCTCGCCGAAGGGCAATCCCGAACGCGGCTGGCGGTTGAGTTCGACCGGGCGGCCTCCACCGTGTTAAAGGCCGGGCAACCGGGCGGCGTGGTGCTGGTCGCGCGGAACGGCCGGGTCATCTACAAGAAAGCGTTCGGCATGGCGAACATGGAACTGGGCGTGCCGATGAGGGAGGAGATGATCTTCAACATCGCCTCCCAGACCAAGCAGTTCACCGCGGTCGCCGTCCTCCAATTGGTCGAGCAGGGGAAACTGTCTTTGCAGGACGAGGTTACAAAATTCCTCCCCGACTATCCCAACGGCGGGCAGAAGATCACGGTCGAAAATTTGTTGACCCACACGGCCGGGATACCTCCTTCCGTGCCCGAAGCGATGGCGCGCCTTCAGGGGGAGAAGAGGTTCATCACCCTGAATGAGATCATCGACACATTTAAAAGCAGGCCGCTCGGTTTCGCGCCGGGGACGAAGTGGAGCTACAGCAACAACGGGTACATGCTGCTGGGGGCGATCATTGAAAAAGTCTCCGGCATCCCTTATCCGGAGTACCTCGAAAAGAATCTCTTCAGGCCGGCCGGGATGACCGCGACGCACTTCGGGGACGACTATAAAATCATCAGGAACCGCGCGGCGAGCTACGTCTACTCTAGGGCCGAATCACAGTTCTTAAACGCCGCGAACGATAAGGTGGAGACGGCCTATTCCGCCGGGGCGATTCAATCGACCGCGGGAGACCTGTTCAAATGGAATCAGGCGCTGCTCGCGAACAAGTTAATCACGAAAGAGTCTCTGGAGAAGGCGCGCGCCGAATACAAGTTGCCTGACGGTCAGGGGACGCATTACGGCTACGGCTGGTTCACCGGAAACATACAGGGCAGCCCCATCGTCGAACACGGCGGGAACATGGGCGGGTTCATGTCCCACGCCATCTACCTCCCGCGGGAGGATGTGTACGTCGCCGTCCTCTACAACTTCCGGGCTCCGGATCGCCTGCCCGAGTTCCTCGCGGGAGACCTGGCGGCCCTGACCATCGGCCGGCCCTATGCAATCAGGGAGATTACGCTCGATGAAACTCTGTTGAGATCGTATGCCGGCGTCTACGAGGAGGGCGGTGTCGAGCGCTTGCTCATCGTCGAAGACGGTAAGCTGTATTACCAGCGGGTCGGGGCGAACAGGATGCTGATGAAGCCCTACGCGAAGGATAAATTCTTCCTCGACAACACCGCCGTCGTCGGCGAGTTCAAGCGGGATGCGAGCGGCAACATCGTCGGCCTGTCGATGTCGAACAAGAGGGGCATCAGTTCGACCACCCTGAACAGGACCGGCAAACCACTTCCCGCCCGCCCGTAGTCTGCCCGGTTGAGGAAAGCCGCTGAGAAGCATCGACCCGGAGGAAGTCTCTTAACATGAAGCTGAGACTGACTCACTTCCTATGCACTCTCTCGCTGCTGAGCCTGCTGCCGACATTTCCCGTGAAGGCAGCGGCGCAGCGACGCTACAAGCCTCCGAGCAGAAGCACGCCCATCGCCGGGCAGCCGTACGAAAGGTTCTCGACCCGCGACCGCTTCGGCCGTGAGATCACGTTTTATCTCTCGGAGGCTCCTGCCGGCCGCGGCCCTCTGCCGCTGGTCTTGTACATCGAAGGCTCCGGCTGCGGCTCACGCTTCGAGGAGCGCGACGGGAAAATCTTTCCGGCCGGAGGGCACATCGTCGTCGCCGACGTTTTCAAAGGCAGGGCGCGCGTCATAGTTGTCGAGAAGCCCGGCGTGAAATTCCTCTTCCAGCCGGAGGACGGGTGCAAAGGGTCGGCGGAGTTCAACCGTGAGCACACGCTGGAACGTTGGGCCGAGGCGAACGAGGCGGCGCTGCGCGCCGCGCGCCGTCTGCCGCAGGTTGATAAGAACAGGGCTCTGGTCGTCGGCCACTCCGAAGGCGGGCTGGTCGCCTGCCGCGTCGCGCGCGAACTGCCTGAAATCGTCACGCACGTCTCGACGATGGCGGGCGGCGGCCCGAGCCAGCTCTACGACCTGATCGCGCTCGCCCGTCAGGGTCGATTCTTTGAGGAGGTCTCGCCCGACGCCGAGGCGCGCGTGCAGTATGTGCTGGACAAGTGGAGGGAGATTGAAGCCGAGCCGACCAGTTCGGAGAAGTTCTTCTTCGGCTTCGCGTACCGCCGGTGGGCCACCTTCCTCGCGTCGTCGCCTATTGCAGAGTTGAGCGCGGCGCGGGCGAAAATATATGTTGCCCAAGGGACGGCCGACGTGGCGGTAGACCCAACCTCCGCCGACGCCCTCTTCGCGCACCTCATCTCCGGGAATAAGCCGGTGACTTACGACCGCGTCGAGGGGGCTAATCACTCCTTCAGGATTAAAGATAAGCCGAAGACGGACGGCTGGCGGGAGTTGATTGAAAGGGTCAGCGAGTGGTTCCTGCGTCCATAGCCATTCACGTCCTGCCGTTCTGCCAAGAGAGAAGATGAGAAATTGTCCATGAGTATTTCTTCTGCCCCCTCATCAAGGACGCAGGGCACACACGCCGTTTCGCAATAGCGACGCCGGAACGAAAGTCGAGGCGCTGTCGTAGATAATGCTGTATCTCGGCGCTCGAAAGTGAGCCGACCGAAGGTCATCATCTCAGGGCCTCCGCCCTTTCACGGAAGAATAGATATGTATTGTCCGCATTGCGGAAAGGGCGAACAGTCGCCCGACGCTTACTGCCGTGGCTGCGGCGAGTTCCTGCCTGACTACGCCGGGAAAACATACCTGTTAAAGAAACTCCTGGGCGGGGTTAAGCCCGAGACACAGGTCAGCGTCAGCCTCGCGATAAGCCTCATCACTGCCGCCGTCAGTCTCCTCCTGCTGGTCTTTCTCAACGGCTATTTCGACGCGCAGCAGACGAGGACGGGCGACCCCACTCCGCCGGTAGTTTATTTCGCCTACGCTTTCCTGGCGTCGGTCGCGGCGTGGCAGCTTTTGAGCTTCGCCATCGGGCTGCGGCTCAAAAGCAAGTTGGGCGGCAGGCGGAGGAGCGAAGGTCACGTCGAGCCGGCGGGGGAACGGGGCGGTTTGCCGGAAGGGGGCGGGCAGGCGCTGCCGCCGGCGGATTTCGAGAACATGACGCCTTCGAGCGTGACGGAAGAGAAGACCAGACCGCTCGAACGTGTGCCGCGAGGAACAAAATCCTGAGGCGCGCGCCGCCCCGCCTCGGAAGAAACGTCCGTCACGCAGGAACCCTTCTATGCGGTCATTCAAGCGCCGTTTCACGTTGCTCGTTCTGGTAGTCGCGGCAACAATCTCTCCCGCCGCCGCGAGTGTCGAAGATACGACGCCACGTATCCCCGCCGAGCAGTTGCGGGAAGACTTCGCCGTGCTGAAGAGGGCCTACGAAGAGCTGCACCCCGGCCTGTACCGCTACAACACGAAGGCGCAGATGGACGCACACTTCAAGGCGCTCGAATCAGAGCTGAGCCGCGACCTGACCTTGCGACAGGCGTACGTCGCCATCTCCATCTTCCTGACGAAGGTCAGGTGCGGTCACACCTACGCCAACTTCTTCAATCAGCCGCCGGCGGTCGCCGACGCCCTCTTCAAAGGGCAGAACAAGGTGCCCTTCTACTTCCGCTGGCTGGGACGCCGGATGATCGTCACGAGAAACTTTTCCGAGAGCACACACCTCGAAGCGGGAACCGAGGTGCTCGCCATAGGCGGCGTGCCCGCGGGCAAAATTCTCGAACGCCTCCTGACGGTCGCCCGCGCCGACGGCTCCAACGACGCCAAGCGGGTCAGCTACCTCGAAGTCCTCGGCGAGAGCGACTACGAAGCCTTCGACATCTACTATCCGATGTTCTTCCCCGTCGAGGGTGGCCGCTTCGAGCTGAGAGTCAAAGAGCCTTCCGGCCGCAGGCCGCAGAACGTCAGCGTGCGCGCGCTGACGTTCGAGCAGCGGCTCGCGCCCGTGAAGGCGAAGGTCGAGGAACGGCGCGGCGGCTCCCAGCAGGTCTGGGACTATAAGTTTCTGGCCGACGGCTCCGCCTACCTGCGGATGCCGACGTGGGCGCTCTTCAACAGCAAGTGGGACTGGAAGCAGTTTCTCAACGACTTCTTCGACCGCTTGGCGCGCGAGAAGACGCCGAACCTCGTCATCGACCTGCGCGGCAACGAGGGCGGGCTGCGCGTCGGCGACCTGATTCTGAGCAGACTGATTAAACAGGACACGCGGCTCGACGCATACAGGCGGCTCGTCCGCTACCGGAAGACGCCCGACGACCTGCGGCCGTACCTGAAGACGTGGGACAAGTCTTTTTACGACTGGGGCGAGTCGGCGACCAGTTTCGACGGCGGCTTCTACACGCTGAAGCAGTCTGACGACAACGCGGACGGCAGCGTCGTCAAGGCTTCTGAGCGGCCCTACGGGGGCCGCACCTACGTCATCGTGGACGCGTCGAACAGCTCGGCGACCTTCTGGTTCGCGCAGGCGCTACAGCGCAACCGGCTGGCGACGCTCGTGGGTCAGCCGACCGGGGGGAATGAGCGGGGCATCAACGGCGGGGCGTTCTTCTTCCTCCGGCTGCCGAACTCGCAGATTGAAGCAGACCTCCCGCTGGTCGGCTACTTCGCATCCGGCCCGCGCCCCGACGCAGGGGTGCGGCCGGACGTGTTCGTCGAGCCACGGGCGGGGAACATTGCGCGCGGCATCGACACGGAGATGCACGCCGTCGAGGCGCTCCTGCGCCGCCGCAGATGAGGCCGTGTCAGTCGGCGCGGAGCCATCGACCGTCGCACATCTCGGGAGGCCGTTTATGCGCTTGTTCCTGCTTGCCGCGTTCATCTGTCTGACGCCCTGCCTCTGTCCCGCTCAGGAGAGGGTTAGAACGATAGACTCAATCCTGAGCAGACTGAGCCGGGAGGACTCTTTCAGCGGTAACGTCTTAATCTCTGAGAAGGGCCGGATAATTTACGAGAAGTCGTTCGGCGACGCCGACGCCGGGAGCCGTAGGCCCCACACCGCCGACACGCTCTTTCTCGCCGGCTCGGTCGCCAAGACTTTCACCGCCACCGCCGTTTTCATCCTGCGGGAGCGGGGCGCTCTGTCCCTGGACGACAACGTCACGAAGTACGTGCCCGAGCTTCCATACCGCAATGTGACCCTGCGCCACCTGCTCGCGCACACCTCTGGAGTACCGGAGTACCAGTCCGAGGAGATCATCGAGGAGATCGCGGGTAAGGGGGTAGACAACGCCGGACTGGTTAAGGTCTTCGCCCGGCTCGCCCAGACCTTGCAGTTCGACCCGGGTGCCAAATGGGAGTACAGCAACACGAACTACATACTGTTGGCCCTCGTGGTGGAGAGAGCGTCTGGGAGACCTTTCCCCCGTTTCGTGAGGGAGAACATCTTCGCCCCCGCCGGGATGACGCGCTCGTCCATCCTCCTCGGCAACGTACCCGAGCGGATTAGAAAAGAGGTCGCCGCCGGCTATAGGTTCACCAACCCTTTGGCGACCGCACCGGTGAGCGTGGAGACACTCGAAGGAGCGCGGCGCTCTTACGCGACGAGGCGGAATCTTTACGGCGCGGGGAACGTGTACACCACGGCGAGGGACTTGCTGAAATTTCATCAGGCCCTTCAGCGCGGGAGACTCCTGAAGAAGCGAAGCCTCGCGGAGATGTACGCGCCGACCACGCTCCCGAACGGCGCGGACTATAGACCTTTCGCGCGCACGAACCTCCCCGCGAAAGACGCGCTGGGCTGGTTCGTCTCCGACGACCCGGCCGGCCGCGTCGTCTACCACCCCGGCGGTGACGTGGGCTTCACCAGCTACTTTCTGAGGAACACGACCAAAGACCAGACGGTCATCGTCCTCTCCAACATAGAGTTGCTCCGCCACTACACGCCCACCGCCCTGATGCGCATCCTGAACGGCGAGCCGTACAGGCTCGACCTCAAATCCCTTGCCACGGCTATGGGACGGGAGTACAACCTGCGCGGCCGCGAAGCGATGCTGAAGCTCTTCCGGGAGTCGAAGGGCGACGCCGGCTACAACCTGAGCGAGGACGAGATGAACGAGCTCGGCTTACGGCTGCTCTACGACATAAAAGACAACGGCGCGGCCGTCGAAGTCCTCAAGCTCAACGCGGAACAGTTCCCGCGGTCGTTCAACGTCTGGGACAGTCTGGGCGAGGCTTATTACCAATCGGGCAACCGGGAGGAAGCCATCAGGAACTACGAGAAGTCTTTACAACTCAACCCCGAGAATATAGGCGGCAGACGGATGCTGGAGAGGATACGCGACGAAAAGGAGAAACAGTAATCCGGGCGTATGAACATCTTGCTGGCTCTTATTTCATGCTTACCCCTGTTGACGAAGGCCGGGGGCGATGAACGCATAGCGACGCAGAACTTACCCGTGGAGCACGGCAAGGCCACGGACGGACGGCCCGCGGTCGAGACTGCGAACCTCAACCTGTTCGACACGGCGCGAGGCCGCACAGTTCCGGTCATGCTGTATGCGCCTCCCGGCGCAGCCGAGGATCCCGGGCGGAGAAGGTCGAAGCTGAAGCTGGCCGTCATCAGTCACGGCTACGGCGGTAAAAATACGGATTACTCTTTCATCGCCGCCAACCTCGTCGCGCACGGGTATCTCGTGGCGAGCATCCAGCACCACCTGCCCAACGACGAGCCACTGCCAACCTCGGGTAACCCTTACGAAGTTCGGATGCCCAACTGGCAGAGGGGCGTCGGGAACATCCTGTTCGTCATCCGCGAAATCAAAACATTGAGGCCGGATGTAGATTTCGAGAGCTTGCTCTTGGTCGGGCACTCGAATGGAGGTGACACGTCTATGCTCTTCGCCCGCGAACACCCGAAGCTGGTGCGCGAGGTAATCACTTTAGACAACCGCCGGATGCCCATCCCGAGGACCAAGCGGCCGCGAATCCTATCTATCCGGTCGAGTGACCAGCAGGCGGACGCCGGTGTCTTACCGACCACGGCGGCACAGAAGAAGTTCGGCATCATTATCATCAGGCTCGATAACACCATGCACGACGACATGTGGGACGGGGCCACCGAAGGACAGAAGCGGGAGATTAACGAGATCATCTCCCGCTTCTTACACCGCTGAGCGGCCGCCCTCCCGGTTGGCACTTCCCGCCATAAGGCGACATGAGATGAATGTGACCGTCACCACGCGCGGCGTCCGCCGCTTCGCGGCCGCAGCCCTCGCGTTGGTCCTGACCGGCCTCAACACAGGTACGGCTTACGCCCGGCAGGGGTCGGACGCTTGCGTGCGCTCGATAATCCAGCGCCGCTTGTAGCGCCTGAGCTTTCGCCCATCCTGATGAGTCGCCTTCTTGTTGTTGCGCCGCTTCGGGATGAGCGGCTCGATCTCGCGCTTCACCAAGAGCGCCCGCGCCGGGTTGGAGTCGTAGCCGCGGTCGGCGGCGCGCGCCTCGTCGCTTCTTGACCTTAACGGCGTCGGGGGTACGCTCCGGCAGCTTCACCTCCGAGGGGGTAGCCGCCTCCACGCATATTCCGAGCGGAGTACCCTTGCCGCGTTTAGTCTTGCCCACACCGTCGCCCCCTTTTTCGCCACAACGAACATGCCGTCCACGAAGCACTCGTTCCAGCGGATTTTGCGGGCGTCGTTGAGCTGGTCAAGGAAAGCGCGCCATAGGTTCAGCAGGACTCCGCTGTCGGCACACTCCGAGAGCCGGCAGTGGACGGCCGACTTCGAGCCGTACCGCTCGGGCGACTCGCTCCGGAGGGCTCCCGTCCACAGAATCCAGAGTACCCCCTCGAAGCACTGCCGGTCAGTCAGCGGCGGGCGGCCGCCTTGCGGGCGGCGCTTGCGCTTCGGGAGTTGCGCTTCAATGAGCTTCCACTGTTTATCGGTTACCGCTCGCCAAGCCATAGGCTTGGTAAGCTACCGAACCAGAATCAGTTGTCAACCGGTTTAGGGATAGCTTCTAGTGTAATTCTTGTAAATGAGTTTGCTTCTGGCGGGGAAGACCTGCGACCTCAACAAAAATAAAAAGCGCCATCAGCTCTGCGCTCTCACCGTGCAAGGTAATGTCACTTTTGGTTTGCGAGGGGTAGCGAAGGAAAGGCCGCACGGGCGTCGAACCCGTGCGGCCTTCCTCTTCCACGTAAGGACGTAGTTAGAGCCCGAACCTCCTTCGGTACTCGGTGGAGACGAGAAAGGCCCGCACCATCTCGGCCCGGCGGTAGTCGCCGCCGAACTCGCTGAGCTTGCCCAACCAGAAGTTGTAGCCGGCGAAGTCAGAGTCCGGCGCGTCGTCGGGGTTGCGCCGCAGGTAGCCGTAGTATTGCATCAACACGAAGGCGGGACTCGTCTCCCGGGCGCGGAAGTCAGGGTCGTCGGCAGCCTTCCGCAGCGCCGTCGCGCGCGTCTCCGTGCCGCCGGTGAGCCCGGCGACCAGCGAGTCGCGCTCAGCCTGCGAGAGCGAGCCGCCGGTGTTGGCGTTCAAGGCGTCCACGTACTGCGCGTTGGTCATCCCGCCGTAGCGCGTCTGGAAGTCAGGCCGGGCGGCGAACTCGGAGAGGAAGGCCGCCTTGTTGGCTTCGAGTTGTGCCTCCCACCCGGGCGAGTTGACGACCACGCCGCGGCCGATCTCCTGCGTGTCGCGGACGAACTCGCGGTAGCGGGAGAGCCGCCCGAACGACGCGCGGTAGAGTCTGTGGACGAGGAAGCCGGTCTCCTGGAACTCGATGGAGAGGAAGAAGGCCGCGCTGGTGTCGATGCGCTTGACCTCGCGGCACGCCGCGTCCGAGCCGCACGACTCGATGCCGTTCGACCAGAACGCGAGTCCGCCGGCGTCGGGCTCGCGGGAGAAGAAGTCGACGTACTGCTGGCGGACGAAGAACGGGGTCGCGTCGATGGGGTTCGACCCGGAGGTCACCGCGTCGTTGTCGGTGATGGAGAGCGAGGCGACGGAGGGCGGGCCGAGCGCGGGGCCGCCCGTCGGGTTCGAGAGCGCGAGGTTGAGACTCTCCGTGCCTTCGGCGTAGGCGTCGTCGGTGACGAGGACGGAGAAGGTCTTGGCGCTTTCGCCGGCGGCGAAGCGGAGGCGGCCGATGGTCGTGTTGTAGTCGCCGCGGTCGGTGGCCGTGCCATCCGTAGTCGCGTACTCGACCGTGGCGGGGGCGGACAGCGAGCCGGAGCGCGTGACGGTGACGGTCGCGGAGCCAGAGCCCTCGGAGGTCGAGTAGCTGGACTGGCTGAACTGGAAGGTGTTGGCGGGCGCGGTCGTTCCGTCCTGCGTGACGGTGAAAGTCTGTCCGGCGATGGTGATAGAGCCGGTGCGCTGGCCCGAGCCGGTGTTGGCGGCGACGTTGAAGCCGACCGTGCCGCTGCCCGAGCCGGAAGCGCCCGAGGTGACGGTGATCCAGGAGGCGTTGCTGGCGGCCGTCCACGGGCAACTCCCGGTGGTGGAGACGTTGACGATGCCGCTGCTGCCCGAGGCGGAGAAGTTCTGGGCCGTCGGGTTGATACTGAAAGTGTATACGGTGACCGTGAATGGCGTTGAGGTGTCACTGCCGCAGGAGTTGGAGAAGATTACGTCATAGCTGCCCGCGTCCGAAGCTGTCGCATTGCTGATGGTATAGCTGTCGCCGATTGCGCCGGGAATGTTTACTCCGTTCCTACGCCATTGGTAGCTCAAGCTCGTATTGGCATCATTGCGGGTTGAGCCGACGATAGTAATGCTTCCGCCCGGGCAGAGAGACGCGAAGTTGATGCTGGGTAAGGGGAATGGGAGGGTCGTGCTGGAACCATGGGGCGGCGTGCAGTCGAGGCGATAGGCGTAGGCCGCGCCCGCGTTCGCTTGGCCTGAAATATCTACGCCGTTCGCCCCGACGAGGACGGTGTTCCCGCTAACGTCCACGGCACAGCCGAAGCCGTCGCCCGCAGCAGTGCCGCTGATGCTGGCCTGCTGTGTCCAGACCGAGCCGCTGCGGGTGAAGATGTAAGCCTCGCCCCGGTCGGGGTCGGGGCTGGAGCTAAAGCCGTCCTGGCTGAAGGCTCCGACGACGATGGTGTTGCCGTAAACGGCGGAGGCGGCAAAGCCGAAGCGGTCACCAGCCCTTGCGTCGCCGGCCGTGAGTTTCTGCTGCTCGCTCCACTGCCCGTTCGCGTCGCGCACGAAGACGTAAGCCGCGCCCGCGTTCGTTCCCTTATCATCATCGGCGGAAGCGCTGACGACGACGGTGTTGCCGCTCACGTCGACGAACGCCCCAAACCGGTCCCCGACCGAACCGCTGCCGGGTTGAAGAGTGGCCGAAATGACAGAGTCCCCAGATGAGTTAAGTGTATAAGTGTTGACATACCTGCTGTTCCCGCCGGGCGCCCCGACGACGACAGTGTTGCCATCAATCGCCACACTGGCGCCCAAGCCATCAGAGGGATTAGTTCCGATGCCGAAGAACTGACCGGATGTAACATTGCCGTCAGAATCAAGTTTAAAGTTATAGACCATCCCCTTATCATGGTCCTCAGCCAGGTCGAAGAGGCCATTGGACATAGGTGCGCCGACGACAACGTTGTTGCTAGAGATCCCGACACTCGTGCCGAATGTATCGCCGGCGCGCCGGTATTCGGTGGTCGGGATAAGCTCATGATGCCCGGTCGGGTTCCCTGATAGGTCAAAGCTGTACACGAAAGCTTTGCCGGTGTTGTTGTTTGCCCCCGGACAACCGTATACAAATTGATTGCCGCTGATGGAGACGCTGGAACCGCAAAAGCTGCTTGCAACAGAGGCAGGCGCGGAAGTTGAAATTATCTGACTCCAGGAAGAGCCGCTTCGAGAAAAGATGAAAACAGCGCCGGCATCAACTTTTACAGTTGGAAAAACCAGATCATAGTTCGGTGATCCCACCACTACGTAGTTGTTGTAAATCGCCACCGCCGAGCCAAAGAATGAGTTTGTTTGCCGAAGAGAGCTTCCTGCATCCAATGGTGGATTTGTCTCCAGCGTTGCCACAATCGGATCAATCACAATCGGATAAACTGCCTCTCTGTCGTCAACCACCAGCGCGATTTCGCGCCCGTCCGCGGTCGCCTCCATCCGCGCCGAGAGCTGCTTCCCGCCCGCGTCCACCGCCACCAGTTTGTTGTAGTTGAGCGCCCCCCGCCCGCGCGCATCCGCCAACACGATCTCCTGCCCGCCGGTCTCGACCCGCGCCCGCAAATCGCCCTCCACGCCGAGCGACACGCGCAGCGGCTCGCCGTCCCCGCCGCTTTGTTCAGGGCGCTCGCTCAAGGTAAAACCCTGCTCGATGCCTTCGGCGCGGTTCTCGTACCACTCTACAAATTTCGAGCTGCGGACGTACTCGATACGGTTGTCTCTGACGTTGCGCGCCGTGACGGGCGGCACCGCCCGCAGCTCCGCGCCGTAGCCGTAAGCCTTGAGCCGGAAGCCGAGCCGCCAAGCCCCTGCGCGCTCCTTCTCAGAGACGGTCGGCCTGACCGTCACGCCCTCTTCACCGAACCATGCGTTCAAGTTCTGTTCGTGGCTCATGCCCAGATAGCCAGCGCCGCTCCCCGCGTCGAAGGGCGAGCGCTCTTGCCGCTGAAGGCCGAAGCGCGCCGCGGTCACGGCCTTCAACAGCGCCTGCCCGTCGCTCGTCCGCTCTACAAAGGCGCGCGCCTCTACACCTTCCAACTTCGGCGGCGAACTCTGTTGAGCGTCGCCGCTCACGCCCCGCCCCGCGTCCGCCACTTCCGGCGCGTGAAGAACCGCGTCGTGACGTGGGGCGTGGGAAAGCCACGTCGCCAAACAGATAAGGCCGGCCGCCACACACGCCGCCGGCACGAGGCGAAATTTGAATGAGCGCGGAATTGAGGACGAACGCTTTGACATCTGAATTTCCTTTCTAATGACGGCCACCTTGTTCAACGCGGCGGGGTCGGAAGAGAGAGTGCCGTAGTACAAACTCGCAAATAAAATCTGCTCGAAAGAGTGGGCGGCGTCAGAGGAGCGGCGGTCGGTCGCGCCTCTGACGTATTCACCGCCCGCTCGGCTCATTCAAAACGCCGGCCCTTTTGGGTCACGCAGGCGGTCGCGATCAGCCCCCCGGCGGGGTTGAAGATTTCGATGGTCGAGGTGCCGGTGAACTCATCCGGGTTCTCCCCGATCTCGGCGTTCCCCGTAACCTTCTGCGTCCCGGCGTACGTGCCGTCAGGGTTGAAGCGGAAGAACATGAAGGCAGAGGTGTAGCGCTGCCCGTGGCTGCCGCGCCAAGTCCCGTGGCCGGGGGAGCGCAACGCCGGGCTGGACGCGTTGGCGGTCTCCAACATCTGGCCCCCGCGGACAAAGGTGGTCAGCCCCTGAAAACTCCTGATGGCGTCGCCGGTCTGGCAGTTCCGCAGCGTCACGTCCACCAGCCAAGTGCCCTCCAGTTTCCTGGCCTCCCCTTTGTTCTCCCCCTGACCTGCCGCACTGAACTGCGGGATACAGACGGCTAACAAGAGCGCCAGCGTGAGCGCGAAAGTCGTCGTTAGTCTGCTCGTCTTCATTTTGTCTTCTCCTCTTTTCTGACGGTTCCGGCCGGCAACCCCGGCTGATGTGCGGCGATACTCTTCCCAGGGGGTGGTGAAAGTCTTTAAGATGGGGCTGAAAGTTTTTGAAAACTTTTGAAAGACTGTATGTACGAGCAAAAACCGCACATTTATGAGTTCGGGGACTTCCGCCTTGACGCCTCCAAGCGGCGGCTGCTGCGCGGCGTCGAACCCGTTCCGCTCACGCCGAAGGTCTTCGACACGCTCCTCTACATGGTCGAGCACAGAGGGGATGTCATCACCAAAGATGAGTTGATGGCGGCGCTCTGGCCGGACACGGCGGTGGAGGAGAACAATCTCGGACAGAACATCAGCAAACTGAGGAGCGTGCTGGGTGAAAGCCGGGGCGAGAACCGCTACATCGCGACCGCCCCCGGGCGCGGCTACCGCTTCGTCGCCGAAGTGAAAGCGCTCGCGGACGAGAACGGGCGGGAGGCCGCGGAGGCAGTGCCCTCCGAGCCGATTTCGGCGCGGGCGGAAGCCGTGACCACCTCCCCGCCGGCGCGTCACGCCGGTAGGCTCAAAGGTCGCGGGTGGACGGTCGTACTCGTCGGCGCGCTCGCCGCGGCGTTGTGCGTCGGCGCTTTTTACATCTGGCGCGCGCGGACGAAGACCGTTCCGGCCGCGCCCGTCAGGACCGTGGCCGTCCTGCCGTTCAAGCCTCTTGTGGTGGAGCATCGGGACGAGGCGCTTGAGTTAGGCATGGCCGACGCCTTGATCACCAAACTCAGCAACACCAGAGGGGTGATCGTGCGCCCGCTCGCCTCCGCGCGGCGGTACGGCGGCATCGAGCAAGACCCGCTGGCCGCCGGGCGGGAGTTGCAGGTTGATTCGGTCGTGGACGGCAGCATCCAGAGGTGGGGCGACCGCATCAGGGTGACGGCGCGGCTGGTCGGCGTCGGCGGGGAGCAGTTGTGGGCGGGGCAGTTCGACGAAAAGTTTACGGATATTTTTGCCGTCCAGGATGCCATCTCCGGGCGGGTCGCGGGCGCACTGGCGCTGCACCTCAGCGGCGAGGAGGAGAGCCACTTGACCAAACGCTACACGGAAAACGCCGCGGCTTACGAGCTTTACCTCAGGGGGCGTTACCACCTGTACAAGTTGACGCCGCCGGAAGTTCGGAAGGGCATAGAATTTTTTCAGGAGGCGGTCACAGTTGATCCCTCATACGCGCTGGCCTACGCCGGCATCGCCGACGCTTACAGTACTCTTCCGATCACCAGCGACGTGGCTCCGAGGGACGCCTTCCCGAAAGCCGGGGAGGCGGTGACCAAGGCGCTCGAACTCGACAATTCGCTGGCCGAGGCACATGCCATTCTGGGCAGGATAAAGTTTTGGTTCGATTGGGACTGGGCGGGGTCCGAAAGCGAGTTCCGACGCGCCATCGATCTGAGCCCGAATAACGCGGACGCCCATCGACTCTACGCCCACCTGCTGTCAAACACCGGGAGGCACGAGGAGGCTCTCAGGGAGCTGAAGAGGGCGAGAGAACTCGACCCCCTTTCGCTGATTACTAACACGCTCCAGGGACAGTTCCTGCACTTCGCCGGGCGCGACGACGAGGCGGCACGAAGTTTTGAAAAGACGTTCGAGCTAGACCCGAACTTCTGGGTGGCACACACCCAACTGGCGTCCGTCCTCATCCATAAAAAGATGTATGGACAAGCCCTCACGGAGTTGGAGAAGGCGAGGGAGCATTCGCGCGGCAACACACACACCATCGCACTAGCCGGGTACGTCATGGCGCTGTCCGGCGAGCGCGAGCGGGCGCGTGGAGTCTTGGAAGAGTTAAGAAGACTGTCCCGCGAGCGCTACGTGCCGCCGTCTAACATGGCAATAGTGCATCACGGGCTGGGTGAGCGCGAAGAAGCTCTTACCTGGCTGGAGAAGGCTTTCGAGGAGCGGGACGTGCTGCTGACTTTTGTGGCGGTAGATCGAAAGTGGGACGCACTCCGCAGTGACCAAAGATTCGTCAACCTGCTTGAGCGGATGAATCTTCGCAAGTGATGCACTTTTGGGTGTCATCAATAGTGCGGATGAACCCGACATAATGCCTATTAGAAGGCGTTCAAGTAGTCTCCTTCGTGAACCCTCCGCCGATAAATGTTTATGGGCTCTCCGGAGGGCATCTGCCGCAAGCACGAGGGCGGGCAACGCCCGCGATGCGGCAGAGGCTGACGAATCACGTCTGGACGGTGGCCGAGGTGTTGGGCTATCGCAACGCCTCCCCGTGACCAATCCCCAACGCAGCAGGGTCACTACCGCATAGCCTGACGGCCTAAAGTCCTTTACAAATCTGTTCAGTCGGCGCAACTATGTTTAGAACTCAAGAGGCCGCTTCCAAGGAGTCCCCCGATTATGGCGCCAGAACTTCAGTCGCCCGGTAGCGGCGAGCAACCCGAAGACCCTCCACACTCGGCCAGCGCGCGGCTAGACGCGCTCATCAACCAGACAGTCAGCGGTATCGCGGAAGTCGACCTGACCGGCTGCTTCACGTTCGTCAACGACCGCTACTGCGAGCTGACCGGCTACGCGCGCGAAGAGCTCGTCGGCAAGATGCGGGTGCAGGAGATTACGCACGCCGAAGACCTGCCGCGGAACTTGGAGGACTTCCGACGCCTCATCGAGGAGGGCGTCCCGTTCGCCATCGAGAAGCGCTACGCCCGCAAGGACGGGTCAATCGTTTGGCTCAGCAAAGCGTCTCCGCCGTCAGAGACGCCGACGGCGGGCGGCGGTCAGTCCTCGCGGTGGTGGTAGACATCACCCGGCGCAAAGAGGCCGCGGAGTGGGAGCGCCGCGCGGCGGCCGAAGCGCTCGCCGCCGCCGAGGCCGACGCCAAGTTCCGCACCTTCTTCGAGCAGGGGGCAAACTTCGCGGGCGTGTTGACGCTCGACGGCACGGTCGTGGAAGCCAACCGCCTCTGCCTCGATGCCTGCGGTTTCACGCGTGACGAGGTCATCGGTAAGAAGTTCTGGGATTGCGGGTGGTGGAACCCGTCTCCGGCCCTGATGGAGATGGTTCGCAGGGGCACCAGCGAAGCGGCGAAGGGGAGGTTGTTTCGTCAGGAGTCATCCTACTTCGTGGCCGACGGGAGCGAGCGGGTCGTCGAGTTGGTCATCGCGCCGGTGAAGGACGAGGCCGGACGCGTGATGTTCCTCGCCCCGACCGGCACCGACATCACCGAGCGCAAAAAGACCGAAGAGGAGTTGCGCCAGAGCGAGGCGCAGTACCGCGCGCTGGCCGACGCCATGCCGCAGATCGTCTACACCTGCGACCCCGAGGGGCGGGCCGATTATGTCAACCGGCAGTGGTACGAGCAGACCGGCATCACCTACGACGGCGCGCAGGGGTTCGACTGGGCGGCGGCGCTCCACCCCGAAGACCTTGAGCCCACTCTGGAGCGCTGGCTGGAGTCGGTGCGGACAGGGCTCGTTTTCGAGACCGAATACCGAATCAAGCACGCCGGCGGAGGTTACCATTGGCACCTCTCGCGCGCAGTCCCTACGCGCGATGCCGCGGGCCGGGTCGTGAAATGGTTCGGCAGCTCGACCGACATCCACGCACGGCGTCTGGCCGAGGCGGAGCGGGAACGACTGTTGGCGCGCGAGACGGAGTTGCGCGCCGCCGCCGAAGAGACGGGCCGGCTGAAGGATGAGTTTTTAGCTACCCTCTCGCACGAGTTGCGCACGCCGTTGACGGCGATACTCGGGTGGGCGGCACTGATGCGCGACGACAAGCTCGCCGCCGCCGTGGCGACGAAGGGATTGGAGGTCATCGAGCGTAATGCCCGCGCGCAGCAGCAGTTGATAGAAGACCTGATGGACGTGTCGCGCATCATCACGGGCAAACTGTGGATCGACCTTCGGCCCGTCGAACTCGCGCCGGTCGTCGAACAGGCCGTCGAGTCGGCGCGCCCGGCGGCGGAGGCGAAAGGCATTCATCTCCGCCACGACCTTGACCGGCAGGTCGGCCCCGTCTCCGGCGACCCCGCGCGCCTGCAACAGGTGGTCTGGAATCTGCTCACGAACGCCATCAAGTTCACTCCCGCGGGCGGCCGCGTCGAGGTGCGGGTCGAGCGCGCCGACGCACACGTCCTCATCATGGTGGGAGACACGGGGCAAGGCATCAGCCGGGAGTTTCTGCCATACGTCTTCGACCGCTTCCGCCAGCAGGACGGCAAGTCCACGCGGGCGCACGGCGGGATGGGACTTGGCCTCTCCATCGTGCGCCACCTCGTCGAGATGCACGGCGGGACGGTGCGCGCGGACAGCTCCGGCCACGGCCACGGCTCGACCTTCACGATCACGCTGCCGCTGATAGCCGTACAACGCGAACCCGGGGATAAGAGCAGCCGCCCGACAGCGGCGGCAGGCGCAGGCGGCGTATCGCCTGATTGCCCCGTTCGACTTGACGGCCTGCGGGTGCTCGTCGTGGACGACGACGCGGACGCGCTCCAAATAATCACGCTGATGCTCGAAGAGTGCGGCGCAGAGGTGTTGTCGGCCACCTCCGCTGCGAAGGGGCTCGTCGCCCTTGAACGCGAGAAGCCGGACGCGCTTATTTCAGACATCGGAATGCCGGGCGAGGACGGGTTCGACTTAATCAGGCGGGTCAGGGAGCTGCCGGCTGACCGCGGCGGGCGCACCCCGGCGGCGGCGCTCACGGCCTACGCCGGCGCGGAGGAGCGCAAGCGCATCCTCCTCAGCGGCTTCCAACTGCATGTGCCGAAGCCAATCGAGCCGGCGGAGCTGGCGGCGGTGGTAGCCAGCCTCGCCGGACACACAGCAGGGACTTGAACCGGGCCGCCCCGATGTGACGAAACAGGCAAAAACACGCCGCCTGAAGAAGAAGTTGACTCACAGCCGATCCCCTTCGGCCTGCTCGAACTCGACGTGGATTGGACGGTGATTTATTTCAAGCCGGAGGGGGCGAGGGCGCTCAAGGCTCGTCGGTCGCAACCTCCTCACCGGTGAGCTTTAGATATGCCGCTGAAAAAAATCAAATTAGGACACGACCGTCTGCTCGTCTCAGAGCCTTTCCTCATCGTTTCCAAACTTGCGCGTAAGTGCTATGGCGCACAGACAACCCCTCGCGCGTAGAGTACAGTCCTGCCTTGAACGTCCAGCGGTCTACCGCCTCGCCTCGCCAGCCCAGAAAGGCTTCCACCATGCAGGCCAAACGCGTCCTCTGCGTCGAACACGACGCGGACACCCATGACATGCTCAAGTGGATGGATGTTCTATCCAGTTAGCGGACTATGAGAGAACGTACTCACAAGAGGAGGTCTTGAGATGGGAAAGATGCGCGCCACCGTCTTCCACGGTGTGAACGACATTCGCGTCGAGGAAGTCGAACGCCCGCGCGCGGGCGTCGGCGAGGCCGTCATCCGCGTCACGCTGACGACCATCTGCGGCACCGACCTGCACATCGTGCGCGGCGAGTACCCGGTCAAAAGCGGCCTCGTCATCGGTCACGAGCCGGTGGGAGTCATCGACGAACTCGGCCCCGGCGTCACAGGCTACAAGGTCGGCGACCGCGTGCTCGTCGGCGCGATTACGCCCTGCGGCCAGTGCCGCGCGTGTCTGTCGGGACAGCTTTCGCAATGTGGTCATGGAGATGGATACGAGGCTCTGGGCGGCTGGCGCTTCGGCAACACTATCAACGGCGCGCAGGCCGAGTACCTGCTCGTGCCGAACGCGCAAGCCAACCTCGCGAGGATTCCGGACGAGCTGGCCGACGAACAGGTCGTCCTCCTCGCCGACATCGCCTCGACCGGATTCAGCGGCGCGGAGTCCGCACAGATTAAGATCGGCGACGCCGTGGTCGTCTTCGCGCAGGGGCCAATCGGATTGTGCGCCACCGCCGGGGCGAAGCTGTCGGGCGCGTCTCTCATCATCGCGGTTGACGGAGACCGGAATCGCCTTGAGATGGCGCGCAGGATGGGCGCGGACGTGACGCTTGATTACCGCGAAGCGGACGTAGTCGCGGAAGTAAAGAAGTTGACCGGCGGGGGTGCGGACGCGGCGATTGAGGCGCTCGGCACGCAGGAGACTTTCGAGTCGGCGCTGCGCAGTCTGCGCCCGGGCGGCACGCTCTCCAGCCTCGGCGTCTATTCGGGCAAGGTACAGATTCCTTATGAAGCGTTCGCGGCGGGCCTCGGCGATTACCGCATCGTCACTACATTGTGCCCCGGCGGCAAGGAGCGGATGCGGCGACTGATGGAGGTGGTCAGGCACGGCCGGGTTGACCTGACGCCGCTCTTGACGCACACCTTCCCGCTCGACGACATTAAGGAGGCGTATGACCTCTTCGGAGAGCGCGCGGGAGGCGTCATCAAGGTCGCCATCAAGCCTTGAAGCCGTTCATCGAAGGGTCGACGCTATGAACAATCACTTGCCGGATTTCGTGAAGAAGCGTTTTCGGGTCGGCCTCGACGCCCTGCCCGAGCGCGAACATCGGGTCGTGCAGCATTTCGGCGAACGCCGTCACATCAGCCACGACACCAATCTGGAATTCGAGCAGAAGAAGACGTTCGGCCAACGACTCGCCGACCGGGTCGCGGCTTTCGGCGGCTCGTGGACGTTCATCATCATCTTCGCCGCCATACTCTGTTCCTGGGTGCTGCTCAACTCTTTTATCCTCGCGCGAAGCGGCGACTCGTTCGACGTATACCCATACATTTTACTGAACCTCTTTCTGTCCATGCTCGCCGCCGTGCAGGCTCCGGTCATCCTGATGTCGCAGAACCGTCAGGGGGTCAAGGACAGGCTGGACGCGGCTCACGATTACGAAGTGAACTTGAAGGCGGAGCTTGAGATTCTGAGCCTGCACGAAAAGCTGGACGAGTTGCGCGAGATGAAATGGGCAGGGCTTATCGAGATGCAGCAGGAGCAGATTCGATTGTTGACGCAGCTATTAACAGAGCGTAGGGTTGAAGCCGGTAATCAGTCGGTCTCTATCAAGTAAGCAAACGTCGGCATGGCAAACATACTCATCTTAGGCGGCGGCTTCGGCGGGATGGTCGCCGCCGAGCATCTGGCGAAGTCGCTTTCACCGGAACACCAGCTCACTCTCGTCTCGCATAGTCGCCGCTTTACGTTCTACCCCGCGCTCGTGCGGCTCGCCTTCGGCAAGTGTGACACGGAGGACATCTCCTACGACCTGCCCGGCGCGATGCTCGCCCGCCGCGTCCGCTTCATCGAGGCCGAGGTCACGCACGTCGATCCGCACGCCCGCAAGGCGTCGCTCCGCGGGGAGGACATCGACGGCGACATCAAGTACGACTACCTGATCTACGCGCTCGGGCGGCGGCTCGCCACCGAGCGGGTGAAGGGTTTCTTCGAGCACGCGCACCACCTCCTCGGCGTCAAGGCGGCGCAGAAGTTCGGCGAGGCCGCGCGCGACTTTCGCGAAGGACACGCCGTCGTCGGCTCGTGCCCCGGAGCGCGCCTCGACGTTCCAGTCTACGAGACGGCCTTCGCCCTCGCGCGCCAGCTCGAAGAGCGGGGCGACACCGCGCGCATCACGGTCATCAGCCCCGAGTCACCCGGCGAGCGGCCCGGCGGCGCAGACCTCGCGCGCGCACTCCGGCCCGCGCTCGAAGAACATCACATCGAATTCCTAACGAGCTTCCCTATCGTCGAGGTGACGACCGGGGCCGTCGTTTCGAGTGACGGGCGCGAGGTCGAGTACGACCTGCTGATGCTCGTCCCGCCGTTCCGGGGGACGAGCGCGCTCGCTTCGACGGGGCTCACCGACGAAGCGGGGTACGTGCGTGTTGACCACACGATGCGCGTGCTCGGGGCCGAGAGGATGTACGCCGTCGGCGACGCCGTCTACTTCTCGGGGCCGAAGATGGGGCACATGGCGGTGCGGCAGGCCGAGGTGGCCGCCGAAAATCTCGCCGCCGAGATCGAGGGGCGCGAGCCTTCCGCGCACTACAATCACGAGATCACGCTCGTCGTAGACGAGGGCGGCAAGGACACCCTCTACCTGCACAAAAACCTCTGGGAAGAGGGCGACGAGACCATCGGGCACGGCCGCTTCTGGGGCTGGGCCAAGCGCGCACACGAGAAGTATTTTCAGGCGCAACACTCATGAGGAAGTGACGTGCGACAAGCTCTGAAAACTGCTTCCCGCTCGTCACTCGTCACTGTTACCGAGGTTTAATGAATGCTGGAAATCAAAGACATGTCGCAGGGCGAGATGGTTGCGCTGCTGCTGCGCGGGAAGCTCGGACACCTCGGCTGCTCGCGCGACGGCCACCCATACGTCGTCCCGATGAACTACGCCTACGACGGCGAGTGCCTCTTCTTCTTCACCACCGAGGGGACGAAGACCGAGTACATCGCCGCCAACCACGAGGTCTGCTTCCAGATTGAAGAGATTACCAACGAGTTGCGCTGGTCAAGCGTGATGGTACTAGGCCGCGCCGAGCGCGTCGCGCAGCCCGAAGAGACGGAGCGCGCCATGCAGCTCATCACCGAGCGCAACCCTACGCTCACGCCCGCGCTCAACGAGACGAAGATCGGGGCGTGGAAGCGATTCAACAACATCGCCATTTACCGCGTGCGCCCGCATTCGATTCACGGGCGCAAGACCGCCTGAGAAAGTTAATCCGCGGCGCTCAATCAGCATTACTTGCGCAGCTACTTCATGTACTCGCCCAACGCCTTCGACTGCGCCTCGGCGACGCCCTTATCTGCGTAAGCTGGCATCTTTTGACGGGCCTGGCATCCCGTCCCTTGAGGGCGGCTTCCAACGATTCGTGCATCCGGTGAGGATTAGTCCCGCCGGTAGCTTTCCTTCAACACGGACGGACGCTCCTTGGGCCTCACCACAAAGTTAGTCCCGCCCTTCAAGACACATGCCGCTTAATTGATGCCCATGCGTAGCTTCAAGGCTGCCGTCCTGTACTTCGCGCTGGTCTTAGGCACCGGCTTCGCCCTGGGCTCCATCCGCGTGCCGTTTCTCGTCCCTCGACTCGGGGAAAGGTACGCCGAGCTGCTGGAAATGCCCGTCATGTTCATGGCAATCGCCTTGGCTGCTCTATAGGGGGAGGAAACACCTCAGTGGCATGTGCCCTCACAGCACGTCTCTCCGCGCAGGGCCTCGACGCCCTCTTTCACGATGATGGGCACCATGACGAGCGCCGCCACGGGGTCGGCCCACCACCAGCCGAGCAAGGCGTTGAGGATGAGCCCGCCCAACAGGATGGCTGAGAGGTAGGTGCAGATGTCGGTCTGACGCGAGTCGGCCCGGAGCGCCCGACTGCCTATCTCCGCCGCGACGCGACGCTTCGCCCGCGCCAGCAGTGGCATCACGGCGAGCGAGAGCGCGGCGAGTGCTATGCCGATATGGCTCGCCTCGGGCACCTCACGGTAGACGAGTGATTTCACCGCGTCGAAGGCGACGTAGGCGGCGAGCGCCAGGAAGCTGACCCCGACCAGCTTGAGCGCGACCTGCTCGGCCCGCTCGCGCCGCTCCGGCGAATCCAGGTGCAGCCGCCAGAGCAGCGCCGTCCCCGAAGAAACTTCGATCACAGAATCGACGCCGAAGCCCACGAGGGCGATGCTCCCCGCGAAGAGTCCCAACGCGATGGCGATCAGCCCCTCCAGCGAGTTCCACCCGATGGTCAGGTATTCGAGCGCCCTCCCGCGGCGCACGCTCGCCGCCCTGGCTGACTCTCCGCTTATCGCGTCCGTGCTCACTACATAACCCCCTGACGTGTTTCGTGGATAGATACCTTATCAAACCCTCACAGGTGCGTCTCCCACTGCGCGCACCCTTCGGACTCGACCTGCACCGTCCGGCGCGCAGCTCTTCGACACCTCCCTCCCGCTCGTGGTGATGGCACCGGACTTCCCCCTCGACGCGCGTGACCAGTCCGGCGTGCGCCGAGACGACCTGTGCCCTCTGCCGGGTCGCCGCCGCGAGCGAGTGGCGCGCGACGACGGGCAGGAGCAGAGGCATAAGCATCCCGAGCGCCGAAGCGCCGGCGCTCACGAGGCGCTTCATCCCTGTCCGGCCCCTCCCGCCCATGATTTCAGCCTTAACCAACTGAGGCTCGCCTCCCGCGCTCGAACCAGGCGTAGAGGGTCGGCAGGATGAGCAGCGTTAGGAGCGTGGAAGTCACGAGGCCGCCGATGACGACCGTGGCGAGCGGGCGCTGCACCTCCGCGCCGGCCGACGTGGCGACGGCCATCGGGATAAAGCCGAGGCTCGCCACGAGCGCCGTCATCAGCACGGGCCGCAAGCGTGTCATCGCGCCCTCGCGCACGGCCGCCTCCAGCGACCTCCCCTCTTCCCGCAGGCGGTTGATGTAGCTGACCATCACGACGCCGTTTAAGACCGCGACGCCGAAGAGCGCGATGAAGCCGACGCCCGCCGAGATGGAGAACGGCATCCCGCGTAGCGCGAGGGCGAGGACGCCGCCCACGACCGCGAACGGGATGCCCGTGTAGATCAGGAGCGCCTGCCTCACCGAGCCGAACGTGGTGAAGAGCAGCACGAAGATGAGGAACAGCGCCAGAGGAACGACGAGCAGGAGCCGGGCGGAGGCGCGCTCCAGGTTCTCGAACGTCCCGCCCCATGTCAGGTAGTAGCCGGGGGGGAGCTGCACGTCTCTGGCTATCGCGGCCTGTGCCTCCCGGACGAAGCTGCCGATGTCACGGCCGCGGACGTTCAGCTCGACGCCGATGCGCCGGCGCGTGTCATCCCTGGAGATTTGCGCTGGCCCCTCGACGAGACTGATGTCGGCGAGCTGCGCGAGCGGGATGCGTGCCCCGTTCGGCCCGGCCACAGTCAGGGCTTTAATCGTCTCCACGTCTTTGCCCGACTCTTCGGAGAGGCGGACGACCATTCGGTAACGCTGCTCGCCCTCGTAGACCGTGCCGGCCGCCTTACCCGCCACGACCGCCTCAACGAGGTCGTTCACGTCCTCGACGTTGATGCCGTAGCGGGCAATGACCGCCCGGTCGGGCTTGACCTGTAACTGCGGGAGTCCCGCGGTCGCCTCCGCCTTCACATCCTCCGCGCCGCGGACGCCCGAGACCACGCGGGCGATGCGGTCGGCCGTCCTCTTCAGTGTGTCGAGGTCGTCACCGTAGAGCTTGATGGCCACGTCGGAGCGCACGCCCGAGATCAACTCCGCGACCCGCAGCTCGATGGGCTGCGAGAAGCTGAAGACGGCGTTCGGCACACCTGCCTCCAGCGCCTCGGACATTTTCTCGACCAGTTCCGTCTTACTATGAGTCGTCGTCCACTCAGAGGGGTCTTTCAGCTCGATGTAGAGGTCGCTCAAATCGACGCCCATCGGGTCGGTGGCGACCTCCGCCCGGCCGGTCTTCGAGACGACCTTCGTCACTTCTGGGAAGCCGCGCAGCACCTGTTCGGCCCTCGTCGCGTCCTCGACGGCCTGGGTGAGCGAGACGCTCGGCAGCCGCCCAATCTGCACGGCGAGCGAGCCCTCGTCGAGCCGCGGGATGAACTCCGAGCCCAGGAGCGGGAACACTAGGGCGCTGATGACGACGAGGCCGGTGGCAACCGCCAACGCTTGTGCGCGCCAGCGAGTCATGAAGTCGAGGGCGGGACTGTACCAACGCCTGGCGTAGCGGACGAGGAAGCTCTCGGTCTCCGCGACGTGTCCACGCAGGACGAAGGTCAGCGCCGCCGGGACGTAAGTCAGGCTGAGGATGAGCGAGCCGAGCAGGGCGAAGATGACGGTCAGCGCCATCGGCTTGAACATCTTCCCCTCGATACCCTGGAGGCTGAGGATCGGCAGGTAGACGATCATGATGATGGCGACGGCGAAGACGATGGGTCGACCTACTTCGACGCAGGCGTCGAGGATGGTCTTATCTGGTGACTCTTCCGCCCCCGCGTGCTGCGCCTCCGCGCGCCGCCGGACGGCGTTCTCGACCATCACGACTGCGCCGTCCACGATGAGCCCGAAGTCGAGAGCGCCGAGACTCATCAGATTCCCCGAGACGTTGAAGAGCCTCATCAGGATGGCGGCGAAGAGCATCGAGAGCGGGATGATAGTCGCGACGAGCAGGCTCCCGCGCCAATTGCCGAGCAGGAGGATGAGCACCACGACGACGAGCAGCGCCCCCTCGATCAGGTTCTTCGCCACCGTCCAGATGGTGCGGTCGACCAGCTCCGTCCGGTCGTAGAACGGGATCAGCTCGACGCCTTTGGGGAGCGTCTTCTTCACCTGCTCAACACGCTCCTTCACCCGCTCGACGACCGTGCGGGAGTTCTCGCCCTTGAGCATCATCGCGATGCCGGCGACGATTTCGCCCTCCCCGTCGGCCGTGACCGCTCCCTGCCGGACGGTCGCCCCTTCGACCACCTCGCCCACATCGCGGACGTAGACGGGGACGCCCTCCCGGCCGGTCTTGACGACGACGTTGCGGATGTCCTCGGCCGACTCAATGAGGCCGATGCCACGCAGCAGGTACTGCTCCGAGCCTCGCTCGATGTAGGCCCCGCCGACGTTGGCGTTGTTGCGGCCCACCGATTCGAGCACGTCGCGCAGAGAGAGGCCATAGGACTGGAGCTTCGTAGGGTCTAAGCGCACCTGGTATTGCTTCTCGAAGCCGCCGAAGCTGTTGACCTCTGTGACTCCGGGCACGCCCAGAAGCTGCCGCCTCACGTCCCAGTCCTGGATGGTGCGTAGCGCCGTCGGGGTGTGGCCGCTGCCGGGGGCGGCGCGCAGCTCGTACTGGTAAATCTCTCCGAGTCCCGTGGAGATCGGCCCCATCTCTGGGGAGCCGATAGACTCGGGAATCTGCTCGCGCGCCTGTGTGAGCCGTTCGAGCACGAGTTGGCGGGCGAAGTAGGTGTCCACGTTGTCGTGGAAGACGACCGTCACGGCCGAGAGTCCGAACTTCGAGACCGAGCGAATCTCTTCCACGTCCGGCAGCCCCGACATTGCGACCTCGACGGGGAATGTGATCTGGCGCTCGATCTCCAGCGGCGCGAGTGAAGGCGCGGCCGTCAGAATCTGCACCTGCACGTTGGTCACGTCGGGCACGGCGTCGATGGGCAGCCGCCGGAGGCTATACCAGCCTGCCCCAACCATGATGGCAACCATCAGCATGACGAGCAGGCGCTGCCGGACGGCGAAGTGTATGAGTGAGTTAATCATCAGTGGTCGTGCTCCCCCATCTCGCCCTTCTGCATCTGCGCCTTGAGCGTGAAGCTGCCCTTAGTGACCACCTTCTCGCCGAGCTTCAGCCCGCCGATGATGCGGGCGTAGCCGTCACGCACCGCGCCGACCTGCACCTCCCGCACCTCGAAGCCATTCTCCTCGTCCTCCTTCGGGACGAAGACGACGGTGCGCTCGCCGACGCGCTGCACGGCCTCTTCCCTGACGACCAATTCCTGACCCTCTGCCGCGCCCGTGCCCGCCTGGAAGCCGACCTCGACAAACATGCCCGCCCTGAGCCTGCCGCCGGGGTTCGCTAACTCCACGCGTACCTTGCCCGTGCGGGTCTCCTCGTCGAGCCGCGGGTCGATGTAGTTGACCCGGCCCGCGAAGGCGTCTCCGCCCAGCGCGGCCGAGCGCACCTCGGCGGGCGTCCCCGGCCTCAGGAGCCCCATCTGCGCCTCGGGGACGTTGGCGATGACCCAGACGGTGGAAGTGTTGGCGATGGTGAAGAGCGACGTGCCGGCCTCGACGCCCGCCCCGGCGTTGACCAGCCGCTCGGTGACGGAGCCGGAGACGGGGGCGAGGACGGCCACGACCGAGGTGTCGCGGCTGTGGTCGTGCTCGCCTTCGCCCTCGGCTATCCGGACGCCGAGCGAGCGCATCTCGTCGCGGATGTGGCGGACATCCACGCGCGCCGTCTCGACCGCCGCGCGCGCCTCCTGCACCTCCTTGTTGAGCGAGATGTTGCTCTGGAAGTCGTACTCGGCCTTCGCGGTCTTGTAAGCGGCCTCCGCCGCCACGAGGTCTTTACCGGCCCCGGCGCCGAGTTCGATCAGGCGGCGCGTGCGCCTGAGAGTGGCCTCGGCCTCGTCGAGCCGTGCCTTCGCGGAGAGGACGGCGACGCGATTCTCCGCCCGCGTGACGCGCTCAAGATTGCGCTCGGCCAGTGAGCGCGCGGTCTCGGCCTCGTGGAGTTTGCCGTGCATCTGCGCGATCTGCGGGCTGGAGATGACGGCCAGCACCTGCCCAGCGCGCACGAAGTCGCCGAGCGCGGCGTTAACTCGCTCGACGCGGCCCCCGACGAGCGGGGTGGCCTGCTGCGTCTGCTGCTGGTTGGTCTCGACCGTGCCCGTTACCCGCAGGAGCGCCACGGCCGGGCGCTCGGTTACGCCCTCTATCTCAAGGCCCGCGGCTGCGCGCGCCTCGGCCGTCAGCATCACCTCTTCGCCTTCGCCCTCGCCGTGTTCGTCGCCGTGCCCGGCCTCCCCGGCCTCGGCCGTCACCTTCACCTCGGTGGCGGCGGGCGTCGCGCCGCGCCGCCACAGGAGTAGCGCCGCGAGGGCGAAGACGGCGACGATGACCACGGTGGCGAAGACGACCACGCTGCGGTTTCGCGGTCGTGGAACGGCCCTAACTCTTTCCTCCTCGACGAGCGTCGCGCCGCCGCCGGCGTGCTCCGTAACTTCGGTGACGCGCTCGACCTCGACGGCCTCAGAGTCGTCGTGCGTCCCGCGGCGGGGCGGGTTCGCGTCATGATCTTTTGTCTGGTCTGACATGCTCTAAATACCTCACCGTTGCCCGGTGGGGGCACCGACGGCGGCCTGAAGGTCGGCGAGAGCGCGGTACTGCTCCGCGAGCGCCTCGGTGTAGTCGCGCTGCGAGTCGAGGAGGCGGCGCTGCTCGGCCAGCAGCTCCGTGACGCTGAAGTGGCCCATCTCGTAAGCCGCGCGCATGACCCGCACGTTGTCGTTCGAGCGCTGGATGACTCCCTGCTCGTAGATGACGAGCGCCTTCGAGGCGGCCTCGTAGCGCGCGTAGGCGGACGCCACTTCCGAGCGCACCACCGCCTCCAGGTACTCGCGCCGGGCGCGGGCCTGCGCGATGGCGACGGCCGCCTCCGCCTTCGCGCCCTGGTTCTTGTTGAAGACGGGGAGCCCCACCGAGACGCCGAAGGTGAGCAGCCGATCCTTATCACGCAAGACCCCGACGGGCGTGTCGTCGAAGGAGCCCCGGCTGACCGTGTAGCGGGTGAAGGCGGATACTTCAGGGGAGCCTTGCGCGCGGGCGAGCCGCAGCCCCGCCTCCGCCACCTCCTCGGTGAGCCGGGCGAGGCGGACATCCGGGCGGGTGCGAAGAGCCGTCTCAATAGCCGCCTCGACGGGGCCGGGGAGTCTTCGCAGAGTCAAGTTCGACAACTCTTCGCGCAGCCGGAGTTGCTCGGTCGGCGGCACTCCCGCGAGCGCCTTCAGGCGCAGCAGCGTTGCTTGCAGGCGGCCCTCTGTGAGGGCGCGGCGAGAGCGCAGCCGCTCCACCTCGACCCTGAGCAGGTTCAGCTCGATGGGGGCGGACTCGCCCTCGTTGACGCGCGCCTGCACGACGGCCACCGTCTTCAGGTCGAGGTCGGTCAGCCCCTCCGTGATCTCCAGCTCGCGGAGCGCCGAGAGCGCCTCGGCGTAGAGTCCGAGCACCTCCGCCGCGAGCCGGCGCTCGCGGTCGGCCACCTCGGCCGCGGCGGCTTCGAGTTCGACGAGCGCGAGATCGACACGGCGCCGCCTCTGCCCGCCGACTTCGAGCGGCACCGAGACTCCGACGCTCGTCTCGCTCTCGCCGTCCGAGCCCGTGAGCCGCCCCGTAGTCTGCTCGAAGTCCAGCATCGGGTTGGGTCTGAGGCCCGCCTGCACCAGGCGCGCACGGGCTCTTTGGATGTCGAGGCGCGCGGCCGCTAGCTCTCCGTTGGAGGCGAGCGCTCGCCTCACGAGGTCGGTCGATGAAGCGCCCTGGGCCGGGTCGAAGTAGAGTCCCACGGCGGACCCCGCCGCCGGTGTCACGGCCGGAGAGGGCGGACGCGGCGGGACCCCGGAACTCGCGACGGCGTCCGGCGCGTCAGGGTCGCCCTGGGCGAGGGCCACGGGGACAAAGACTGAAAAGATTAACGCGAGCGCGCACAGCGCCCTGCCGAAGAGAGTCATCGCTCACTACCTTTCCGGCGATAGTGTCACGGGAAGCTCAAGGCGGCGGTGCCGCTGTGCCCTTCTGAACGCGCCCGACGGAATTGGCGCACACAGAAGAAAAGACACGACGACACACGGAAAGTGCCCGAGCTGACTTTTCAGACGGTAGAGAAAGGAATTAGGCGATGCGCGGAGGGTGGTACTGGAGTGAGAGCGGGGGCGAAGGCAGTGAGCCCAGTTCGAGAGGGGGCTGCTGAGACCTCAGCTCTGCGGAGGCGACCGGGGTTATGGCGAGGCCTGCCAGCACGTGCGCGCAGCAGCAGAAGCAGTCTTCCTCGTGCGGGGCCTGTTCTGAATCTTGCCGCGGACTCGGGGCTTCGGGCATGGGGCCGGCGGAACGGTCGCCCGCGACGGCCGTGGCGGATAGATGAAGGGGCAACCCACCTACCTCCTCGCCACCGCCGCAGAAGTACTGCGGCAGGGCGATGTCGCAGAGGGTGAAGAGCACGAAGAAAACGGCCACGGCGCGGACGAACCGCGTGTGCCGTTTCCTGATCGAGCTGATGGTGAATCGCTGCTTCATCGGCTTAGAACCAGACCGATGTTTGTAGCACAGGCATAATGGGTGGTCAATTCGATGCGGCGCTGACCGCTTATCACTTTTGAGAGAGGAATAAGGAAAGGTTCATAGCCTGTGGTAGAAGTTCGGGTGTCGAAGCCTAACTTGTACCGGAGACAGAGCCCGCTTTGGAGTTCTCTTTCCTTATGTCGAACTGACGTTTAATAGATTTACGTAACCGGACAGTGCGGGCTTTCTTTCGTGTAAAATCGCGGCGGGAGGGACGTGGATGTCTGAAGGAAAAAAACTGTGGGGCGGGCGGTTCACCGGGCAGATCGACCCGGGGTTCGCGCGCTTCAACCGCTCGTTCGGCTTCGACCGGCGGCTCTTCGAGGCGGACGTGCTCGGGAGCCTCGCGCACTGCGAGGGCTTGCGCGCGGCCGGCGTGATAAGCGAAGCGGAGGCGGACGAAATCACGAAGGGTCTGCGCGAGCTGCTCGCGCGCGCCGGGGCGGAGGGCGAAGCCTTCTTCGCCGACGAGTCGGCCGAGGACGTGCACTCGTTCATCGAGGCGCGGCTCGTCGAGTCGGTCGGCGACGCCGGCCGCCGGCTGCACACGGGGCGCAGCCGCAACGATCAGGTGGCGACGGCGCTCCGGCTCTGGCTGCGCGACGAGATAGACCGCGCGGCGGAGAGCGTGCGGGGTGTCCAGTCCGCGCTGCTCGACCTCGCAGACTCGCACGCGGACGCGGTGCTGCCCGGCTACACGCACCTACAGCGCGCGCAGCCCGTGCTGTTCGCGCACTGGTGCCTCGCCTACTTCGAGATGCTGGCGCGCGACCGCGAGCGTCTGTCCGAAGTCAGGCGGCGGACGAACGTCCTGCCGCTCGGCTCGGCGGCGCTCGCGGGGACGAGCCATCCCATCGACCGCGAAGGGGTCGCGCGCGCGCTCGGGTTCGACTCGGTCTCGCGCAACAGCCTCGACGCCGTGAGCGACCGCGACTTCTGCGTCGAGTTCGCCGCGGCCGCCGCGCTCGTCATGGCGCACCTGTCGCGCCTCGCCGAAGACCTCATCGTCTACGCGACGACCGAGTTCGGCTTCGTCGAATTGTCGGACGCGGTGGCGACGGGGTCGAGCCTGATGCCGCAGAAGAAGAACCCGGACGCGCTCGAACTCGTGCGCGGCAAGTCGGCGCGCGTCTTCGGCCACGCGTTGGCGCTGCTCACGCTCATCAAGGGGCTGCCGCTCACCTACAACAAGGACATGCAGGAGGACAAGGAGGCCGTCTTCGACACGGCCGACACCGTGCGCGAGTCTCTGGACGTGACGGCGACCGTGCTCCGCAACGTGCGCCTGCGCGAGGGGCGCGCGCGCGACGCCGCGTCGGTCGGATACATGAATGCGACCGAGATGGCCGATTACCTCGTCCGGCGCGGCGTGCCCTTCCGCGAGGCGCACGAGGCGGCCGGGCGGATGGTCTTACACGGGCTGTCGAAGGGGCTTGAGCTGCACGAGCTTGAGCTTGAGGAGCTGCGGGAGTTCTCGCCGCTCGTCTCTGAAGACGTTTACGAGGCGCTGTCGCTCGAACAGACTCTGGCGACCAAGTCGCAGGCGGGCGGCACCTCGCACGCGCGCGTGCGCGAGGCGCTGGCCGCCGCCCGCGCCTCCCTCGGTTGAACGGGGGCGGGCGGCGGCGATGTGGACGGGAACTTCAGGGGCACCTCGGCCGGAGGTGACTTCATTAAATGCCCGTCCCGATAAGTCGGAAACGTTTCGTGCTCACCCTGCATAACGTTCGGGAGATTTAAACCGGCACCGGCAAGGTCGGCGGGCCAGAGTCGCGCGACCGGCTCGGCGTGCCGGCGAAGTCTCTACGGCCGCGCCTCGTCGCCACGCGGCCTTTCACATCGCGCGACTCCCTTCCGACCCAAGCGCCGGGCGAGCGCATTGCCCCGGATACAGGAGAATCCACCATGCCGGACACAAAGACCAACGTGGACCCCAATAACGGCGTCGCCACAGACTCGGGATCGGGTGACGCGGAGTCCCGGTCGCCGGACAAACTCAAGCAAATCTTTAATAGACCCGTCGCCGGCCCCACCCCGGTCGCGGGCGACGCTGACCGCAAGGTTCTGGAGAACGTCCAGAAGAGTCAGGAAGAGTTCCTGACCATCCTCTCCAGACCCTCGCGGCTGAAGAAGTTGTGGCAAAGCGTCTGGGAGAGGAGCAACCCCGAGCTGCTGAAGGTCTACGGCGTCATCTACAACCATCTCGCGGAGGCGCAGCGCCTGCTGACGTTGAGGATGGCCGACCGGCCGGACGACTTCGACCTGACCCGGCAGCAGCTTCAAGACCTGCTCGACAACAGGCACAAGCAGGCGCTGACGACCAACGTCCACGCCGCGTGGGAGTACGCGGCGGCGCTTGAGCGGATGCTCCTGCTGCTCGGCGACGAGAACTACATCGTCACGCGTCTGGAGAACGAGGTGGAGAAGGTCGAGAAGCAGCTACCCGGCGCGTGGAACCAGTACCTCCCCGTCGAGAGGCTGACCGGACTCCTCGACGCGTACAAGGCCGGCGGGGCGGAGGGGCCGCGCGAGCAGGCGGTCGAGAGCTTCGCGCTCCTCTACGCGTCGCGCAGCTCCTACCTGCGCCACCAGCGCGCGCGCGAGGAGATCAAGGCCGACTATCTCAACCGCCTGACCTTCGTGCTGGCGATTCTGCTCCTGCTGCTCGTGGAGACGATCTACCTCGCGTCCAAAGAGGGCGCCGCCGCCGCGGGACTGTCGCGGGGCTTCTGGGACAGCCTCAGGATGCTGTTCACGCTCGACTTCAAGTTCGACTTCAGCGACCAGAACGTGCGGAACGCGCTCGTGGCGGCGATGACCGGGGCGCTCGGGAGCACGCTGAGCGGCTTCTATAAGCTGCGCGACGAGACCGGCGGCATCGCCGCGCTGCGCTCCTTCAGGTCGGCCATGTGGGCACAGCCCTTCGTCGGCGCGACGGTCGGCGTGCTCCTCATGCTGCTCATCATGAGCGGCGTCCTCGCCATCGGCACGACCGGCGGGGCGCCGGAGCTGAAGTGGCTGCCACTCTCGGTCTACTGCTTCCTCGCGGGATTCTCCGAGCCGTTCTTCCTCGGCGTCGTCCAGCGCGTCTCGGGGGCGGTCGACAAGAAGACTCCGGCCGCGCCACCGGCGTCGCCCGCCCCGGCCGGGGCCGGCGGCGGGGCGGCGGCAA
>JBEVKV010000479.1:0-3741 GCA_040509515.1 Pyrinomonadaceae bacterium | reverse complement strand
GATGCCGGGCGACAACGTGGCGATGGAGATCGAGCTGATCACGCCGATCGCGTTGGAGAAGGGGCTGCGGTTCGCGATCCGCGAGGGCGGGCGGACGGTGGGAGCCGGCACCGTCTCCGACATCATCGAGTAGACACGGGCGAGAGACAGAGTCAGTCAGAAATAGAAGGTGAACTTATGCCGCGCGACAACATTGTGTTGCAGTGCACAGAGTGCAAGAGCCGCAACTACGTAACGACGAAGAACAAGAAGACGACGCCCGAGCGCCTGGAGTTCAGGAAGTTCTGCCGCCGCTGCCGCGTGCACAGGGCGCACAAGGAGACCAAGTAAGTGATAAGTGATGGGTGATAAGTGATAAGAAAGAGCGTCAGCTTCTTCTCATCACTCGTCACTCATCACTCGTCACTTTCCGTAGGGGTATAGTGTCAACGGTTAGCACGTCGGTCTCCAAAACCGAAAGTACGGGTTCGAATCCTGTTACCCCTGTTCGCCAGCGGCGGAGGCCGGAAGGGAAGTTGAAGTTCAGGTGCCGGATAGAGAGGACGAACAGATGACTGCGAGCCATGACGAGCCCGGCGATTTGCCGGGGACGCCGTCGGGCGCCGCCCCGCGCATGGCGAGGTACGGCGAGGGGCCGGAGGGTCGCGCCGCGCGCCGCGAGCGCGGCTTAGACGAGCACCCGCGCGACGGCTTCTTCGACCGCACGGGCAACTTCGTGCGCGACGTGCGCGCCGAACTGGGACGGACGAGCTGGCCTTCGGCCTTGCAGGTCAGGAACACGACCATCATCACCATCGTCGCCGTCATCTTCTTCGCCGCGTACCTCTTCGCCGTCGACCGCCTGTTCTCCTTCTTGCTGGAGCAGTTGGCGCGGCTCTTCGGCGCTACCGCCTGAGGGAAGTCTTAACCGTATGCAGCAGTGGTTCATCCTACACACGTACTCGGGGCACGAGAAGAAGGTGCGCGACAGCCTGAAGGCGCGTGTGCGCGACACAGACCTTCAGGCCGAGATCACCGAGGTGCTCGTGCCGACCGAGACCGTGGTCGAGATGCGCGGCAACAAGCGCGTCGAGTCGTCGCGGATGTTCTACCCCGGCTACGTGCTCGTTCAGATCGAGTGCGACGACCGCGGGCACATCCCCGACAACGTCTTCCACCTCATTAAATCGACGCCGAAGGTGACGGGCTTCGTCGGCGGGCAGAACCCGACGCCGCTCACCCCGGACGAGGTGAATCAGATCGTCCACAACGTGACCGAGGCGGCCGAGAAGCCGAAGCCGAAGTTCACGTACGCGTCGGGCGAGACGGTCAGAATCAAGTCGGGACCCTTCGCCTCGTTCACGGGCAAGGTCGAGGAGGTCAACTCCGACAAGTCAACGCTCAAGGTGGTCGTCACCATCTTCGGGCGCTCGACGCCGGTCGAACTCAACTTCCTCGACGTGGAGAAGGTGACGTTCACCGAGGACGAATAAATAGAGTCTTCAAAGTTAAAGAATCATGGCTAAGAAAATCACGGGCTATATCAAGCTGCAAGTTCCGGCGGGGAAGGCGAACCCCGCGCCGCCCATCGGGCCGGCGCTCGGCCAGCACGGCGTCAACATCATGGAGTTCTGCAAGGCCTTCAACGCGAAGACCGCGCAGATGGATCCCGACCTCAAGGTGCCGGTCGTCATCACGGTCTTCGCCGACCGCTCGTTCACCTTCGAGACGAAGACGCCGCCCGCCGCCGACCTTCTGAAGAAGGCCGCCGGCATCCCCAAGGGCTCGGGCAAGCCGAACAAGGAGAAGGTCGGCTCCATCTCCCGCGACAAGATCGAGGAGATCGCCAAGCTCAAGCTCCAAGACCTCAACACGACGAACCTCGAATCGGCCATCAAGACCATCGAGGGCACGGCGCGCAACATGGGGCTCAACATCGAATAAGTTTTCGGGCCTCGGGCTTCGTTCGCAAACGTCGCCCGCGCCCGCTTGAGAGGGAGAAGCCTCGACGGCTTCGTTCGTACCTCAGAGGTATTTGAATGGCTAAGCAGGGTAAGAAGTACCGCGCCGCCCTCGAAAAGATCGAGGAGGGGCGCAAGTACAGCCTCGACGAGGGGCTGGCTAAAGTCAAAGAAGTCTCCGCGGTCACGGCGCGCAAGTTCGACGAGACGGTCGAGCTGACGATGTGGCTGGGCGTCGACCCGCGTAAGGCCGACCAGCTCGTGCGCGGCACGGTCGTGCTGCCGCACGGCGTCGGCAAAACGGTGCGCGTGCTCGTCATCGCGCAGGGCGAGAAGGTCAGGGAGGCCGAGGAGGCCGGAGCCGACATGACCGGCGGCGAGGACGTGGTCAACCGCATCAAGGGCGGCTGGCTCGACTTCGACGCCGTCATCGCCACGCCCGACATGATGCGGCTCGTCGGTCAGTTGGGGAAGGTGCTCGGCCCGCGCGGCCTGATGCCCAACCCGAAGACCGGCACCGTCACGTTCGACGTGGCGACGGCCGTGCGCGAGACGAAGGCCGGCAAGGTCGAGTACCGCGTCGACAAGACCGGCGTCATCCACGTCGGCATCGGCAAGGTCTCGTTCGAGGACGACCGCCTGCGCGAGAACGCGCAGACGCTGCTCGACGCGGTGGTCAAGGCCAAGCCCTCGACCGCCAAGGGCAAGTACGTCAAGAAGGTGAACCTCGCCTCGACCATGAGTCCGGGCGTTCTGCTGGACGAGACGGTCTACGCCCGGTAAAGGGGAGGCGAAAGTAAAGTTATGAAGACCAGAGAGCAGAAGCAGAGAGACCTCGAAGCCCTCACCGAGCAGTTCCAGGCGGCCTCCGCCGGGATGCTCATCGGCTTCAACAAGCTGACGGTCTCGAAGGATCAGGAGTTGCGCCGCCAACTGGCCGAGGCGGGCGCGCGCTACACCGTCGTCAAGAACACTTTGGCGCGCAAGGCCGCCGAGGGCACGCCCTTCGCGGGCGCGTCCGAGCACTTCAAGGGCGTCACCGCGCTCGCGCTCGCGCAGGGCGACCCCGTCCAGTTGTCGAAGGCCATCACGAAGTTCGCCCGCGAGAATCCGGACGTCTTCAGCTTCAAGGCGGGCGTCGTCGAGGGTCGCGTCGTCGCGCTCCCCGACGTGGAGGCCATCGCCACGCTGCCGTCGAAGGAGGAGTTGATCTCGAAGATCATGTTCCTCATCAACGCGCAGGCGCAGCGCATCGTGACGGTCATCTCGGCCGTGCCGCGCAACCTCGCCATCGTCGTCAAGCAGATCGGCGAGCAGAAGGGCGGCGAGGGCGAGGCCGCCTCTTAAGAGTTTGAAATTTGAGGTTTCAAGTTTGAAATCTCATTGGAGTCAGCCGGACGCGGAAAACGAGCGGGGCGATACGTCAGGTCGCCTTTGACGGCTCGGACGGGCGACGGGGTCTGGATGCAACGGACCCGGGGCGCGCGTCCCGTGGGTTCTCCTGCTGCGAACTAGCAACGGACAGCAACACTAGAACCCCTTTGAGGAGGAAATCGGAGTCATCATGGCAGCTACACGTGAAGATGTGATCGAATTTCTGAAGGGCATGACCCTTCTCGAAGCCTCGCAGCTCGTCAAGGAGCTGGAGGAGACCTTCGGCGTCTCGGCGGCGGCGGCGGCGGTCGCGGCCCCCGCGGCCGGCGGCGCGGCGGCGGGCGCGAGCGGAGGGCGGCCGGAACGGCTCGCCGCCCGCGACCAGGGCGGATCGGCGGGGCGCCAGCCGGCCTGCTCGTCGGCGAGG
>JBEVKV010000478.1:0-4972 GCA_040509515.1 Pyrinomonadaceae bacterium | reverse complement strand
AGGGCCGGCCGCTCGCGGGTCACTTGCTCTTTGATTTAGTCGGCGGCGGCGCGGCCGCCATCTCGCGCAGTTTTTCGGGGCGCAGCACGCCCCGGCAGAAGATTTCGGTCAGGTGCTCGACGACGCGGTCGTCCGAGAGCCCGAGGTGTCGGCGGCCGCCGAAGAGTTTCTCGACCAGAAAGTAGTTGAAGAACTGCATGTATGCCGCCGTGAAGCCGACCGCCGGGTCGACGCCGTCGTAGAGCGCGCCCTCCTCCTTCAGTCGCCGGAAGTAGGGCGCGAAGCGTCGGCGCAGCGTGCCCGACAGCCCCTCGAACATCTTGCGGAAGTGCCGGTTCTCGAACTCCAGCACGTCGATGTACATCAGCAGCCAGAAGTCCGTGTGCGCGCTCACCAACTCCCTGACCATCCGCCCGAAGCGCTTGAGGCTCTCGGGGTGGAAGGGCTCTTCGACCTCGTCGAAGATGGCGCGCAGGCGCGCGTCGATCACCTTCTGGTAGCGCCCGATGATCGATTCGAGGATGTCTTCCTTGGTCGGGTAGTAGTTGTAAAGGTTGCCGAGCGAGGTCTCGGCGCCCTGCGCGATGTCGCGCATCGAGGTGGCGTGAAAGCCGCGCTTGATGAACAGCTCGCGCGCCGCCTCCTCGATGCGGCCGCGCCGCGCCTCCAAAGCCTCCTGACTCAGTTTCGGCATCCGCCCCCTCAAAAAACGAACGTCCGTTATTTTATTCAGGCCGCGGATTCTGTCAACCCTTTTATTCGGGGCGGCGACAAACCCGGCTCGGGGCCGAAACTTTTCAGGAGGCCGCGCCGGGCAGGCGGAAGACCGGGCGCACCTCGCCCACGCGGTCGCCGCGGTGGTTCTTGAGGGTCTGGCCGGCGAGTTTGGAGAGCGGGGGCGCGGCGGCCTCGTCGCCCGAGAGGACGCCGAGTTGGCGGAGTAGTTCGACGGCGGCGGGCGGGCGGGCGCGGTCGCCCTTGTCGCCGTCCTCGATCTTGAAGGCGAGGCCGAGGCCGTCCGGCCAGCGTTCGCACGGGAGGACGCCGGCCGCGTAGACGCCCTCCGCGCCGACCTTCGAGACGAGGCGGCCCGCGCACGCGCGCATCAACTCGGTGTCCAGCTCGCCGTCGCCCTCGACCATCTCGGGGTGTTGCGTCATCGCCCCGACCACGGCCCCGACGCCTTCAGACCCGGCGTGCGCGACGAGGCGCGCGAACATGCGCGCCACCGTCTCGACGGACAGCGCGAAGGTCGGGATGCCGCAGCCGTCCGTCGCGTGTTCGAGTTCGCCCTCCGAGATGCCGGAGAACTCGGAGACGGCGCGGAAGACCGCGCGCTGCGCGGGGTTGTCGGGGCGGTCGTAAGTCCTGACGTCCGCGCCGAGGTGTCGCGCGAGCGCGAGCAGCCCGGCGTGATTGCCCGAGCAGTTGTTGTGGAGCGCGCCGGGGCTCTCGCCGCGCGCGCGCAACGCTTCGGCCGCCTCCTTCGAGTAAGGCTCGTGCGCGCCGCACTTCAGGTCGGAGGCGTTGAGCCCCGCCTTTCTGAGCAGAGAGAGCACGGCGTCCGTGTGCGCCGGCGTTGCGTCGTGCGAACCGCAGGCGACGGCCAGTTCCGACGCGTTCAGGCCGAAGCGGTCGGCCGCGCCCGACGCGACGAGCGGGAGCGCCTGGAACGGTTTCGTCGCCGAGCGCATGAAACTGACCGCGCCCGCCGACCCGAGCCGCGCGACCAAGCGCCTGCGCCCGTCCAACGCGACGACGTGCCCGCGGTGAACCGACTCGACGAAAGAGCCGCGCGTGACCACCACGAGCGGCTCGGCCGGCGGAAAATTTTGCGCGGCTTCGGCCATTGCTGCTGTAGGAGTGATAAGTGATGAGCGATGAGTGATGAGAAAGAAGAACCGGAACTTGCTTTCTCTTTCTTATCACTCATCACTCATCACTCCTCTTCACCTCCAACTGTAACCCTGCCTGTCCTGCGCGGAGTCGGCGCGCGTGCGGCGCGTGCGGCGGACACCGACGAGCGGCTTGGTGTCCTCGGCCGACGCCGTCTGCGGGACGGCCGGCGAGGGCGCTCCGGCGGCGGCGGCAAACGCGTCCGCCTGCGGCGCGAGCCCCTCGATGGTCTCGACCGGCCCGGCTCCGAACTCTTCGAGTATGCGGCGCAGCGGCTCGAACTTGTCGTAGAACATGACGACCACGTCGCCCGCGCCGAGGTGAGCCAGCTCGCGCCTGAGCGCCTCCTCCTCGTCGAGCACGACCGCGCACTCGCGCCACGGCACCTCGTCGCGCACCGCGCGGCGGATGAGCGCGGCGACCTCGCCGGGGCGTCGCCCGCGCAGGTCTTTGTCCTCCTTGACGACCACGCGCCCGAAGCCGTGCGCGGCGATGCGCGCCGCCTGCTCGACGAGCGCGTCCGAGCGGTCGCCGGGGACGCCGACGACGCCGGTCACGCGCAGGCCGCGCCAGCGCGCCGCCGTCTGGCAGACGGCCGCGAACGCCTCCGGGTTGTGGCCGTAGTCGAGGACGACGTGGCCGCCCGCGGGCAGGCGAAAGATGTTCGTCCGGCCCGGGTTGTCGGCCGCGCCGCGGAACGTCTTCAGCGCGCCGGCTATCTGTTCGCGCGCCACGTCGCGCGCGCGGCACGCCGCGACGCAGGCCAGAACGTTCGCCGCCTGATACTCGGCCGTCCCGCCCAACGTGACGGGCACGTCTTCGAGCCCGAGCACGTCCCACTGCTCGGGCCCCGCGGCCTCGACGACGCGGCCGTCGCGGACGAAGAAGGCCGTGCCGCCCGCGTCGAGGTGCTTGCGGATGACGACGCGCTCGGGGCGCAGCGAGAAGTAGACGACGCGCTTGAGGTCTGCGCGCACGCGCGTCTCGTCGGCCAGTCGCGCGAGTTGTTCGTCGTCGGCGTTCAAGACCAGCGTGCCGCCGTCGCGCACGCGCTCGGCGACGAGCGACTTGACGTAGACGAGGTCTTCCAGACTCTCGATGCCGTCCTGCCCGAAGTGGTCGGGCTGGATGTTTGTGACGACGCCCACGTCCGACCAGTCGTAACCCAGCCCTCGGCGCATGATGCCGCCGCGCGCCGTCTCTAAGACGGCGGCCTCGACCGTCGGGTCGGAGAGCACCGTGCGCGCCGAGTGCGGCCCCGTCGTGTCGCCCTTCGCTATCTGACGGCCGCCGACCCAGATGCCGTCGGTCGTCGTCACGCCGACGCACAGGCCGGTCGAGGCGAGGACGTGCCCGGTCATCCGCGTCACGGTCGTCTTGCCGTTCGTGCCCGTGACCGCGACGACGGGGACGCGCCCGTCGCCCTCGGGGAAGAGCATCTCGACGATCTTCCCGCCCACGTCGCGCGGGCGGCCCTCGCTCGGGAAGTGGTGCATGCGCAGGCCGGGCGAGGCGTTCAGCTCGATGACGCCGCCGCGCCCGCGCTCGAACGGCGCGGAGATGTCTTCGAGCACGAGGTCGACGCCGCAGATGTCTAACCCGATGGCGCGCGCGGCGCGCTCGCAGAGGTCTCTGACGGTCGGGTGCATCCGGTCGGTCACGTCGCGCGCGACGCCGCCGGTCGAGAGGTTGATGCCGTCGCGCAGCGTCACCGTCCGGCCGGCCGCCGGCACGTCCGCGAGCGAGACGCCGTTCTTGCGCAGGTGCGCGAGGACGATCTCGTCGACGACGATCTTCGTCAGAGGCTTCTCGTGCCCCTCGCCGCGCAGCGGGTCGAGGTTGGCGATCTCGACGAGTTCGGCCAGCGTGTGCGAGCCGTCGCCGGTGACGTAACAGGGCAGGCGCTCGCTCGCGGCCACGGCCTCGCCTCCGACGACGAGCACGCGGTAGTTGCGCCCCGCGAGCAGCTCTTCGACTAGCACGCTCGGGGAGAAGTCGCGCGCGATGCGGAAAGCCTCGCGCACCTGCTCGGGCGTCCAGAGGTTGAGCGAGACGCCGCAGCCCTGCCGGCCGTCGAGCGGCTTGACGACGACGGGCGCGCCCAGAGTCTCGAAGGCCGCGAGCGCCTCGTCCTCGGTCGAGACGAGTCGGCCGGCGGGGACGGGGACGGCGGCCTGTTCGAGCATGAGCTTGGTCAGCTCCTTGTCGCACGACGTTTCGACGGCGACGGCGCTCGTCAGGTCGGAGACGGCGGCCTGTATGAAGCGGCGGTGCCGGCCCCAGCCGAGCCGGACGACGCTGCCCTCGCCGACGCGCTCCCACGGGATGCCGCGCCGCGCCGCGGCCTCGACGATGGCGCGCGTCGAGGGGCCGAGTTCCGTGCGCGCGGCTACGCGGCGCGCCTCGCACACCTTCTCCTCGACGTTGAACGCCTCGCCGCGCGCGAGCGCATCGACCAACCGGACGGCCGTCTCAAGCAGGTAGCGCGTGGCGTGCTCGGCCTTGTATTCGACGACGACGTTGTAGAGGTTCGGCTCGCGCTCGGCGCGCGTCTTGCCGTGCGTGACGCCGACGCCGGCGAGGCCGGTCAGCTCAAGCGCGGCGTGCTCGACCGTGTGGCCGAAGTAGGTGCCCTCGTTAAGACGTTCGACGAAGCCGCCCGCGCGGCCGAGCGAGCAGTGGTGTTCGGCGAGGCCGGGCAGGGCGGCGAGCAGACGCTCGTTGAAGCCTTCGATTTCGCGCGTCTCGCGGCCGGCCAGTTCTTCGAGGTCGAGCCTCAGGATGAGCGCCGGGCGGTGCGTGTAGACGTTCGGCCCGGCGAGCGTGCGTATCCCCTCGATCTTCATCACTTCACCTTGCGTTCTTCAGGACTTCTTGGCGGACTTCTTGGCGGACTTCTTCGCCGGAGCCTTCCCGGCGGGACGGCCGTCGCCCTCGTCGGCCTTGCCCTTCTTCGGCGCGCCGTCGGCCTTCTCGACGACGGGCTCGCGCTTCGGGAGGTCGTAGCGCGAGCCGGCCGAAAGCACATGGTCGCGCCCCCCGTTGTGCGAGAGGCCGGCGTCCCGGTCGGGGTACG